>CACMIG010000002.1:0-192207 GCA_902613705.1 uncultured SAR86 cluster bacterium | reverse complement strand
GGCTTGTTGCTGACACTAATGGAAATGATATGGGATATGTTACCTCTCCATGGTGGTCACCTGAGCTTGAAACTAATATTGCACTTGCGTGGGTTCCATGGTCCTCATCTGAGGTAGGGACTAAATTGTTAGTGAAATTACCTGATGAATATTCGGTAATTCCAGGCGAGCCAGTTGAAGGCGAGATTGTTGATGTACCATTCAGAGAATCAGTCAATCCGAACAAGCGTGAGATTGAAGCAGCTAAAGGAAAAGATTTCGCTGAATAATATCTTTAAATGAAGCGAAAATTATTTACATAACTTTCGCTTCACATTGCAGAAAGCGTTTTTAAAAATATAAAAATATCTTTAAAATATTATTAATGAATTCTGTTGATATTAATGAAATAAAAAAGGCTTTTCTATTATTCATCAATGTTGATTCTTTAAATAAAAAAACAAAATTAGAGAATGCTTTTGATGAGTTTAAAAGTCTAGTTGTTTCATCTGGATTAACTATTCATGGTAGTAAATGTTTAAATCAAACTGTTCCAGTAATTAATACGTTTATATCGAAAGGAAATCTTGAAAATTTAAAGAATCAGATCATTAATAGCGATATTGAAATAATAATAATTAACCATGAACTTTCTGCATCTCAAACAAGAAATTTGGAAAAGTTTTTTAACAAGAGGGTTATTGATAAAACTGAACTTATTTTAGATATTTTTGCTACTCGGGCTTCTTCGCACATTGGTAAATTACAAGTTGAACTTGCGCAACTTAAACATCTCTCAACAAGACTAATAAGAGGTTGGACTCACCTTGAAAGACAAAAGGGTGGAATAGGTTTACGAGGTCCTGGTGAAACTCAGTTAGAAACTGATAGAAGGCTTATAAATAAGCGAATTAAAAGACTTAATCAAAGACTTGAAAAATCTCATAAACAAAGAGAGATCAATAGATACTCAAGGAAAAAAAGTAGAAATAAATTAGTAGCATTAGTTGGGTATACAAATGCAGGAAAAACAACCTTATTTAATAAATTGACCGAAAGTTCTCAACTAGCTGAAGATAAACTATTTGCAACATTAGACTCAGTTACAAGAAAAAATAAGGATCCTAAACATGGTCCAATACTATTCTCAGATACAGTTGGTTTTATTTCAGATTTGCCAACCCAATTGGTAGAGTCTTTTAAGGCCACTTTAGATGAACTTAAAACTGCTGATCTTTTATTGCATATTGTGGACAGCCATGATGTTGATTACAAAATAAAAATTAAGGAAGTTAACAATATTTTAAATGACTTAGGAGTTATGAATATTCCCCAAATTATTGTTAACAACAAATGTGATTTAATTGATGCTTCAAAATTAGATATCTTAAAGTTTAAAAAAAACGAGGAAGTATTTATTTCTGCTCAAGATGACAATGAATTTAAAGATTTAAGAGCAAAAATAAATAATATTCTTTTTAATGGTGTTTATCAGGGATGGATTTCTATGGAAAATAGTATGGGGAATATCAGATCTTCACTCTTTGATATGGGGTGCGTTAAAGAAGAAAAAGTTTCTAAATGTGGAAAGATGTTAGCCAAGATAAAAATTGGTAATGATGAGTTAGATGAACTACTTGACTTAAAAGGTTTTGAACTTTGTGCTGATGAGGATATACTTTTGAAATCCATATAAGAAAGGCTAAATAAATGAATAAATTAAATAATCTTCTTGAATCTACAGCAAAACCTTTAATGCCAATTACACCTTGGTTACTTAGATTAGGTTTAGGAATTTCCTTTATACTTCATGGAGCAGGTAAGTTTCCATTACCTCCAGAAAGAATGGTTACTTGGTTCGAAAGCATGGGTTACATGTATCCAGAACTAGTTACTAGTTTAGTTGCATTAGGTGAGGTTGGTGCAGGTGCTGGAATTATCTTTGGTGGGTTACTAAACAATAAAGTTGGTGACTTAGTAACAAGATTATCTGGCGGAGCAGTCGGTGTAATAATGATAGGGGCTATTTTGATTGCTCATTCTGATTGGCTAGTAACTAAAAAGCTATTTATGAGCGAGCAAATATTTTTATTTCTTCTTGGAACCTACTTCGCCATAAGAGGCAATAAATAGCTATTATCCAAAGTTTTTCTCTAAATAATTATTAATTATATAAAAAATTTATATTTTTTTGTATTTCTACTTGCAAATCTAAATGAGAATCATTATCATTCTCATTCATGAAAGCTACTTTATTGGTCATTCCCCTAAAAGTGTGCAGTTTTCTGATTTTTTAATCAAAAATCTTTAGGCGAAAAAAAGTAGCTTTCAACTAATTTTTATTAGGATAATTATGAATAAAATATCAAATAAACTTTTTGAAGACATATCTCCAGTATTATTCATTGGAGCTCTTTTAATATCGTCATTTATTTTTGCTCAGGACAATTATGAAGAGATTGCTGTAGACTCAGTAACAATCATTGGTACAAAAGATGATGTTAAAGATTTAGCAGGTTCTGGTGCAGTTATATCTAATGAAGACCTTCAAAAGGCAATGGATACAGATATACAAAAAATTCTTACTGCAGTACCAGGTGTCTACATGCGTACTGAGGAAGGTTATGGTTTAAGACCTAACATTTCAATTAGAGGAACAGCAATTGAAAGATCAGGGAAAATTACAATCATGGAAGATGGTATTTTAGTTGCGCCAGCTCCATATACTGCTTCTTCAGCATATTATTTTCCAACTACAGCAAGGATTCATTCGGTTGAAGTTTTAAAAGGACCTTCTGCGGTTCCACTTGGTCCTCAATCAATTGGAGGTGCAGTTAACTTAATTAGTACACCAATTCCAAAAGTTAATTCAGGAAAATTTGTTCAAGAATTTGGTGATAATAATATGACTAGAACTCATGCATATTATGGAGTGAATCAAGGAAATTTAGGAGCTTTAGTAGAGGTGCATGAACATGCAAGTGACGGCTTTGACTCTATTGCTAATGTTGGTGGTGATACTGGTTTTGATAAATCAGACCTCATGATAAAAGCTAGATACAGCTCAGGAAATCATTCCGTAACCTTTAAAAGAGTAGACATAGAAGAAAACTCAGATCAATCATATGTTGGTCTATCTCAAGTAAGCTTTAATGCTAACCCAAGATTACGATATGGTGCTACAGCCTATGATGAAATGATGAATGATGGAGAGCAAACATCAATAACTTATGTTGGTGATTTTGATAATTTTGATGTTGTATTTACTTCATGGCAGAACGATTATTACAGAGACTGGTTTAAAGTAAGTGATTTCAATAATAAAAAAGATCATGGAGAAGATGACGATATCAATGAGTTGATAAGCAATGCAAACAATGGCAGCTCGACTGCACAAGATATCTTAGATGGTAAGCTACCTGTTCAAATAGAATACAAACATAATAATAGATACTACACCAACGAAGGATATCAATTCAAAGTTTCAACAGAAGTTGGTTTACATGCAATTACTTTGGGTTACAGAGACATGGAAGATTCAGAAAGTAGAGTTCAAGCTTACGAATATGCTGATCAAGCAGCAGATGGATCTTTATCAGCCTTGTATGGTTATGTTGGCCTTAGTGGAAGCAATAACAGACTAAGAGAATCAAGTGCAACTTCATATTATATAGAAGACACTATGGATTTTGGAAAGCTCGCTATTACATTAGGTTACAGATCTGAAGATTATGAACAACGTCATAGAAGATGGTCAGACAAAGCAGGACCAAATTTAACAGAAGTAAGAACCGGACCCGCTGACGTTAGAGATACAATGGCCTACAACGACCATACTACATCAAGTATTGCTGCAACATATGACCTTAGTAATACTACAACTTTAGTAGCTGGCTTTCATGAAGGAATGACTCCAATGTTTGGGGCTGATCCTGAAGAAGCAGACAATATGGAGCTTGGAGTTAGATACTCTGAAGGTACTTCAAATATGGAAGTATTCTATTTTGCTAGTGATTACTCAAGACTTGCTGCTGAATGTACTTTAGTTAGTGGTGCAGCATGTGATGCTGATGAATCAGCAATCTTTAGTGGAGGTGAGGCTGAAGTTACTGGTCTTGAATTAAATGGCTCTGTTGTATTTCAAGGTGATGGAGTTGCTTATCCGGTATCAATTAGCTGGACTAACACAGATGCAACTTTCAAAAATAGTTCTGAAAGTGACTATTTTGGAGTTGTCGCAGCTGGAGATGATCTCCCATATATACCTAATAAACAAAGTTCAGTTATTGTTGGTTTTATTACTGATAATGGATTAAGCGGAAGTGCAAGATGGGTGAATGTAGGAAGCTCATGTTCCCTTGCAGCTTGCGGAACTTACAATAAAATTGAATCGCATAGTTATTTAGACCTAAGCTTAAGAAAAGCTATTAATGATTCTATGGATGTTTATGTAATTCTTGAGAACACTACAGATCAAGCAGATTTGATCTCTAGAGCACCTTCAGAAGGAGCTAGGTCACAAAAACCTAGAACAATGAAATTAGGTTTTACATATAGTTTCTAATATTTTGGGAGAGGGGTGTTATAAAGTACCCCTAAAAATAAAGAAAGGGCAATACAATTGCCCTTTTTTTTGAAGTAGAATAATCAATATGAAAAATTATTTAAAGTATGACGACGTTAAAGTTTTTAAGTATGACAACTTAGTTCTTGCTGTCATATATACCATTGGTCATATTTTAATAGCCATGACATGCAACAGAATCATTACCGGAGCTACATTAGATATGGCTGCCGCAGATGCATTTATAGAACCTATTATTAATGGATTTTGGTTTTATTTTCTTCTTGTAGTTTTAAAGAATCTCATTACAAAAAGATTAGATAATATGCCGACAAAAATTTTTAGTTCGCAAAATGTTGGAATCTATCTTGCAGTAATATATACAATAGGCCATATATTTATCGCAATGACATGTAACAGGCTGCTAACTGGTGCGCCCTTGAACCTAGCCGCTATAGATGCAATAGTTGAACCTGTGGTTAATGGATTTTGGTTTTATCTACTATTTGAGGTTTTTAATATTTATAAAGAAAACGTTGTTGCTAGTGCTTCGGGCAGAAGCAGTAAAAATCCAAATACTGAACAATTAAAATCTTCTAAATTGGCTCCGATCAATAATAAAAAGAATTTAGATTAAATATACAAAAAAATATTCTTTAAAGTACAATATTGCAACCTAATGTGGGGCTATAGCTCAGCTGGGAGAGCACCTGCTTTGCAAGCAGGGGGTCCGCGGTTCGATCCCGCGTAGCTCCACCATTTAAATATACTTTTAGTACTTTTTTTTTGATTTTTTTATAGTATATTTATTATTAGAAACTTTCTTTTTGCACATTTTTATAACATAAGGAGATTATTAGATGACTGATAAATCAGAAGGTAAATGTCCTGTAATGCATGGGGCAATGACAACAAATAGTTCAAGTGGAACTTCAACAAGAGACTGGTGGCCAAATCAGCTGAACCTCAATATATTGCATCAACACGATAAAAAATCTAATCCTATGGATGAAGATTTTGATTATAGAGAAGAGTTTAAAAAAATAGATTATGAAGCTCTTAAGAAGGATTTAAATGAATTAATGACAGATTCACAAGATTGGTGGCCTGCAGACTACGGTCACTATGGACCATTTTTCATTAGAATGACTTGGCATGCTGCTGGTACCTATAGAAACACAGATGGCCGAGGCGGTGGTGGCACTGGCGCTCAACGTTTTGCTCCACTGAATAGTTGGCCTGATAATGGTAATTTAGATAAAGCTAGAAGGTTATTGTGGCCAATTAAACAAAAATATGGGAAACAAATAAGCTGGGCAGATTTATTAATACTAGCTGGAAATGTAGCAATTGAATCCATGGGTGGAACTACCTTCGGATTTAGTGGTGGCAGAGCAGATATTTGGGGTCCTGAAGAGGATATTCACTGGGGCGTTGAATCAGAATGGCTTGAAAATAAAAGATATAAGGGCGAAAGAGAATTAGATAACCCCCTTGCAGCTGTTCAAATGGGGCTAATATATGTCAACCCACAAGGACCAGATGGAAATCCAGACCCTCTTGCAAGTGCTCATGACATCAGAGAAACATTTGGAAGAATGGCAATGAATGATGAAGAAACTGTTGCTCTTGTTGCTGGAGGTCATACTTTCGGAAAAGCACATGGAGCTGGAGCAGAGGATCATGTTCAATCAGAACCAGAAGGAGCTCCATTAGAGGAAATGGGATTTGGTTGGACAAGCACATACGCATCTGGAGTAGGTAGCGACACAATAACTAGTGGTATTGAAGGAGCGTGGACTGCAAATCCTACTCAGTGGGACAATGGATATTTTGATTTATTGTTTGGTTATGAATGGGAATTAACTAAAAGTCCTGCAGGAGCTCATATTTGGCATGCTGTTGGTCAAACTGAAGAAGATATGGCTCCGGATGCTGAAGATGCTTCAAAGAAAGTCCCAACAATGATGACAACTGCTGATATGGCTTTAAGAGAAGATCCAAGTTATAAGAAAATTTCAAAAAGATTTCACGAAAATCCTGATGAATTTGCAGATGCTTTTGCAAGAGCATGGTTCAAACTTCTTCACAGAGATATGGGTCCAAAGTCGCGATACATGGGTCCAGAAGTTCCTGGTGAGGAATTAATATGGCAGGATCCAGTTCCTTTAGGCAACTCTGATTATGATATTGAAAAAGTAAAAGAAATGATTAGTAAGTCAGGTTTGTCAATTCAGGAAATGGTGGAGACTGCTTGGGCAAGTGCATCTACATATAGAGGCTCTGATATGCGAGGAGGAGCTAATGGTTCAAGAATTAGATTAGTGCCGCAAAAAGATTGGGAAGCCAATAATCCAAGCCAACTTAGTAAAGTTTTGGATATATATGAATCAATTTCAAATGAAACAGGCGCCTCAGTTGCTGATGTTATAGTATTAGCTGGTAATCTTGCTATAGAGAAGGCCTCAGGTGTAGAAGTTCCATTTACTCCTGGAAGAGGCGATGCATCTCAAGAGCAAACTGATATAGAATCATTTGAGGTTCTAGAACCTAAGTCAGATGCCTTCAGGAATTATCATGCAAAAGGTGTGAATACATCTCCTGAGGAAATTATGCTTGATAAAGCTCAATTACTTGGCCTTACGGCACCAGAAATGACGGTGCTCGTTGGTGGTTTGAGATCTCTGGGCATAAGTTCAAATGGATATGGATTGTTTACTGAGGATCCAAATAAATTAAGCAATGACTACTTTAAAACTTTGCTAGATATGTCTGTTCAATGGAAACCTAATGGAACAGGTAATTCTTATGAGGCATTTGATAGAAAATCCGGAGAAAAGATCAGGACTGCATCAAGATCTGATCTTGTTTTCGGTTCAAACTCTCAATTAAGAGCAATTGTTGAAGTATATGCTGAGGACGATTCCTCAGATAAGTTCGCAAAAGACTTTATATGTGCCTGGAATAAAGTTATGAATGCTGACAGATTTGATGTTCAGTAAATTAAGTTTTTAGAGTTCTGAAATTTAACAGTGACTGGAAAAAAAGTATTCCAGTTACTGTTATAACATTACAAGTAAGCTGAGCTAAAAGTAATTTTGAAGAAATTAAGCTCATGTTTATTGAATCATATGTGAATATTATTAGAATGCTTAATATTGAAAATAACAAAATAAGCTGATATGCAATTCTCTTTCCATGCATCAAATATCCAGTTAAAGATGCTAGAGTAACTAAGGATACTCCAAATAAACAAATTTCAAAGTACGAAAGTAAAGGCGCATTTATAAAAACAAGATTAAATACTGTAGTTGTAAATAATATTTGTGTGACACTAAAAATTTTAATGTCAGTACCTATTGTAGGATTAAATTTTTTGTAAAAGTCTTTTGGATCTTTTTCCTCAATACAATCCTCAGGTCTCCAATATGTTTCTGCAAGCCATACTTTAATCTTATCTTTCCAAAACTTAGTTTTGATGGTGTCTTTTACCATTATTGAAAAAACTTGGAAATTAGCCCAAATAGGGTTCCAACTATTCAATGGCGTTGCAGTCCCATAAACAGGATCGAGTTCATCTCTTTGTGGAGTATAAGTTCCAAACATCCTGTCCCAAATTATGAAAACACCTCCATAATTTGCATCTATATATTCTTTATTTTTCGCGTGATGAATTCGATGATTCATAGGCGTAATAAATATTTTTTCAAGAAAACCTAGGTGCCCTATATGTTCTGTATGAACCCAAAATTGATAAACTAAATTAATACCTGCTACAGTTACGAATACTTCACCAGGCACTCCAATTAGCATCATTGGTGTATAAAAGATCCATTTCCAAAGCCACCCTGTGCTAGTTTGTCTTAAAGCAGTTGCTAAATTGTAATCTTCTCCATGATGATGGACACTATGAGTTGCCCATAAAATTTTTATCTCATGATGCATTCTATGCATCCAGTAATATGATAAATCATACAAAAGAAAAGCAGCTATCCAGGTAAAAGGATTCTTTACAGATAAAAGTCCTAGGGAAAGATACTGACTGATATATATAAATATTGCACTCTGAACTCCAAAATTTAACATAACAGGAAATCTACTTATCATTCCTAAAGAAATACTCGTTAATGTATCATTCAAGCGATAAGTATTTTTCCCAATAAATAAGCCGTAAAAATACTCTATTATTATTAATACAAAAAAAGCTGGGACAGCTAAAGTAATAATTATTGATTTATCTGTTAATACTTCCATTTTCTATAAAAATTCTTCTAATCTGATTGAATAGATCTTAATGTACCAAGTACATTACCATATTCTCTGTTTTCTTTAAATACACCACTAATATTAGCAAGTTTTAACCTATCTTCAATAGCAGTTTTTATAACTTTATTTAATGATGTTCTCCCTATGAAATAAACTTTATTTTCATTACACAAAAAAGCGTTTAGATAAGATATTGTTCCTATAACTTCCCCAATCATATTTGAAAGAGAAGCAGCAGTGTCCTCTTTGGAGTTATTTTTATTATTTTTTGCTTTTCCAAAATTTGAGGCAGTAATATTTTGATTTAAAGAGCCAACTTCATTTACTACGTCTCCAATCAAAAAATCTAATTCTTTTCTATCTCCTTTTTTAGCCAATTCCTCAATATCTTTTACATTTTCAGTACTTATTAAATATTTTGATAAGCCTTGTAATGTCCCACCTCCAACTGATATTCCTCCCAAGTAGTTAAATTTACCTCCACTATGATGTATACATGCAGTCCCGGTTCCAGTACTAACAGCTACAAAAGACTCATCATAAATATCATATAAAGCCATTGCGCCACGGCATATTGCTTCTTCTTCATTAATCTTATTAATGGGCACACCTTTATACGTATTACTTAAATTACTGGATTTGCCGCCAGTTACTCCAATTTTATGCAAATTAACAAAATCTAAATCAATTTCATTAAAGATATAATCAATAAATTCATTTGTTATTGATCTTGATGGAAATGAATAGAATATATCATCACCATTTTGATTAACCGCAACATCTGTGTTTGTTATTCCAAAATCAATCGCAACAAACATTTTTAAAAGTTTATTCTAAAAAAGTTGCAGGCCATGCCATTGGGAACTGTTGTTGTGGATTGAATACACTATCGCCAACTGCTGGAAATGCTTTTGAGGCAGCCTCTATTTCTTTTTCACTAATATATTCACTTGGTGTTAACCTGAAAACATCAAGACCTCTAGTTATTTCAGTGCCGTAAATAAAGCCATCGTAATAATATGTTGACCAATATCCCCCAGTAATCAATATGTCCTCAAGGATAGGACCTCTGTCAAAATAAGCAATTTCTTTTGGCATAGAAGAGTCGGTAAAATCCATTATAGAAATACCACCTTGATACCATGCTTGGACAAATATATCTCTATTGGGTATTGGTATAATTGATCCGTTGTGAGCAACACAGTTTTCAGTTTCTAACTGAGGTGCTGGCATTTTGTAATGACTTTTGAAAACCAATTTTTTATCAACAATATCATAAATAGCGTCTGCTCCCCAGTCTAGAGGATCCCATGCACGACATCTTGCTCGACCACCGCCACCCCATTCGTCAGTAAAAATTACTTTTGTACCATCATTATTAAATGTTGCAGAATGCCAATAAGCAAAACCAATATCAGTTACAACATCAAGTCTTTCAGGGTTATAGGGATCAGTTATATCAAATAAGATTCCATTACCAGAACATGCACCAGCAGCAATATTTGCAGATGGGAAAACCGTAATATCATGACATTGATTGGTTGAGTTTGTATCTTGGGTATCATCACCATGGTCACCACCTCGCCATAATCCTGCAACATTGCCAGTTTCTAGGTCCATAAAGACCCTAGGGCTTTTAACAATTTTAGATCTCGAAGGATTTTTAATTGGTATTTCAATTATATCAATCGAAAAATAGGACGAGCCTCCACCATCCCAGCCGAAACAATCTTCTTTTTCTTCCGTATCTCTTACTCTTCCAGTTCCAGAGTTATAAACTATAATTTTTTTTCTATCACTAGATACCACAGAGTGAGTGTGTGAACCTCTGCAGGTTTGAACAGCTCCAACTTGTTTTGGCTTATAAAAATTAGATATATCAAAGATTCTAATACCTCTAAACCTTTCAGGACTTGAATCACTATTTACACCCTCAAGTCCACAATCTATTCTGCTTCTATTTTCTTCTACAGACATAATCAAAAGATTTCCAACAATTGAAACATCTCCTTGACCACCAGGGCATACAACTGATGAAATTAGACTTGGAATGCCATCATTCCCTAGCTCATAGATATTAAATCCATGATAACTTCCAGCAACAAGAATATTATCTTTAAAAGCCATATCAGTATTTGCAAAAGACAACATTGGCGATCTTAAAGATCTAGAAATTTCTGCAGTAGTTTTATCTTCATTATCCTCAGTTAAGTCCTCCGAGCCCTTTGCAGCAGGATTTTCAGGATCAAAAAAACCAGTTGGTTTTTTTAATGATGTTATTAGCTCCATATTCAAAATAGCTTCTTCGGCAATGAATAGTCCTCCAGCCAAACCGGCTCTAGGATCATCAGATAAACTAGTTAGTAGGGCGTTCATCCTTTCAATTTCAACACCTTGGTCATTAATTAAATCTGAAACAAATTCATTCAATATTGGATCATAGGTATTTCCAGGATATTTTTTTAACTCCTCAACCATTTCTAATGCACCATCGTGATGATTTATCATTAATTTAAGAAATAACCTCTCAAAACTAGTACTATCAGAATTGCTTAAATCGTTAAGTTGTTTAGGAGTAGCCATCCCAACCATATCTATATGGTTATGCATGTTGTGATCGTGATGATTATGATCATGTTCATCTACTGCTTTTTTAAATTCATTTCTATCTTTTAACCAAGATTCCATAAAGTTAATCTCATCTTTTTGAGATGCATCAATTCTTTTTGCAAGATCTAAAATTGATTTATTATTTGTTCTTTCATCTGCCATTTCAGACATCACAATAGCTTGTTCATGATGAACAATCATTCCTTGAAGAAAATCAACATCAGCTTTTATATATGAAGTATTAGCTATATCTGTTGCTTCTTTTGCATCAATTACTTTTGACGGATTACCTGGTGCGCCTGGTTGAATTATTTGAGGATCTTGATTCAATTCAGAACCCACAATGTGCAGTGTTAATGCAGTAAAAAATATTAATTTAAGATTTTTTATTGACGTATTACTTTTCTTCTTCATGATTTACCTCTTTCGCTTCACCTTCAATAACATTTGATTTTGATTTATCTTTTCCATATCTTAACCATAACCAAGACCAATTCATTCTTTTTTTGTTTTCAAAAGACTCCATTTGATTTTTAGATGCTCGTATTCTTAATAAATAGAAGAATATTCCAAAGGAAACTAATCCAAGAAATAGAATAAAAGGATTTGAAGAAAACACTATCTAGATCTGAACTTCGCTAAAAGCCTGAGTATTTCTATATAAAGCCAAATTAAAGTAGTAACTAAAGCCATTGCACCAAAATATTCCATATACTTTGGAGAACCATATTCAGCAGATTGTTCAATGATGTCAAAATCAAGTACTAGACTAAATGCCGCCATAGCTACTATGAATAGAGATAATCCAATAGACGCATTACTACTGCCTGAAAATATTTCTGGAGATACGCCAGTAACTAAAGAGTACATAAGCGTTCCTATGTAAAATAAGAAGATACCAAAAACAGCAGAGCAGACCATTAAAACGAAGTTTTGACTTGGTTTAACAATGCCAGATTTATATAAGAATAATAACGTCGCAGCAACACAAAATGTTAAAGATACCGCCTCAAGAACTATACCAGGAAACATTGTTTCAAATGACAAAGAGATCAAGCCTATAAAAAATCCTTCTCCAAAAGCAAATACTAACCAGGTCTTTGGGGCTAGATAGGGCCTTGGATTAATTATGAAACCAATAAAGGGCATCCAAAAACCAAAAGTAGCGACACTTGCAATTGCTGCTGCAAATATTCCTATATATGAAAGCATTACAATTAATGGACTTGGAAAGTTCCATGAAATCGCTGCTGTAGATATAAGAATTGCTAGCATTATGGCCGTCTTATTAACCGCCCCATCTAGAGTCATTCTCTCAGAATCTGACGACGCTCGAGAATCAAATGCAGAAGATCTTATAACTGGATTCCCAGATCTCCCAAAAGTATCAAGTGCTGCATGTTTAGACATCAATAATCTCCATATTTAATTCCATACTATTTAAGTATGGTCATATATTCAAATTTAAAGTTATAGATTGGTTGGAATTTGTCCAAATTTTTCAAGAGGCTTTTTCATTTCTGCCCAATCACATTCAAAATCATCTGGAGCATGCTCATATTCTAGCAATCCAAGTGCCTCAAATTTTGGTCTAACTTCATCTGTTAATAGACCAATCCTCTTTAAGTTTGGCATTACTCTTGAAAATAAGAAGTTCCTAAACATTTCAAAAGTACCAGTACTTAATTGAAATTCTCTAGCTTCTTCAGCAGTCATTTTAAGAAATCTCTGTTCAGCCTGAGTATTTACAAGTCTATCTCTTGAAATAACACAAGCTTCGTACGCAAACTGAGCTCTTTCATTTATCTCTTCTTTTGATAGTGTTGTTAAGTAGTCTTCAAGATAATTTATTCCAAATGTTACGTGACGTGCTTCATCACGAACAACATAGTGGAGTAGTTGTTTTAAAAGTGGGTCTTTTGTAATAGCTTTAAGCATTTGAAATGCCGCAAGAGCCAAACCTTCAATGATTATCTGCATCCCAATAAACTTTAAGTCCCATCTTTCATCAGTGAGAATCTTATCAAGTAATAATTTTAATGATGGATTAATCGGATAGTGAATACCAATTTTATCCTGAAGATATCTATTGAATACTTCAACATGTCTTGCTTCATCAAATGTTTGAGAGGCAGCATAAAGTTTCGCATTATAAGTTGGAGCGCAGCTAGCTAATTGAGATGCTACAAGTAAGGCTCCTTGTTCTCCATGCAGAAATTGACTCATTAATTCTGCAGTATTATGCCTATCAAAAAGTATTTTTTCTTCTTCTGAGAGAGCTTGATAAGCTTCTAGCGCTTCATGAGGTAACTCTTCATCAGGTTCAACTAGTTTTTCATCAGCAGGGTGAGTATAGTCCCAGTTCAAATCAATTGAGCCATTCCAATTAAGCTCCTTACCTAATTCATAAAGTTTTTTAATTCTGTTGTCTGCAATAGTGTAATCCCAGTTATATGCTCCAGTGAGAGGGGTCTTAAAGATCTCAACAACATCTTCAACTTGTTTTTGGGACAGATCTAAGTCTTCATCGAAGTAAAGTAAATCCTCTGGTGGCCCATCTTGGTTACGAATTTTCATAATGATAATTACCTATAAAATTATTTAAAATCCCCTGTTAAAGAACTATTTTATAGCAATGTTTAATCCTTGAAAAGCTTTGTTAGTTCCTCTAATAGCACTTCTCCAAGCTCTTCAGCCCTATTTATAGTTAGTGCATTTTTGTAATATTTTGTTACATCATGCCCAATTCCAATTGCTTGAAGTTCAACTGGGCTATCTTTTTCAATTTTTGAAATAATTTCTCTAAGATGATTATCTAAGAAGTCTTCACGATTTGCGGACAAGGTGCTGTCATCAACCGGCGCACCATCGGAAATTACAATTAATATTTTTCTTTCCTCATGCCTTTTAAGAAGCCTATCATGTGACCATGCAAGAGCTTCTCCATCAACATTTTCCTTTAATAGGCCTTCCCTTAACATTGCACCAAAATATTTTCTTGATCTTCTCCAACTATTATCTGCACTCTTATAAATTATGTGTCTGATATCATTCAATCTGCCTGGATTAGATCGACTTCCATTTATAATCCATAATTTTTTGGAGTCACCGCCTTTCCAATGTTTTGTTGTAAAACCTAATATTTCGGTCTTTACCTGACATCTTTCTAAGGTACTTCCTATAATATCAGCACATATAGCTGCCAAGCTTATAGACCTTCCTCGCATGGATCCAGAATTATCAATTAATAAAGTAACAATGGTATCTTTAAAATCATTCTCAGTTTCTTCTTTGAAGCTAAGAGGGTATCCAGGACTAGCAATAACTCTGTGTAATCTTGAGTTATCAAGAATTCCCTCTTCAAGATTAAAATTCCAACTTGTATTTTGTTTAGCCAAAAGCAATCTTTGCAGTCTATTTGCTAATTTTCCAATGGTTGATATGTGTGGCTTAATTAAATTATCTAATTGATTTCTTAAACGCATCGATTCTTCATTTGTAACCAGATCTTTGGCATCAATAATCTCATCAAAATTTGATGTATAAATAGAATAGTCTTCCATATATGAAGTTTGGAAATCATTATTAGGATAAGTAAGAGACTCGATCTCATCTTCAATTGAAGTATCATCAATGTTTTCAATCGCATCTTGAATATCAACATTTAAGTCACCATCAAAATCTTTTAAATCTATTTTTTCTTCAATTCCTGAATCTTCTTGAATACTTTCTTCTTCATTGACAATATCATCTGTTGATCCAGGTGCTTCTTCAAAATTATTTTCTTCATCTTCAACATTTTCTTTAACTAGTTCTAATTTTTGAAGAAATTGGATTGCATTTTTTTCAAACTTCGCTTGATCATCAAGATTTTTTATTAGATTTTCTCGAATTTTGTTTGTAGACGAATCAATCTTATATTTTTTGATAAATTTTGAAATTATATTTTTTGAATTTTCACTTAAATCAAAATTCATAAATTCTTTAAGCCATAAATTTGCTCCGTAAGATAAAAAATTTAGAGATTTTTCATCTTCCAGTTCATTGCTTCTAGAATTTGTATATTCTGATATATTTCTTTCAGAACCAAGGTATTTTGAAGAACCTAATAATTCAACTCTAGCAATTTCTAATTCATTAAAAATCATTCTTGCAGGGAGAGTAAGTTGAAAATCTTTACTTTTCTTATGAAATAAATGCCAAAACGCTTGAAAATCAGATTCTCCTCGCCATTTATTTAAATCCTTAAAAGATCTTGGAACATTAGGTAAAGCGACATGATTGCTTGTTGGTGGTCTTTGAGATAATCCTGTATTAGAAGAGATTTTTTTATTCTTTGAGATGGCTCTTATTGTGGAAACGGCTGCTTCATGCAATCTTTCTCTTTTTTTAGTCCAACTCATTAAGATGACGAGCCTGATTCTCCAGTATTAATTTCAATATCAAAACATCTTTGAAAATATTCAGAAATAATGGACTTTTCAATATCATCACATTTATTTAGAAAAGTAAGATTAAATGATGAAACAAGGTCTTTAAAAATTTTAAAATTTTGCCCCCATGATATAACCGTTCTCGGGGACATTAATGTTGAGATATCACCATTGGCAAATCCAACTCTAGTTAGATTTGCAAGTTTGATCATATTCTTTATGATTTCTTTATTCTTTTCTCCTTTAAGATTATTTAGTTTTGACATCACAACCTTTAGCTCCTGTGAGGGATCTAAATAATTTAATGTTGAAAGGATATGCCAACGATCCATTTGACCTTGATTTATCTGTTGTGTTCCGTGATATAAACCAGTCATATCTCCTAAGCCCACAGTATTTGTTGTTGCAAAAAGTCTAAATGATGAATGAGGATTTATAATTTTATTTTGATCTAAAAGAGTAAGTTTGCCTTCAACTTCAAGTATCCTTTGAATAACAAACATAACATCTGGACGACCAGCATCATATTCATCAAAAACAAGTGCAACAGGATTTTGAATTGACCAGGGAAGAAGACCTTCTTGAAATTCAGTGATTTGTTTTCCATCATTTAGTTTGATAGCATCCTTTCCAAGCAAATCAATTCTGCTGATGTGACTGTCTAAATTTATTCGAACGCATGGCCAATTTAATCTGGCTGCAATTTGTTCAATATGTGTAGATTTGCCTGTTCCATGAAAGCCTTGAATCATTACTCTTCTGTTATGCTCAAATCCAGCCAAAACAGATAGAGTTGTCTCTTTATCAAATACATAGGAGCTATCAATCTCTGGAACCCACGCTGTTTTTTTTGCAAAACCTTTAACCGTGAGCTTTGAATCAATATTAAAAACATCAGCAACACTGATTTTACTATCAGGTTTATTTGGTAAATCAATTTCCTTGTTTATTGTCATTTCTTTATTTAATACGTTCAGGACTGCATATCCTACCTTTTGATAGATTAAAGTTCTAGTTTTTTTGCAAACAATGTAAGATGTGACCTTAAATTGATTATATATTTATTATGACAGAAAGACTTAAAGGAAAAGTAGCACTCATTACAGGTGCAGCCCAAGGCTTAGGAAAGGAAATGGCTAATTCAATGATTGAAGAGGGCGCAGTTGTATATATTAGTGATATTAATGAGAGCGAATTAAAAAAAACATGTAACGAACTATCTTGCCAAGGTATTAATTTGGATGTAACTAAGTCTGAAGACTGGATATCTGCAATTGAATTTATTAAAAATGAAGCTGGATCTCTAAACATATTAGTTAACAATGCAGGTATTGGTAATGGTGGTGATATTGAATCTACCGATATCGAAACATGGAAATTAGTGCATAGTGTAAATTTAGATTCAGTATTTCTTGGTTGCAAACATGCTATTGAGCTAATGAGAGAATCTGGAGATGGATCAATTATAAATATTTCCTCAATGTCTGGAATTGTTGCCTCACATAATACTTCTGCATATAACTCCTCTAAAGCTGCAGTTAGACATTTATCAAAATCAATAGCACTTCACTGTGCTAAAACCACTAATCTAGTTAGATGTAATTCCATTCATCCAGTATTTACTAGAACTGCAATGGTGCAAACCATGATTGATGCTGCTCCTGAGAGAAACATTGAACAAAAGCTTATACAACAAATTCCAATAAGAAAACTTGCTGAACCTAAAGACATTGCTAATGCAGCTGTTTTTCTCGCCTCTGATGAATCATCTTTTATAACAGGGACGGAATTGTTAATAGATGGAGGTCTGAGCGCAACTTAAATCTTATGAATAAAAAATCAGTTCTTAAAAAATCTTTAGAGTTATTCGAGCTTGAAAAAATAGATAGGGATATATTTTCTTGGAATGGAAGAAATGTAGGTTACAAGAGAATATTTGGTGGCCAAGTAATGGCTCAAACTTTAATAGCAGCATATAAAACTATTGATGTAGAGCATTTTGCTCATTCATATCATTCCTATTTTTTAAGGCCTGGAGATATGGATAAATCCATTACTTTTACGGTTGACCGAATAAGAGATGGAAAAAGCTTCACTACTAGAAGTGTTAAAGCTATTCAAGAAGGTGAAGTCATATTTAATTGCTCTATATCATTTCAGAAAAGAGAAAAAGGACTTGAGCATCAAATTGAAATGCCAGATGTTCCTGAGCCAGAATCACTTAAAAGCGAGCAAGAAATTAAAAAAGAAATTCTTAAAGAACTTAATATGAAAAAAGAAGATATGCCAATGTTTATAAAACAAAGGGAAATTGAGATGCGGTCAGTTGAGCCCCAAAACTATTTTAAACCAGAGAGAATGCCACCATATAAAAACACTTGGATTAAAACAGATGGCTCTCTCCCTAAGGATCAAGTAATTCAACAGGCCTTTCTTTTGTATATATCTGATATGGGACTTCTAGGCGCAGCCAACAATTCTGTCGGTGTAAACTTTCTAACTAAAAATCTTCAAAACGCTAGCCTGGATCATGCGATGTGGTTCCACAGAAAATTAGATTTAGATGGATGGTTTTTATATTCTATAGACAGCCCTGTAACCAGAAATGCAAGAGGATTCTCAAGAGGTTCTATTTTTTCAAGAGATGGTAAGCTTATTGCATCATGCACTCAAGAGGGTTTAATAAGATTGTGGGAAAACTAATACTCTCTGACAATATTTGTTAAATATTTAATTTTATCGGGTCTAATATCTGGAGTTATCCCATGTCCCAAATTAAAAATATAACCAGGATATTCTTTAAATCTTTCAAGAATTTTATAGGTCTCCCTTTTTATTGTTTCATCACTTTCAAGTAAAATTTTTGGATTGAGGTTGCCTTGGATAGCAACCTTATTTTTAGCTACCTCAAAATTCAGATCATTCATTGACCAGAAAAGACTTATGCAGTCAGCAGAAGTATTAATTAATTCTTCGATGTTACATTTTGGATTTCGAGCAAAAATAATAATTGGAATATTTTTTGTTATAGGATCAAGCTTTAAAGCTGAGATCAAAGAATTTATATAATTAAAAGAAAATTCAATAAGATCTTCCTTTGTAAGTAGATTTGCCCAAGAATCAAATATCTGAATCACATCAGCACCAGACTGCACTTGCTTTCTTAAGTACAAAAAGCATGCGTCCGTATATTTTATTAATAAATCATGAACATCTTTTTGATTTGATTCTAAAAAACTTAGTGTCTTCTGAAAGTCTTTTGATGATCTTCCCTCTATTGAATATGCGGCTAAAGTCCAAGGGCTTCCACAGAATCCAATTAACGGTATATTTTCTGGCAGAGAGTTTTTAATATTATTAACTGCCATGTACACATAATCTAAACTTTCAGGATCAAAGTGATTGAGATTTTTAATATCTGTACTGTTATTGATAGGATTTTTAAAAACAGGACCCTCTTTTTCAATAAACTCCACACCAAGACCAAAAGAGTCAGGGATTGTTAAGATATCTGAGAATAGGATTGCAGCATCCAATTCAAATGCATTAATAGGCTGTAACGCAAGTTCACAACATATATCTGGCTCTTTGCACATATCTAAAAAATTTTTAAATTTTTTTCTAACATTTTGGTACTCTGGCATGTATCGTCCAGCTTGACGCATGTACCATATGGGAGGCGTTGGGAGACTTTCTTTATTTAATGCTTTTAGAAATGAAGAATCTGAGTTCATTATGAGACATATTTTATAATACTTTTAGCTGCTTCTCTTCCTTCCCATATTGCTGTTACAACTAAATCTGAGCCTCTAACCATATCGCCACCTGAAAATACTTTTTCGTTAGAGGTTTGAAATTTATATTTTTGATCTTCTTCAGCTATAACTAAGCCATTTTTTCTTGTTTGGATATCATAGTCATTAAACCACTCGGCAGGACTGGCTCTAAAACCAAATGCAACAATAACTACATCTGCATCATAAATTTTTTCAGAGCCCTTTATAGGGATTGGAACTCTTCTTCCATTTTGATCTGGTTCTCCTAGTTCTGTCTGAACAACTTTAACACCTTCAACTTTTTCGTTTCCAAGAATATCAATAGGTTGAATATTAAAATCAAATACTACGCCTTCTTCTTTTGCATTTTGTACTTCTCGTCTAGAACCTGGCATGTTTTTTTCATCTCTTCTATATAGACATGTAACTGATTTAGCTCCTTGTCTTATTGCTGTTCTATTACAATCCATTGCGGTATCTCCTCCGCCTAAAATAACAACTTTTTTACCTTTAAAATTTATAAACTCAGCTTTACCAGAATCCATATTTAGTAATTTTTTTGTATTAGATATTAAATAATCAAGTGCTTTATATACACCTGGAAGTTTCTCACCTTTAAAGCCGCCTTCAAGAGATGTATAAGTTCCCATACCTAAAAATACTGCATCATATTTTTCATATAGCTTCTTAAATTTAATATCTTTACCAATCTCGATTCCCATATGAAATTTAATACCCATTTCCTCTAGAACTTTTCTTCGCCTTTTAATAACTGATTTTTCTAGCTTAAATTCAGGAATTCCATATGTAAGCAGTCCTCCAATTTCTTCATTTTTGTCATATACGTGACTATGAATACCAGATCTGGTCAGAATATCTGCACACGCTATACCTGCAGGACCTGAACCAACTATTGCAACTTTTTTATTTGTCCATTGTCTGTTTGATAAATCTGGTTTCCATCCCATTTCAAATGCTTTTTCAGTAATATATTTTTCTATAGACCCTATAGTGACTGCCCCAAATCCGTCATTCAATGTACACGCACCCTCACATAATCTGTCTTGTGGACATACTCTCCCACAAACTTCAGGAAGACTATTTGTTGAGTGACATAGATCTGCAGCTTCTAAAATATTGCCTTCATTAACAAGCTTTAACCAATCTGGTATGTAGTTATGGACAGGACACTTCCATTCACAGTATGGATTTCCACAATCAAGACATCTATGAGCCTGATTAGATGCTTGGGATTGGTTATATTCACCATATATTTCTACAAAATTAATCTTTCTTTCATCCACTGATTTTTTTGCAGGATCATATCTGCCAACATCTAGGAATTGAAAATTATTATTTAGTTCTTTGAAATCTGTATATTCATTTCTGTCTAGATTTTGAGAAGATACATCAATTGGATTGTTAATGAGTTCATTTCTCCACTCATAAAGTTTATCTTTAGCTTTATTAAAGTCTGAGATAGGTGAAAAAGATTTGGTATGGTATTTACCTTTTAATCTAATCTTTCCATAGAAGTAGGGTGACCTTGGCTGAGTAAACAGCAAAAGACCTTTCTCAATTCTATATTGCTTATTTTTATTGGCCATTTTTTAATTAGTGTATGACATAGTATGACACTTTTCTTTGATAATTCATAGCATTGTATGCTATAGTTTGTCTTCACACTTTAACAATATGTCAAAATTATTTTCAAAAGATGACTTTAGAGATAACTGTGGATTTGGCTTAATAGCTGATATTAACGGTATAAAATCTCATAAAATTATCAATAAATCGATTAATGCTCTAAGAAGTATGACTCATCGTGGAGCAATAGGCGCTGATGGAAAAACAGGCGACGGATGTGGGCTTCTATTAAATTTAGATAAAGATTTTTTTAAAAATGCTATTTCTGAAGAACAAGGGGTAGAAATTTCAAATGAATTTGCAATAGGACAATTATTTACTAATAATAAAATTGAATCTGATCTTTCTAAAATTGAAAAGATTCTCAAAAGTGAAAACCTTATTCTAAAGGCTGTTCGCCCTGTACCTGTAAAGAAAGATATTCTTGGCACAATAGCTTCAAGTTGCTTACCAAATATTTATCAACTATATATTCAATCTACAGACAAAGTCTTTTATGAAGAAAAATTTGAAACCAATCTTTATCAGGCAAGGAAATTAATTGAAGAGATATATCTTGATGATGAGCAATTATATTTTTGTAGCCTGTCTTCAAAAACAATTATTTATAAAGGTTTAATGCTTCCTGATGCAATTCAAGATTTTTATTTAGATCTTAAATCTTCAAAATTTGAGTCATCTATTTGTGTTTTTCATCAAAGGTTTTCAACAAATACTCATCCTCGATGGCATTTAGCACAGCCCTTTAGACTGTTAGCGCATAATGGTGAAATTAATGCAATTAGAGGCAATAGAAATTGGGTCAAAGCTCGATCATCAAAGTTTAAAAGTCCAAGACTGCCCAAAATCCAAGAATTTAAACAACTGGTAAATGAAACAGGGTCTGATTCTTCTGCCTTAGACAATATGATAGAAATTCTTCTAAATGGAGGAGTAAAATTATTTAGGGCAATAAGAATGGTTATGCCACCAGCGTGGCAAAATGCATATTTGCTTGATCCTGATATAAGGAGCTTCCATGAATACAATTCAATGCATATGGAACCATGGGATGGCCCAGCTGGAATAGTGATGTCTGATGGGAAATGGGCAGTTTGTATGCTTGATAGGAACGGCTTAAGGCCCGCAAGATATCAAATTGACAAAGACAATATCATTACCATTGCGTCTGAAACTGGTGTAAATCCAAAGAATAACGAAAATATAATAAAAAAAGGAAGAGTTTCACCTGGCGGTATTCTTGCTGTTAATACATTTACAGGCGAGATTCTAGACGAAAAACAGATAGATAATTCTCTTAAAGATAAGTTGCCTTACAGGGAATGGTTAAAACAGCAAACAGTTTATATTGAATCTAGCTTAGATAAGTATGAAGGGCCGGGCTTAAAAAAAATTTCTGGAAGTGAGTTATCTATAGCATCTAAAATGTTTTTACTTCATAAAGAAGAAAGAACCTCTGTTATTAAGCCTCTTGCAGTTGAATCCAATGAAGGAACCGGTTCAATGGGAGACGATACAGCCTTAGCTGTAATGAGTAAAATGCACAGACAAATATATGATTACTTCAGACAACAATTTGCACAAGTAACAAATCCTCCTATCGATTCTTTAAGAGAGGCTAGTGTTATGTCTTTAGAAACTTGTTATGGACCAGAACTTAATGTATTTGATGAAACACCTGATCATGCCAAAAGACTAGTAACTACATCACCAGTACTATCATTTAAAAAACTACAGTCGATTATTAATAACAAACATTTCAGCAATATAGAAATTAATCTTGAGTATGCAAAAAGTTCCAGCTTAGAAAAAGCTCTAAAGAAACTCCAAGAAAATGTTGTAAAAGAAGTTAAAAATGGAAAAGTTATAATTCATCTCGTTGAAAAAGTACCAAACAAAGATTATTTGCCGATCAACGCATTGCTTGCTGTAGGCTGTGTTCATCAAAAGCTTGTAAGTCTTGGGTTAAGATCTGATGCAAACATAGTTATATCAACATCATCTGCTAGAGATACACATCAAATTGCATGTCTTATAGGTTTTGGTGCAACTGCTGTATATCCATCACTTGCGTATCAAACAATTCTCGATCTTTCCGATAGAAATGAGATTAAAGGAATGCCACATGAAAATTGTGCTAGATATAGAAAAGGAGTTAATAAAGGCTTATTAAAAATAATTTCAAAGATGGGTATATCATCAATTTCTAGTTATAGAGGTTCACAATTATTTGAAATAGTTGGACTTGATAATGATGTTGTTGATTTATGTTTTACAAACTCTATAAGTAGAATTGCAGGTAAAAATTTTGATGATTTAGACAATGAAAATAAAAAACTAAGTGAATATGCTACATCTAATTTATCTGATATTAGTGTAGGAGGACTCTTAAAATATGTACATGGTGGCGAATATCATACATACAATCCAGAGATTGTAAAAAAACTTCAGGAGGCTGTTTCGACTGGATCAGATCAAAAATATCAGGAATATGCAGATCTAGTTGATAAAAGACCGCCGGCAATGTTGAGGGATATCCTTGGAATTAAAAAATCTAAAATAAGTATTGATATAAAAAAGGTTGAAGCTAGCAAAAAAATATTAAAGAGATTTGATTCTGCTGGAATGAGTTTAGGTGCATTATCTCCAAAAGCTCATGAAACACTAGCTGAGGCAATGAATTCGCTTGGATCGAGATCAAATTCTGGTGAAGGGGGTGAAGCAAAAGAAAGATATGACACATTAAAAATGTCGAAAATTAAACAAGTCGCTTCTGGAAGATTTGGAGTAACACCACATTATTTAGTTAATGCTGAAGTATTACAAATAAAAATTGCACAAGGAGCAAAACCTGGTGAGGGAGGTCAATTACCAGGCGGAAAAGTTGATAGCCTGATTGCTAAATTGAGGTATTCAACTCCTGGAGTTACCCTAATTTCTCCACCTCCACATCATGATATTTACTCCATTGAAGACTTAGCACAATTAATTTTCGATCTTAAGCAAGTTAATTCAAAAGCCCTTGTATCTGTAAAACTTGTCTCAGAACCAGGTGTGGGAACCATAGCATCAGGCGTAGCAAAAGCCTATGCTGACTTAATCACTATTTCGGGTCATGATGGTGGAACAGGTGCGAGTCCTCTTACTTCAATAAGATATGCAGGATCACCATGGGAGCTCGGTTTGGCAGAGGCTCATCAAAGTTTAAGAGACAGTGGACTTCGTCACAAAATTAGGCTGCAAGCTGACGGTGGAATGAAAACTGGTCTTGATGTTATTAAAGCGGCTATGCTTGGTGCAGAATCATTTGGTTTTGGAACAGGGCCAATGATAGCAATGGGATGCAAGTATCTAAGAATCTGCCATTTAAATAATTGTGCAACTGGAGTAGCCACACAAAGAAAAGACTTAATTAATAAACATTTTATTGGTGAAAAAGAGAGAGTAATAAATTACTTTAATTTCATTGCCAATGATGTAAGAAAATATTTAGCTGAGTTAGGTGTAAAAAAACTTGAAGATATTATTGGTAAGACACACTACTTATATCAATTGGACGAAATTGAAGACTATCTAAAAAATATTGATCTATCTCCAATTTTATATTCAGATTTAAACAGTAAAGAATCTAATTTTTGCAAAGTATCAAAAAATAATCCTTGGGATAAAGCAGATTTATCAAGAAAGATATTATCTGATGTGAAAGACATTATTAATAAAGATAAAAAAGGTAGTTTTAGTTATAACATTTCCAATATAGACCGATCTGTCGGTGCAAATGTTTCAGGAGAAATTGCATCTAGATATGGTGAAGAAGGACTATCAGGCAGTTTAAATCTTAACTTCATGGGGTCTGCTGGACAAAGTTTTGGATGTTGGAATGCTAACGGATTAAATATTACTCTTAGTGGTGATGCTAACGATTATGTTGGAAAAGGTATGAATGGAGGAAAAATAATTATCAAAAATGATGCTGATTTTGCTTTCAGTGATGAAAAAACTATTCTTGCTGGTAATACATGTCTTTATGGAGCAACTGGCGGAGAATTATATATATCTGGTTCAGTTGGAGAGAGATTTGCAGTAAGAAATTCAGGAGCCAAAGCAGTTATTGAAGGTGCCGGTGATCATTGTTGTGAGTATATGACTGGAGGTCATGTAACTATTCTTGGCGGGGTTGGGCTAAATTTTGCAGCTGGTATGACAGGAGGTTTTGCATACGTATTAGATGAAGATAGAACATTCTTCGACAAATGCAACAGAGGATTAGTAGGACTGGAAAGAATAACAACAGAGGAGATGCAGCCACATAGAAAGCATTTAAAGGAAATTCTTAGCAACCACTATAAATATACTAACAGCAAAAAAGCAAAGGAAATATTAGATGACTTTGATAGATTTGAAAGTCAATTTTGGCTTGTTGTGCCGGCAGCGACTAACATTCAAGACTTATTAAAAGCTACAACAGCAAATGCAGCTTAATTTAAAGATTTTATTATATTTTCGATCTTAAACTTTGATGTCTTAAATGCTTTAAATTTTTTGTCTATTAAAATTAGGTTAAGTTTTCCGTTTGAAACTTTTTTGTCAGATGCAATATATTTTTTTAATTTGCTGTAGCTATATTTACTATGATCAGAATTAAGACCTAATGAATCTATCATATTAACTACATTATCTAATTGATAACTTTTAATATGCCCTTCATAAAAAGATAATTTTGTAGCAATAATCATTCCAAGAGTGATTGCAGCTCCATGTGTAATATTTTTGTAATTGTTAAATGCCTCTATAGCATGACCAAAAGTATGTCCAAAATTTAATATCGCTCTAATACCAGATTCTTTTTCATCTTTTGTTACGATTTTAGATTTTGTTTTTATAGATTCTTCAATCAAGACCTTTAAAATCGATTCGTTTTTATTAATAATTTTTTCTGTATTTTTTTCAATTATCCCTTTAAGTTTTATGTTTCCTATGAGAGCATATTTTACAACTTCACCTAGACCTGATTTATACTCATTCATGCTTAAAGTATTTAAAAAGTGAGTAGAAACAAACACCGCCTTAGGATTATAAAATGCTCCGACAAGATTTTTACCTTGTGGTAAATTTATTCCCGTTTTACCTCCTACAGATGAATCAACTTGTGCAAGTAGGGTGGTTGGGATTTGTATAAATTTTATACCCCTTAAATATGAAGAGGCTACAAAGCCAGTAATATCTCCAACCATGCCTCCTCCAAAAGCAATCAAGCAGTCAGATCGATCAAACTTTAGTTTTACAAGTTCATTTAAAATTTTTTGATAAGAATTAAATGATTTTGATGTTTCACCTTTTTTTAGAACATATGTGTAAACGTTTTTAATATTAATATTTTTTTTTAGGCTAAGTAAATGATTTTTTGGCATACCATCATCTGTAATTATTAAGACTTTATTCTTATTACTTATGTATTTATTAAGGGTATTTTTTGAAAAAATCTTATTTGAAATGTGAATATTATATTTTGAATCACCTTTACCAGCTTTTAATAATGACATAGTTAACTCTTCACAAATTTGATTATTTCTGATGCAACCTCTTGGCTAGATTTATTTTCAGTATTAACAATATGATCTGATACAGATTGATATAAATCCTTTCTCTCTTCATGAAGTTTTGTAAGTATTTCGCCAGGATCACCGTTTTTTAAAAGAGGTCTATCTTTATCTTTAGAGGTTCTCATAACTTGTACAGATATTGGCGTTGATAGATAAAAAACGGTACCCCTTGAGGACAAAAGTTCTCTATTTGTCTTAGATAATATAATGCCACCACCCGTTGAGAGAACTATTGAGTTTTTTTGTACCATTTCTTTAAGAATACTTCCTTCTCTTTTTCTAAATCCCTCTTCACCCTCAAGATCAAATATCCAATCTATTGATGCACCAGTTCTTGCCTCAATCTCTTCATCAGTATCAAAGAAATTTAAAAACAATTCATCAGATATAATTTTACCAACGGTAGACTTACCAGAACCCATTGGACCTACAATAAATATGTTCATACTTATAAAATTTAGCCGAGATTTTAACATTTAAAAAAAAAATTACACTTTTTAAATTCTAAAAGATGTATTCTTCAAAATTAAAGATTTAAAATATGACATGCAAAAAATTTTCAAAGTTATATTTTTTTCAGGAATTTTTGCATCCTTACTATCAATTATTCTAATAATTGGTACATATTTGGTTTTAAAGCCGAGTCTTCCTGAGATTAAATATGTTGATGAGTCTGAGCTTCAAATGCCATTAAAAGTATATACAAATGATGGTGTTCTCATAGGTGAGTTTGGTGAGATAAAAAGAAGAGCAACTAGTTTTAATGATATTCCAGATAATATTAAAAATGCTTTTCTTTCGGCTGAGGATGATAATTTTTTTAAACATCAGGGTATAAGCTACTCAGGATTAATTAGATCTTTTGTAAGGTGTTTAAGATCATCTGGATGTCAAGGCGGTGGAGGAACCATCACAATGCAAGTCGTTAGAGGATATTTGTTGACTCCTGAACAAACAATTGTAAGGAAAATTAAAGAAATTTTTTTAGCATTAGAATTAGAGAGCAACATTGATAAAGAGGAAATATTTGAACTCTATGTTAATAGAATTTTTTTAGGTAACCGTTCTTATGGAATTGAAGCAGCGGCTAATACATATTTTAACAAAAATTTATCCGAGCTAAGTATAAGCGAATCTGCAACTATCGCTGCAATTGCTCAACTTCCATCAAGAATCAATCCTGTGAAAAATCTTAGAAGAACACTTCAAAGAAGGGACTGGATTTTATCAAGAATGTATTTACTTAATCATATTGATAGGAATGAATATTTAGAGGCAATTTCAGAGGATATAAAAATTGCAAAAAATATAAATTTATATAATGTTGATGCCAAACACATTGCAGAGTTCGCCAGACAGGAAGTTATAAATAGATATGGTCTGACAGCTTATAAAGAAGGCTGGTCAGTCTATACAACTATTGATTCAAGATCACAAAATAATGCAGTTAATAGTGTTTTAAATGATTTATTTCTGTATGACAAAAGACATGGCTGGAGGAAACCAGACAACTATGGAAATCTTTTTAATGATGAGCAAAAAAGATATCTTGAAAATTCAAGCATTGATTTTCTTTTTGATGATTTTTACTTTGGAGATATTGATCTTGATAAAGACAATATTTCAAATAAGCTTACTAATATATTTGAATCTTATGCCTTTTATGATACTCACATAAAAGCATTAATAACGAATATAACTGATAACAAGATAAGTTTTATTGATGAAAATTTTGAGTTGGGTAGTATTATTTGGAATGATCAATATGAATGGGCAAGAGAACAAATATCCATAAATGAATTGGGTCCGAAACCAATTAATTTCAATCAAATTCTAAGTTTTGGCGATTTCGTATATTTAAAAATAGATGATGATTCATACACCTTAGATCAAATACCAAATGTTGAGGCATCTTTAATATCAATTAATCCAAATTATGGCAATGTCATTGCTTATGTCGGAGGAAAGAATTTTAATGAGAGTAACTTTGATCGTATAAGGTTGTCTTATCCTCAATCTGGATCTAGTTTTAAGCCATTTATTTATTCATCTAGCCTTGCTAGTGGATATAACTTATCAAGTTTAATAAATGATGCTCCTATTGTTTTTCAGGATGAGAATCTTGAAAGTGAATGGAGGCCTCAAAACTATACTGGAGAGTTTTACGGACCAATATCTATAAGAGATGCTTTAGTAAAATCCGTAAATATTGTTTCGATTAAACTTTTAAGAGAATTAGGAATAGATAATTCACATGAATATTTAAATAATTTTGGTTTCAATAAATCACGACTCCCAAAAGATTTATCACTGGCTTTGGGCTCTGGCAATTTTTCACCAGCTGAAATGGTCAGAGCTTACAGTGTATTTGCAAATAAGGGCTTTATTCCTGATATACATTTCATTGATAGTATCAAAGACATGGATGGTAATTATATTTTTTCCCAAAACGAATATGATACCCAATTTAATAATAAAAACATCTCTGCTTTTCCTTGGCTTGACACATTAGAAATGAACACAAAAAAACCATACTATGTCTTAAATCCATTGAACAATAAAGAAAGAGTTATTGATGAAAGGATATCATTTTTAATGGCAGATACCTTGAAGGGCTTCATGAAAAATGGTGTAGCTGGTAGAAAGTCAGAGTTTCTAAAAAGAGATGATATTGGTGGAAAAACAGGAACTACAAATGATTCAATAAGTACATGGTTTTCAGGATTCCATAAAGATTTAGTAACAACAGTATGGGTGGGTACAGATAATTTTACCTCTCTAGGAGATGATGAATATGGCTCAACTATTGCTTTGCCAATCTGGCTAAATTACATGGACTTTAAATTAAAAAGTTTAGAGGTTGCAAAAGAAGAAATCCCTGAAGGTATATCTTTTGTAAGAGTTAATAAAAATACTGGAGCAATTGACTCAGAATCCTCTGAAAATATTTATTTTGAGCTATTTTTAGATGAGAATATAAATTAGTTTTTGAATATGCTTAATGATAACAAAGCCCAAATGTTTTCAATATACACAGAGGGAGAGTCTTTGAATTTTGATCTAATAAATCTTCCTATATTTCCTTCTAGAGCAGTTATTATTAATTGAGCTGAAACGCCTGCTTGAGCTCTAAGATTTTTTTCATCTTCTTTCAACATTTGTCTAAGTACTAGCTCAAATCTTTCATAAAATTGATTGACGTTTTCGCTTACGTTTTGCTCATCTGATGAAAGTGCTTCTCTTGATAACAACCTAGCAAAACCTTTATTTTTTTCCACAAAAATCATGAAAAAAATAAAAGCGTTTTTAACTTTTTCTTTTGAAGAAATTTTTTCTTTTTTAAGCTCATTACACTTAGCAAAAACTGTATCATCGCAAAATGAAAAAAGCTCTGCATAAATTGATCTTTTGCTTGGAAAATGCCTGTATAACGCAGCCTCAGTGATGTTTGATTTTTCAGCTAAGGAGGCGGTGGTTATTTTTGACATATTCTTCTCCTCAAGCATACCTGCTAACGACTGAAGAATAATATTTTTTCTATCTTTTTTCATTAATTAATCTAAATTTATATCAATATATGGACAAATGCGAGAAAGTTCGTCTATAAACTTGCCTTGAATTGTTTTTAAATCATCTTCAGTATTTCCTTCAAATCGCATCACAAGTTTTGGAGTTGTATTAGAAGCTCTCAAAAGACCCCAACCATTATCAAAATTTATTCTTAATCCATCAATAGTTATCTTTTCTCCCTTCAAACTACATTTTTCCGAGAACTCTTCAATTATTTTAAATTTAATTTCATCCGTGACGGTTATATTTAATTCTGGAGTTGAGAATTGACTTGGAATTTCTTCATTGAGTAATGAAATACTTTTTTTACTTATTGATATCAATTCAATAATTCTTGCTCCTGAATAATGGCCATCATCAAACCCATACCATTTATCATTGAAGAATATATGTCCACTCATTTCACCAGCTAACAGGGGATTATGTTCTTTGATACCATTTCTAATGTGAAAGTGACCTGTTGGCGACATTATTGGTATGCCTCCTAAATCTTTTATAAGCTTTGGCAGAGCATTTGAACATTTAACATCAAAAATTATAGACCCATGATTTTTATTGAGAATTTCCTTGCTAAAAATCATAAGGATTTTGTCAGGATAAATGACCTGACACTTATCAGTAACTATTCCTACGCGGTCGCCATCGCCATCAAATGCTAAACCCAAATCAGCCTTTGTTGATTCAACTTTTTTAATTAAATCTGTTAAGTTTTCTAATTTTCCAGGATCAGGATGATGATTAGGAAAGTTACCGTCTACTTCAGTAAAAAGCTCAATAACTTCACAACCCAAATCTTTAAATAATTTTGGAGCTATACATCCAGCAGCACCATTTCCACAGTCAATTACAACCTTTATTTTAACACTATCATCAATTTGAATATTATTTTTTACTTCTTCAATATATTTACTCTTAATATCTATATATTCAATTTTGCCTGGAATTTTAGATTTGTTTTTATTTTCAACTAAGAGTTTATAAATTTCATTCCCAGAAACTGGCTTATCATTAATAATTAGCTTTATACCATTATAATTTTTGGGGTTATGGCTACCTGTAATCATTACACCACTTTTATATTTATTTTTTTTTGCCGCAAAGTAGAGGAGAGGGGTTGTAACTAGACCAATATTTTTTACATTTATCCCATACTCGGAAAGAGATTTTTCTAATGAATGAATTAAAGACTCTCCTGAAAGCCTGCCGTCTCTTCCAATGCATATTTCTTGAACATTTTCTTGTTCGCATTTTATAGCAATTGCTTTTGCTATATGACTTATTGAATTCTCGTCAATTTGATCAGGATAAATGCCCCTAATATCATATTCTCTGAAAATTGATTTTGATATTTCCATCATTTTTCTTTAGTTATATGTATGATTTTGCAATAATACTCATTCACAATTATATCTTGAATCGTGTTTGTAAATACTGAAAATAAATATATATGGAAAAACGGATCATTTGAGAGATGGAATGAATCAAATGTTCATATTTTATCTCATACCTTGCACTATGGAACTGGAGTATTTGAGGGTGTAAGAGCATATAAAACTAATGATGGACCTGCAATATTTAGACTATCTGACCATACTAAAAGACTTTATGATGCAGCTTCAAAAATAAGTATCAATATCCCATTCTCAGAATCTGAACTAAATATAGCTCAATGTGAGACTCTAGAAAAAAATAATCTTAAAGAAGGATATTTGAGGCCAATTGTTTATTTGGGTAATGAAGGCCTCGGTCTTCGAGCAAAAGATTTAAGTGTTAATGTTGCTATAGCTGCATGGGAATGGCCATCGTATATGGATCCCGAAGCAAAAGAAAAAGGTATATCAGTAATGAAATCCTCTCATAAGCAGTATGAAAATCCTCTTCACTCTGGAAATAAAATAATTGGAACATATTTCAGTAATACAATGGCACTTCACGAAGCCATAGATAATGGAGCTGATGAAGCAATCATGCTTGATAAAAATGGATATATCTCAGAGGGAAGTGGTGAAAATATCTTTATTGTAAAGGATGGTAATATTTATACTCCCACTACGGATCACTGCTTGAATGGCATAACCAGGCAATCTGTTATTAAAATTGCTAAAGACTTAAATCTTCAAGTTAAAGAAAAAAATCTTGATTATGACGAACTACTCAATGCAGACGAAGCATTCTTTACAGGTACAGCTGTAGAAATAACTCCGATTTCAAAACTTGATAATAATTTAATAAATAATGGATCTAGAGGAGAAATCACAAAACAACTCCAAGAAAAATTTCAAGAAATAATATCTGGACATGATAAGTTCTATCAAAGCTGGTTAACGTATATTAAGTAAAACTTTGCGTAATTTAAGAATAGCAATCCTGAGTTATCGAAGTGCTCAATTTGGAGGAGGTCAAGGAGTATATGTAAAAGATATTTCATATGCATTGAGTCTAATGGGTCACAATGTTGATGTAATCTCAGGCCCACCATATCCAAATCTTCATCATGGAATAAATTTAATCAAATTACCTGGACTAGATTTGTTTGAAACTTTTGACTTGAACGACAGATGTAAGAAATTTTTTAAAAAGAAAAATAAAAGTAGATACGATTATTATGAGTTCATATCAGTTTTATTTGGAGGTTTTCCAGAGCCTAAAACTTTTGGCATTAGAGCTAATCAATATTTAAGTTCAAATAATCATTATGATTTGATTATTGATAATCAATCATTAAGTTATGGAATGCTAGAAATTCAAAAACGAATACCTTTTATTGAGATAATTCATCATCCGATAACAATTGATTATAAATATGAGCTTCAATCATCAAAAAAAATTAAATACAAAATTTCTAGGCATAGATGGTATTCATTTTTAAAAATGCAAAAAAAAGTAGCACCTAATATTAAAAGAATAATCACTCCATCACATAGTTCTAGAGATGGAATAATCGATGAATTTAAATGTAACAAATTAAATATAAGTGTTATTAATAATGGCTTGGATACAAATGAGTTTGCACCAATAGAAAATTTTTCAAGAAACGAATATAGATTAATTACTACAGCAAGTGCTGATGTGCCACTTAAGGGCTTAGATTACACATTAGAAGCCCTAAAAATTCTTAAAAATGATTTCCCAAAAATACATTTAATAATTATTGGGAACATTAAAAAAAATGGACATACTGAAAGACTAATAAAAAAATTAAATCTTGAGGCAAATGTTATTTTTAGATCTAATTTATCTAAACTTGAAATAAAAGAGCTTTATGCTTCAAGTTCAATTGCGATAGTTAGTTCTTTATATGAAGGATTTGGATATCCTGTTATAGAAGCAATGAGTTGCGAGATTCCTTTAATCGCCACAAATGTTTCAGCAATACCTGAACTTACATCAAATTATGCTAAATTGATTGAACCAAAAAATTCCGAAATGATATCAAATAGTGCTAAAGAGATATTTTCGAATTATCCTAAATATATTGAAATTGCTAAGAAGGGCAGGCAACATGTAATTCAAAATTTTAATTGGATTAAGATCACTGAAGAATATGAGAAGGTTATCTCAAAAACTATAGAAGAATTTAAAGATGCTAACTTTTAATTTTAAAAAATATGATCTCAATGAAGATGGTTCGATGCTTGATGTAGGATGTGGGGAGGGCAGGCATATATTTGGTGTTATGCAAGAATTTCCAAAGATGAAATGTATAGGGCTTGATATGGATAATGATTCTCTCAAGAAGGCTGAAGAGGGTTACGCATATTTTGAATCTATATCTGATGCTGGAGCAGAATTTATGAAAGGATCAGCCTACTCATTACCTTTTTCAGATGATACGTTTGATTTAATTGTTTGTTCTGAAGTTTTAGAGCATTTGCATGAATACAATGATGCAGTTATTGAAATAAACAGGGTTTTAAAACCTGGCGGAAAATTTTTTGCAAGTGTGCCTGCATCTTGGCCCGAAAAGGTTTGTTGGTATTTATCAAAAGAGTATCAAAATCAGCCAGGAGGACACCTGAGAATATTCGATCAAAAGAAACTTATTCGTGAAATTGAAGATTGCGGTTTTAAATTTTTATCATCTGAAAAATTTCACTCTATCCATAGTCCATATTGGTGGTTCAGATGTCTCTTTTGGAATTCTCAGGATGAAAATTTAATTGTTAAAGCATATAAGAAGGTTCTTGAAAGACATATTCTTAAAAAACCTATAATCATTGATAGTTTTGATAAATTAATGAATCCGATTATGGGTAAAAGTTTTTCAATGTATTTTGAAAAGATGTAAAAATGCATCATCCTAAAAGACTATATTCTTCAAAAGACTTAGATATTACTTTTTTTCAAAATCTTGGAAAATATATAAAAATTATTCAACATAAATCTGGAGCAATACCCTCTAACGAAGATGGCTCTCATGATCCATGGGATCATATCGAGTCAATAATGGGATTAAATTTTGTTAAAGAAAATGAAGCTTCAAAAAGAGCTTTTAATTGGTTAGTAAAAAATCAAAATGAAGATGGAAGTTGGTTCGCAAAATATAAAAATAATATTCCGGTCGAAAAAAATAAACCAACACATTTTGGACCATATATCTCTGTTGCTGCTTTACATTATTATAAGATTTTTAATGATAAAGATTTTTTGGAAGAATTATGGCAAACGATTGAATCTGCAATTAATTTTTCTTTAAATCTTCAAATTAAGAACGGAACAATTCCATGGTCAATAGATGAACATGGTGAAATAGAAAACGATTTTTTATTGACAGGATCTTCTTCCATATTAAAGAGTATAGAGTGTGGATTAGCAATTTCTAATATTTTAAAAAAAAATAACAATACTGAAAGGTGGACAAAATCATACAATTTATTATCCAAGGCCTTAAAAAATCCAAATGGAAAATTTGATATTTTAAAAGATAGAAAGAGATTTTCTATGGACTCTTATTATCCAATTTTGTCAGGGTGTCTAAATAAAGATGAAATAAAATCTTATATCGACAAAACTTTTTCATATTTTTATGTAAATGGCATTGGTATAAAGTGTGTAAAAGAAGAGCCATGGATTACTGTAGCCGAAACATCTGAATTTATAATATCTCTTTTGATATATGGTGATGTGAAAAAGTCTAAGGAGCTTCTATTAGATGTAATAAATATTTCTGATGAGAATAAAATTCCATATATGGGATGGCAGTATAAAGAAAATATTTTTTGGCCAAATGAAAAACCTAGCTGGACTGCAGCAGCCTTGATAATAGCTGCAGATTCTGTATTAAATTTTACAAATGCCTCTGATTTATTTTTGAAAGATCAATCAGCTTCTTATTAAGCAAACTACAGTGTCAACACGATCATAAATTTTATAGTTATTTTCTAGTGCTTTTTTAAATATTTCATATGGTGCTTGGCCACCTTCATCAGGGTTTTCATAGATATCATGTATTACCAAACAACCACCTTTAATTATTTTTGATTCCCAGTATTTATAGTCATTGTTAGCTGATTCGTATGAATGTCCTCCATCTATAAATAACATACCTATATTTGACTTCCAACTTGAAGATATTTCTTTTGATTCTGCAACTATTGGGACAATATTCTTTGCTTTGCATTTATTTATATTCTCAATTAATAAAGGAAGTGTGTTTACTCTTTTATTATTATGATCATATATCTCTTCATCAAAATACTCTTCATTAATTTGATGTTCTTCAGAACCAAGATGGTGATCAATTGTAAAAACATATTGGTCATTTTTTTTAGCTCCCGATGAAAGATACATTGATGATTTACCACAATATGTTCCAATTTCTAAAATGGGCCCAAGTGCTGAAAATTTCTTCGCCCATTTAAAAAGAGCCATACCTTCATGATCAGGCATAAATCCTTTTAGATTTTTTATTAGTTGAAAATTCATTGATATATTTTTTTCTTTCCGAGTGTTGATTTAAACCTTCTATGTTGCCAAAGGTATTCATGCGGGTGAAGTTTGACCTTATTTTCAATAATTAAATTTAATTGACTAGAAAAGTTTTCAACAGATGATTGATCTATATTAATCTCTTCAAGATCCAATATGAGTTTTTCATTATTAAAATAAGAGTTTATAAAGAAAACTTTACATCTAGTTTTTTCAATAATTTTTAATGGTGCTGTAATTGTTGCAGCTGGAATTCCAAAAAAATTTACCTTTATAGATTTTTTGATTCCATAATCTTGATCTGGTGCGTATAAAACAGTCTTACCTTTCTTGAGCCATCTCATGAAAGTTAGAGTGTTATCCCTATCTGTGATTCCTTTCATACTTTTGAGTCTTCCTGATTTTTGAATATTTTCAAACATTTTCGAATTATGTTCTCTTTCAATACCATAAATCTCTGCATGCATTGCAAGAATTCTTGAATCAAGTTCAAGATGAAGGGAATGTTTAAATAACAACAGAATACCATTCTTGTTATTTTGATTATTCAATATAGCTTTGAGTCCATTAATTTTATATGGAATATTTTTTTTTATTCTATTATCAGACCAAAACCATGAAATACCTGTATCAAATATAACTCTTGCAAATTCGATTGTATTTTTTTTATGGATATTATCTCTATCTTTTTGACTAAGATCTTTAAAGCATAAGTCAATATTTACTTTACTTATACGATTTCTTTTTAGCGGCAACCAATAAAGGAAATGACCAAAAACTATAGAAATGAAATTTTGAAATCTTCTTGGAAAAAAAACTAATATTTTCCAAAAAATAATTAGAATTACCAATAAAGCATTTTTCATTTGAAATTACAATGTATCATTACAATGTTAAATTATTAGATATTTTATGATGTTATTTATCTATAACTTAGTTTTATTAATTTTATTACCTCTTATGGTAACAAGAATTATAATTAAGGGTTTAAAAGATAGAGATTATTTATCTAATTTCTTAAATAGATTTGGATTATATAGGGAAGCTTCTAGAGAAGATCTCATATGGTTTCATGCAGTCAGCTTGGGTGAGGTAATTGGTTCAGAGCAACTTGTAAGAAAATTTGTTAATGATAAAAACGTAATCCTAACAGTATCAACACCCACTGGTTTAAGACATGCTCGTAAAATATATGGTAACGATGTGATTGTTGTATACGCACCTTGGGATTTCTTTTTATTTGTAAACATATTTATAAAAAAATTTAGTCCTTATTGCCTTATTTTATTCGAAACAGAAATATGGCCATCGATGATCTATCTAGCATCTAAAAGAAATATTCCAATAGTTTTATCAAATGCAAGATTGTCGGCATCCTCTCTTAATAGATATCTATTATTTGAATCATTTTCAAAATTTATAATTAAAAAAATATCCTTAGTTTTGGCTCAAAGCGAGAAACATGTTGAAAGATTTGTTCAAATTGGTGCTCTAAATGAGAAAATTAAACAAGTTGGCTCAATTAAATTTGATGCTGAAATAAAAGACAATATTGGATTTAATAAAATAATTTCAAACGATAAGTTTTTTCTTGCAGCTAGCACTCATGAGGGAGAAGAGGAAATTATTATAGATTCATATCGCGAATTATTAGATGATTTCCCAAATTTAAAATTAATAATAGTGCCAAGACATCCTGAAAGATCTAATTCAGTGATGGAAATTTTTAAAAATCAAAAAATTAATGCTGTTATAAAATCAGACCTTAATCTAGAAAGAGAAAATTCTAATGCAATTATTATCAATGCAACTGGAAAATTGGACTCCTTATATGATTTTGCTGAAATAGCTTTTATCGGAGGCAGCCTATTTAAAAAATATGGAGGACACAATCTCATTGAGGCTGCAAAGAATAAATGTGCAATCATCGTCGGCCCATACATGAAGAATTTTGAGGATATTTTAAATTTATTTAAAAATGAAAATGCTTGCGTTCAAATTGAGTCTAAATCTGAGTTAACAAATGCATATAAAGAATTGCTAAATAATAATGAATTAAGAATTAATATGATAGATAATGCTACTGAGGTGGTGGCCAATAATAGGGGTTCATCAGATAAACAATTTAAATATATAAACGACTTAATTAATTAATTATGAAATTAGTAACAGCAATAATTAAACCTTTTAAGGTTGAAGAGGTAAGAACTTCATTAGACGAAATTGGAGTTTCTGGAATGACAATGACTGAAGTTAAGGGTTTTGGAAGGCAAAAAGGTCATACAGAACTATATAGAGGAGCAGAATATACTATTGATTTTCTTCCTAAGATAAAAATTGAAATAGCAGTAACTGATGAGATGGTAGAACAAGTTAAAGCTGCAATAATAAAGTCATCTGCTTCTGGAAAAATTGGAGATGGAAAGATATTTATTTCACCAATAGATGAGGTTGTTAGAATTAGGACTGGTGAAACTAATGAGGATGCTCTCTAATAAATAACTCAGACAAACCAATAGTTTTTCTTTTTGGGCCTACCGCATCTGGAAAAACAGATCTCGCAATAAATTTAGCAAAAAAATTTCCTGTTGAGTTAATTAGCGTTGACTCAGTTATGGTTTATAAAGATTGCGATGTTGGTTCAGCAAAGCCTAATAAAAATATTCTTGAAAAATATCCTCACCATTTGGTAGATATTATTTGTCCAAATGAAGTATTCACTGTTGCAGATTTCTATAGACGTTCAATAGAAATTATTGAAATTACTCATAATAAAAATAAACTTCCAATTTTTGTTGGTGGCTCAATGATGTATTTTAAATCTTTATATACTGGTATAAATGATTTGCCTGAAAGAGATCAAAAATTTAGAGATAGTCTCAAAAAACTTAAAACTAATAACAAAGATTCCATTCTTCATGAAAAACTAAATCAAATAGATCCTGAGTATGCTAAAAAAATAAATGAAAATGATGAAGTAAGGATAATAAGAGCTTTAGAAGTAATTGAAAAAACTGGAAAAAGAATGAGTGAAGTCTTCTCAGATAATAAGAAAGATTGCTTATCAAATAAATTTGATGTTTCTCAATTTTGTGTTTCAATCGATAGAAACATTCTTCATGAAAGAATCAAAACTAGATTAAAAAAAATTATAAAACAAGGTTTGGTTGATGAGGCAAAGAATTTAATTAACAAATATGATCTTGATCTTAACCACCCCCTTAGAAAATCAGTTAACTATAAACAGGCTTTTGAATTCATAGAAAAAAAATATGATCATGAAACTTTTTTTGATAAAGCTTTATTCGCAACTAGACAACTTGCAAAAAGACAAACTACATGGATAAGAAGTTGGGATAAATTTAAAGAAATCGATTTAATGGAACCTGAGATGCTTGAAAATGACGTTAAAAAGTTAATTACAGCACTTTAAATGTAATAATAAGTCCCAACATAAGTTTATAATATAATTTCAAACGAGGTATTGCATAAAAGTGAATTGGGAAAATCAAAATGATAAAGATCCATGGGGTAATAAAAATGTTGCTCCTGACTTTGATGAATTAATGAAGAAGTTTTCATCTATTCTTGGAGGTAAAAAATCTTCAAGTAACCGATCTGGTGGAAGCGGAAATAGTGGTGGATTTAAGTTTCCATCTTCTAGAATGCTAATGTATGCTCTATTCGGATTTTCAATCGTATACGCATCTCAATGTATATATCAATTAGATGCTTCTGAAAGAGCAGTAATACTAAGACTTGGAAAGTTTTATGAAGAACAGGAAGAAGGTCTTAACTTTAGACTAGCTGGTATTGATGATAGATATATTGAGAATGTATCACTAACAAGACGATACACTCAAACTAATAGCATGCTTACAAAAGATGAGAACATTGTTGATGTTACAGTTTCAGCACAATATAGAATCGCAAATTTAAAAGATTTTGTCCTTAACGTTAAGGATCCTGAAGGTAGTCTAAGAAATGCTATAGAAAGTGCATTAAGGCATGTCGTTGGAGACAACACATTAGATCAGACGCTAACTGTTGGAAGAGAAAATATCGCACAAGAAGTTCAAACTAGACTTCAGTCTTATTTAGATATTTATCAAACAGGCCTGATTGTTCAACAGGTTAATATAGAAAAAACTGATCCTCCTGCTGCAGTAAAAAATGCTTTTGATGATGTTGTTGCTGCTAGAGAGGATAAAGAAAGATTACAGAACGAAGCCGAAAGATATGCATTATCTATTGTCCCTGAGGCTAGAGGACAAGCTCAGGCAAGAATTAGAGGTGCTGAGGCTTATAAAGAAGAGGTTGTAGCAAAAGCTGAAGGTGAAGTTGAGAGATTTAATCAACTTCTCGAGGAATATGCTAAAGCACCTGAGGTTACAAGAGACAGATTATATTTAGATGCATTACAGTCAGTTCTTTCTAATTCAACCAAAATTATGGTTGACGTGGAGGGCGGTAACAATCTTTTATATTTACCTCTAGATAAAATAATGGAAGAAAATAAAAAGAAAGGTGATGATGATGAATAGAAATACTTTTTACATAATTTTTGCTGCATTAACTTTTGGCCTATTAATTAATAGTTTTTTTGTAGTAAACGAAAAAGAAAGGGCAATCGTTTTTCAATTTGGTGAAGCAGTTAGACCTGATATCCCCGTAGGATTTCATTTTAAATTACCAATTATTCAAGATGTAAAAAAATATGATGCAAGAATTCAAACGCTTGATGAAGAGCCTGATCGTATCTTAACTGTTGAAAGTAAATATTTACTGGTTGACTCGTTCATTAAATATAGAATTACTGATGTGCTGACATTTTATAAAGCAAACAATGGAAGTTTTAATAGTCTTAATAGTTTGCTTGGACAAAGGTCTGAATTTGTTTTAAAAAATAATTTTGGTAAAAGAACAGTTAAAGAAGTTGTTTCCGGTGAAAGAGATGAATTAATGAGTATTATGCTTAGTTCTTTAAATGAATCTGTGAAAGATTTGGGTGTTGAAATAATTGATTTTAGAGTCAAAAGAATTGATCTTCCTTCAAATTTAAGTAATTCCGTTTATGAAAGAATGAGAACTGAAAGACAGAGACTTGCAGAAGAACTTCGCTCAGAAGGAAAGGAAATTGCTAGAGAAATCAGAGCAATTGCTGATAAAGATAAAGTTGTTATATTAGCTGAAGCCTACAAAAAAGCTGAAGAATTGAGAGGTGAGGGTGATGCTGAAGCTGCAGGAATATATGCAGAATCGTTTTCACAAGATCCAGAGTTCTATGAATTTACAAGAAGTATGAAAGCTTACGTAGAAACATTTGAAAACAAATCAGATGTTATGCTAATTGATTCAGATTCAGAATTTTTTAAATATCTTAACGATAAAAAAGATCAAAATTAGGCTTTCAAGTGTCTAACAATACTTTAATCCTTGGTCTTCAGTGGGGAGATGAAGGAAAAGGAAAGATTGTTGACAACCTCAGTGAAGATATAGATGTTGTCTGCCGATTCCAAGGTGGACATAATGCAGGTCATACAATTAAAGTTGATGGAGAAAAAACCGTACTTCACTTAATCCCATCAGGAATACTTCATGAACGTACTAAATGTTTAATTGGTAATGGAGTGGTTCTAGCCTTAGACGCACTTGATAAAGAAATTAAAAATCTAAAAAAAAGAAATATAGCATTTAATGATAGATTTTTTGTAAGTTCAGCATGTACTTTAATTTTATCCAGTCACATATCAATTGATAAAGCTAGAGATAAAACAGAATCAATTGGTACAACTGGAAGGGGAATAGGTCCAGCCTACGAAGACAAAATTGGAAGAAGGGCTTTAAGGTTTGGAGACCTTTGTGATAAGACAAATCTGAAAGAAAAAATTGGCTCTCTAGTTGAATATCATAATAGGTTATTAGATTTATATAATCAAAAACCACATGATGTTGATGAGGTATATGAAGAAGTAATTAGATACGAAGAATTATATAAGAATTATTGCGTTGACTCTCAAGATTTGATGCAGAAGTGGGTTGAAGAAAACAGATCTATATTATTTGAGGGAGCTCAGGGAACTCTTTTAGATATTGATCATGGCACTTATCCTTATGTAACATCATCCAGCACAACCGCAGGAGGTGTCTCTACTGGTTTAGGTATTGGCCCAAAATATATAGACAAAATAATTGGGATATCAAAGGCATATACGACTAGAGTTGGTGAGGGACCTTTTGTTACCGAGCTTTTTGATAATAATGGCAAAATGCTTGCTGAAAGAGGAAATGAGTTTGGAGCAACAACTGGACGACCAAGAAGATGTGGTTGGCTTGATCTAGTTGCCTTAAAAAAAGCTATTTTTACAAATTCTGTTACAGACCTTTGCATTACAAAGCTTGATGTTTTAGATGAAATGAAAAAGATTAATGTATGTATTGATTATGAAGATAATCTCCCAGTATACAAAGAGTTTGAGGGTTGGTCATCCTCAACCGAAGGCATCACTGAATATGATAGTCTCCCTAATAACGCACAAATCTTTATAAAATATATTGAAGATTTTGTTAAGAGCAAAGCCTCAATTATTTCAACCGGACCATCAAGAGATCAAACAATATTAAGATAATTATTAAATACCTTTTTTTAAAATTTTATCTAATGTGGCATTTAAAAATTTATATGAGTCTGGACTTGAAAACTTTTTTGCTAACCTAATAGATTCATCAATAATTATGGGTTTGTCCAAGTCACCATAAAACATTTCGTTGATAGCAAAAATTAGAATTGATTTATCAATCAATTCAATACTTGAACTTGAAATATCCACTGATTTAATAACTGATTCAATCTTTTTTTTATTTTTATCAATAGATTTTAGTGAGTCGGCAAATACATTAAAATCAACTTTCTTATTCTTATGTTCTTCTTTAAATTGAGATATTATTTTTTGAATATCATCATTGCTAAATAGCATTTGATAAATAGCTTGAATTAAATATTCTCTTGTTTTTATTATTATCTTGAAATTAGACAGATTTTTCATCAATAAGATTTATTAATGCATTAGTATTATTTTTTGTATTTTTTTCTAGCCTTTCAATTAGCTGCTTTTCATTCTCAACACATAGAACATTATTAATTATTGCAATGTCATAATAATTTTCAGCTAGTGAGCCAATAGATCTATAAGTTTCCTGAGTTACTAAATCATAATGACTTGTTTCACCCCTAATAATAATCCCCATAAAAATAACACCAACAAAGTCATTTTTGTTTAGTTTATTTTTTGCAAGAGCAGCAAGCTCAATTGCACCTGGTGCTTTTGCTATAGAGCACTTGAAATCATTGTTTAAGATTTCAGATGAAACTTTTATCATTTGTGAGATGTAGTTTTCATACCATGAAGTATGAACTATCAATACATTATTCATTTATAAATCCTGTAATTTCAATGTCAAAACCAGATACAGCATTATATTTTGTTGGAGTGCCTAAAACGGTTATTTGCTTTAGATTTAATGCTCTTAGAATCTGAGACCCTACTCCAATAACTCGTCTATTACTCTTTGGTTCTATTTCCTTCTCTTCGAGCTTATTAAGCCAATAACTTTTTGCGTCTCTATGATTTATCAGAACAAGTAACCCAGTACCTTCTTCAGCAATTCTCTTCAATGATCTTCTTATTGACCAATTTTTACCAAGATCATCAATTCCTAATAAATCTTGCAGTATGCTTTGAGTTTGCACTCTTACTAGTGGCGAATCTTTATTGTCAAGATCACCCATTGAGAGAGAGAAGTGGTACTCATCATAGATTTTGTCTCTCCATACATTAAGTTTAAATTTACCAAACTCATTTTCAACATCTTTAACTAAAACAGACTCAATAGTAGCTTCCATTGAAAGTCTGTAATCAATTAAATCTGCAATTGTTCCGACTTTAATTTTATTTTCTTTGCCAAATTTAATTAGATCATCTCGTCTAGCCATTGTTCCATCGTCATTCATAATTTCACAAATAACTCCAGCAGACTGTAGACCTGCTAGCTTGGCTAGGTCACATGCTGCTTCGGTATGCCCAGCTCTACTTAAGACACCTCCTTTCATAGCTTTTAAAGGAAAAATGTGACCAGGTTGAACTATATCTGAAGAGATTGAGTTTTTATCAACAGCTGTTTTAATTGTATGAGCCCTGTCTGCAGCAGATATTCCAGTTGTAATGCCCTCAGCAGCCTCAATTGATACTGTAAACGCTGTTTTATTAGCAGCTCTGTTATTGTTAGTCATCATTTGTAAATTATATTTATCACAAAGTTCATTGCTCATTGGTAGGCAGACTAATCCTTTGCCTTTTGAAGCCATAAAATTAATTATCTCTGGTGTTACTAAATCAGCAGCACAGACAAGATCTCCTTCGTTTTCTCTTGATTCGTCGTCAACAATAATTACCATTTTTCCTGATTTAATATCATCAATTATTTCAAGAATGTTACTTTTATCCATTTTTTTTAAATACTTCTTTTATATCGCTTTCAATTTTATAGGAGGATTCTAATTTAAAACCATAGTTTTCAATAGCATTTTTTTCTTTAAACCAACTTACACCTTCGTCACCAAGTTTATTATTTGAAGTATATGTAATAATTTCGTCAACTAGACCAAGCTTTAAAAAAGAATTTGCTAACTTTGGACCTGCTTCAATTAATATTGAGCATATGTCTTGATCTTTTAATGATTCTATTATTTTTGTTAGATCTGCATTTTTAAAAATTTGAAAGTTATTATCTTTGAAAAAATTTAATTTTAAATCATGATCTCTGCTTGTTAGGAGTATTTTCTTAGGTTGATTTGTTGGAAAATTGACTCGAGCATTCATTCTGGGGTTATCATTCATTACAGTATTCCCTCCAGTAAGAATTGCGTCACACGAAGCTCTCAATATTTGCACATCTTCCCTTGAGGCTTCCGAAGTAATAATTGTTCTTTCGTCACTATTAATGTGTGATTTTCCATCAAGAGAAGAGGCAATTTTTAAAATAATATAAGGCCTATTATTGTTATGCTTAAAGAAAAAAAATTTATTCTGATTTTTGACAATATCCTCGTGAATTCCTACAACAACATCAATATTATTTTTTTTAAGAATTTCAATACCTTTACCAGAAACCTTAGGATTTGGGTCAATTGAACCTATAACAACTTTCTTTACTCCAGTCCTTGCAATTTCTTGTGCGCATGAACCTGTTTTACCAATATGGCTACATGGTTCAAGAGTGCATATTAATGTTAACTCAGAAAAGCTATCAAACTTCTCTCCAAGAAATTTCCTGGCATTAGAAATTGCATTTATTTCAGCATGCTCGCTTCCATATACCTCGTGATATCCTTCAGAGATAATTTCATTATCTTTACATAAAATTGCTCCAACAACTGGATTTGGTTTTGCAGTATATTTAAAATACTCCGCATTAGCTATCGCACGGAGCATCAGTTCTTTGAGATTCATTTTATGATTTCTTTTTCTTTGGTTTTTCTTTTACCAAAGAACTTATTTCCTCTGAGAAGTCTTGAATATCTTGAAAGTCTCTGTAAACAGAAGCAAATCTAACATATGCAACGGTATCTGCCTCTTTAAGGGCATTCATCATAATTTTGCCAATTTCAATAGACTTAATCTCTCTTACTCCCTTTGTTCTTATTTCTTTTAAAATTTTGCCAAATATTGAATCTATTTCTTCTGTAGATAGAGGCCTCTTTTCAAGAGCTCTTAACATACCTTTCTTTAATTTTGATCCATTAAATGGCTGCCTTTCACCATTACTTTTGATAACTCTTGGTAGAGCTAGATCGATAGTTTCGAAAGTTGTAAATCTCGAGTGGCATACTTCACATTCTCTTCTTCTTCTAATTTGAGAACCATCAGCTACTAATCTTGAATCAATTACCTTAGTATCTTCTGCTTGGCAAAAAGGACAGTACATCTATAAATTATATACTGGAAAATTAGTTGTAAGTTTGTGAACATCATCTCTAATAGCATTTTGTAATTCTTTATCATCAAAGTTATTAATAATATCTGATATCCAATTACCTACTTGTATAATTTCTTTTTCTTTAAACCCTCTAGTTGTAGCTGCTGGTGTCCCAATTCTTATTCCTGAAGTCACGAATGGTGATGCTGGATCATTTGGGACTGAATTTTTATTTACTGTTATATTGACTGATCCAAGAACTCTTTCAAGATCTTTTCCAGTAATTCCTTTACTTCTGAGATCAACTAATACTATGTGATTTTCTGTTCCGTTAGATACGATGTCTATTCCATTTGACATTATTGTTTCAGCCATAGTTTTTGCATTATCCATAACCTGTTTTATATAAATTTTAAATTCTGGATCTAAAGCTTCTTTAAAACATAATGCTTTGGCAGCAACAACATGCATAAGAGGACCACCTTGAGATCCAGGAAATACAGCAGAGTTAAGTTTTTTTTCAATTTCTTCGTTTGCCTTTGCAAGAATAATTCCTGATCTAGGTCCTCGTAATGTTTTGTGAGTAGTTGATGTTACAACATCTGCATATGGAACTGGAGAAGGGTATAAACCAGCAGCAACTAAACCAGAAACATGAGCCATATCTACTAAGAAGTATGCTCCGACGTCGTCAGATATCTCTCTAAATTTTTTCCAATCAATTATTCCTGTAAATGCAGAAAAACCTGCAATTATTAACTTAGGCTGATACTCTTTTGCAAGAGATCTTACTTCATCATAGTTAATATCATGTGTTTCAGGATGAAGTCCATATTGAACACTTTTATAGTTTCTACCAGAAAAATTAACTTTTGATCCATGTGTTAAATGACCTCCATGATCAAGACTCATACCAAGGATGGTATCATTTGGTTCCAAAAGAGCTAAATATGCTGCTGCATTAGCTGATGATCCTGAATGAGGTTGAACATTTGCATAATCTGCTTTGAAAAGCTCTTTTGCTCTATCAATTGCAAGGTTTTCAGCAATATCAACATTTTCACAACCACCATAATATCTTTTTGCAGGATATCCCTCTGCATATTTATTTGTCATGATTGAACCTTGAGCTTCAAGGATTCTTTTGGATGCATAATTCTCTGAAGCTATTAATTCAATGTGATCTTCTTGTCTTTCGGCTTCATATTCAAATGATGCCCACAACTCAGAATCATATTCTTTAATAGAATCATTATCAGAAAATATACTATCGCTTCTAGATGTTTTCATAAATTTTAAAAGTTTGTTGAATCAGATGTTATTAATTTTATATTATCTAAGGTCTTTTGTGCATAAAAGGTTTCTTTCTTTTAGGATAGCAAGATTTACAAATTTTACATTCGAGACCATAACAGGACCTTGCCGTACAGTATTCTCGCCCCCAGAATATAATTTGCAAGTGAAGCTTATTCCAGGATTCTTTTGGAAATATTTTTTTTAAATCTTCCTCAGTTTTTTTAACATTTTTACCGTTTGTAAGACCCCATCTTTGGGCCAACCTGTGGATATGAGTATCAACTGCAAATGCAGGTACTCCAAAACCTTGGCTCATAACTACAGAAGCAGTTTTATGCCCAACCCCAGGTAATTTTTCTAGATCAGAAAAATTATTTGGAACTTTTCCTTTATATTTCTTTACTAATATTTTAGATAGTTTTGAGATGGCTCTTGATTTTTGTGGACCCAGTCCACAAGGTTTTATAATTTCATAAATTTTCTCAACAGACATTTGAGACATTTTTTTTGGGTTTGGTGCAAGTTTAAATAAAGCAGGTGTTATCTGATTAACTCTTTCGTCAGTGCACTGAGCTGATAACAAAACAGCAATTAGCAAAGTGTATGTATCTTTATGGTTTAAAGGTACTGGTGTTCTTGGATATGTTTTATCCAAAATTTTTTTTATTATGAGAGCTCTTTCAGATTTAATCATGCTAACAAATGTAGCATAATAATTTTAAAAATATGGATACAAATCAAATAAAGCAAAATTTATTAAAACTTAAAGATTCTTTTTTGGAAGAAACTGAAGAAAATAAAAAAATGCTTGATATTTATATAAATTATATTGAAGGTAATGCTTCTGATGAAGATATTGAAAATGCAAATAAACAGTTAAAGCAAATTTTTAAAAGCTTAGGTCTTGGTATTTTGGTTATCCTTCCATTCAGTCCAATTTCAATTCCGTATGTTCTTAAAAAAGCTAAAGAGCATGATATAGACCTCATACCGGAATGGTATAAGGCTTTAAGTAAAGATAAAGATAGACTAGAATAGTTAAGCTTAAATCGGAGAAATTATGAAAAATGTAGTAATTGTAGATAGTGTTAGAACTGGATTAGCAAAATCACATAGAGGCGGTTTTAATATGACCAGGCCTGATGAAATGCTTGCTCATATTATAGATGCAATGTTGGATAGAAATCCTAATTTACCTCCTGAAGAGGTTGAAGACATTATTATGGGTTGCGGAAATCCTGAAGGTGCTCAAGGTCATAATGTTGGAAGAAACGCAGCAGTATTATCTAAATTACCAATAACAACTGGCGGAACAACTATAAACAGATATTGCTCCTCTGGGCTTCAGTCAATATCTATGGCAGCAGGCCAAATAATGGCTGGTTCATATGACACAGTTATTGCTGGCGGAGCAGAAACTATCTCTATGATGAATATGAATATGGATAACTTTGTTAATGAGAGATTGGCTGAGGAAGTTCCAGGAATTTATTTTCCAATGGGAATGACAGCAGAAGTTGTCGCAAAACGATACGAGGTTTCAAGAGAAGCTCAAGATGAATATGCTTTTGAAAGTCAAATGAGGACTGCTGCAGCTCAGCAATCTGGTGGTTATGATGATGAAATCATACCAATGGACACTAAAATGCTTCTAACTAATAAAGAAACAGGTGAATCAAAAGAAATTGACTATACAGTTGATAAAGACGAATGTAACAGACCAGAAACTACTCTTGAGGGCTTAGCATCTTTAAAACCAGTTTTTGATCCTGAAAATGGTTCTGTTACCGCAGGAAACTCTTCACAATTATCTGACGGAGCATCAGTAACTTTGGTTATGTCAGAAGACAAAGCTAAGGAACTAAATTTAAAACCTTTAGCATATTTTAGAGGCTTTACTACAATGGGTTGTGAGCCAGACGAGATGGGAATTGGGCCAATTTATTCTGTTCCAAAATTATTAAAAAATTACAATCTTTCTGTAGATGACATTGATGTTTGGGAGCTCAATGAAGCTTTTGCAGTTCAAGTAGTATATTGCAGAGATAAGCTTGGTATACCAATGGATAAGCTTAATTTAGATGGTGGTTCAATCTCAATTGGACATCCTTTTGGAATGACTGGTTCTAGACAAGTTGGACACCTTTCAAGACAGCTTCAAAATTTGGATAAACAGTTTGGTGTTGTGACTATGTGTGTTGGCGGTGGAATGGGAGCCAGCGGTTTGTTTGAAAGATATCCTTCTTGATATCAGAATCAGCAATTTTAAATTGCTTTCAACATTTAGTTGATCTTAATAAAGATGATCTTGTAGTAGTTGGTTCAGGAGACGATGCTGCTGTAATAAAATCTCAAGATAAAGATCTTGTTCATTCTGTTGATATTTCAAAAATTAATTCTCATTTTCCTCAAGGTTCCATGCCTCAGGACATCGCATATAGATCTATTGCAGTTGCTTTGAGTGATATAGCAGCCATGGGAGCATTTCCAGCATTTATATCAATTGGATTGACATCAAATATCACTGATTTGAAATGGTATGAACAATTTACTCGTGGAGTTGAGGAAATATTGAATGAGTATCAACTAAAGTTGGTTGGAGGAGATGTTACAAATGGTGAAATTAGTGTTTGTGTAAATGTTTTTGGTTACGCATATGAGAAGAATATTTTAAGATCAACTGCAAAAGTTGGCGACTTAATATATATAACTGGCCCACTGGGAGAAGGAAGAAAGGGATTAGAAGACTGGAAAAATAATCAACAAACAAAATACATCAAAAAGTTTTTTAAACCTAAAGTGGATTTTGATAAAAGTAAATATATTTCTAAATATGCTAATAGTTGTATTGATATTTCTGATGGATTAATAAAAGACCTAAATAGAATATGCAAATCTTCAGAAGTCGGCGCTGAGTTAATCTATGAAAATATACCTATAACAAATGATATCGATGATCTGTCTTATGGAGACGACTATAAATTGTGTTATACATGTTCACCAGAATTTAAAAATAACGAATTTATATCAAAAGACTTTTGCATTGGTGAAATAAAGCTAGATACTGAAATTATTATAAAGAAAGATAATTCAGCAGTTAGCTTTAAAAATCATGGATGGGATTCCTTTGAATAAAAAAATTGGAATTATTGGAGGTGGAATTACTGGTCTTATAGTTGGGATTTTTTTGGCAAAAGAGGGACATAAAGTATCAATTTTTGAAAAAAATACTTTACTAAGTGAGACAAGCTCAAAAACGACAAAACTATTACATGGAGGATTGAGATATCTCGAGAATTTTCATTTTAATGAAGTTAAAAATGGCCTAAATGATAGATCATGGTGGTTAGAAAATTTTCCAAATCATACAAGAAAATTAAAGATACTTATTCCATTCAAAAATATATTTTCTTTGACATTAATTAAATCTTTTTTTGGAATTAAGTTATATGAATTTTTAGCAGGCTCAAAAAATTTAGGTAAAAGCTCAATATCAAAGCAAATCAAGAGTGATCATTTTGTTCTAAAAGATAACTATAAAACATATTTGTCATTTTTTGATGGAAGTATGGATGATGAATCTCTTGGAAGAGAATTAATTTCATTAGCGAAAGAACTTAATATAGAAATACTTGAATTTAATGAAGTCAAAAACTTTGATACTCAAGGCACCGTTAATAAACGTCATTTTGACAAAATAATTTTAGCAGTAGGCCCATGGTCAAAAATGTTACTCGAACAAAATAAAATTAAGAGTCAAAAAGACATCGATTATATAAAAGGTAGTCATTTGATAATTAATAGAAGGTTAGAATCTGGTTTGATGTTCTCAGGCATATGTAAGTCTAGATATATTTTTGCCTTACCTTATAAAGACCATACCTTGCTAGGAACAACAGAAGAAAAAGTCTCTCATCCTGAGTTTCCAGAGATAAGTAAAGATGAAATGAAATATCTTATTGATAGTTTTAATCAAATTTTAAGAAAACCTATCTCTAAAAATGAAATAATCAGTGCGTATTCTGGAGTAAGACCCTTAATAAAATCAAAAGAGAATTTTCATAAATCCTCAAGAGATTTCTTTATTCAAGAAAATGACTCACTCTTAACTATATTTGGTGGCAAATGGACAACATCGCCTACCATTGCTAGAAAAATTGTTACAATGATTTGAGATGCAGAAATTCCCAAATTTAAAAGATCCATATCATTTTTTAGCAACCTTAGGTGGTCTTGGACTTTCTCCTATCGGGCCGGGCACTGTTGGAAGTATATTTGGTTGGTTCATTTTTATAGTTTTGTCTCATTTTATTAGTGCAATTGCTCTAGTTATTTTGACAACTTTTATAATTATATTTTCAGTTTTTATATCTAGCATTGTAACCAAGGACCTTATCGAAAAAGATCATAAATCTATTGTAATTGATGAATTGGCTGGCATATGGTTAGCAATGATTCCTGTAATTTTTATTGCTTCATCACAATATGAAAGATCAATATATGCATTGCTTGCACTAATAATGTTTAGAATATTTGATATTTCAAAACCTTTTCCAATTTCGTACATAGACAAAAATTTTAAAAATGGATTTGGAGTTGTTCTTGACGATCTTATTGCTGCAATTTTTGCAGCAATATTTGCTTCACTTACAACAGTTTACTTAATTTAGATTTAATATTTTCTACGTCTAAACCAGCTTCAACTAACATTTCTTCTCTAGAGGCATGCTCAATAAATTTATCAGGAATACCAAAAAGGATTGATCTAACATTTAAATTCTCTTTTGATGCAAATTCTTGAACAGCACTTCCAGCACCACCCATAATTGATCCATCCTCAATAGAAATGAAAACCTTTGCCTTTTTAAAAAGTTTTCTTAAAAGCTTTTCGTCTAAAGGTTTTACAAAACGCATATCCACTAGAGTGGCCTTTAGTTCTTTTGAGATTTGATTTGCTTCATTTAGAAGAGTTCCAAAGTTCAAAATTACTATTTCTGAACTTCCTTCATTGATTATATTTGCTTCTCCTATCTTTAAAGGCTTTAGATCTTTATCAACATTACTATTTGGCCCAGTACCTCTTGGATATCTCACAGAGGCTGGCCCATTATGTAAGTATGCTGTCGTTAATAATTTTCTTGTTTCATTTTCATCTGAAGGAGTACAAATCACCATATTTGGAATGCATCTTAAGTAAGCAATATCATAATTTCCTGAGTGAGTGGGACCATCTTCACCAACAAGACCGGATCTATCTAATGCAAATGTTACATCAAGATTTTGAACTGCAACATCATGAATTAATTGATCATACGCTCTTTGTAAAAAAGTTGAGTATATTGCTACTACTGGCTTCTTTTTTTCAACTGATAAACCAGCTGCAAATGTTACGGAATGTTGCTCAGCTATTGCAACGTCAAAGTATCTATCTGGAAATTTTTTACTGAACTCAACAAGTCCTGATCCCTCTCTCATCGCTGGTGTAATGCCAATAAGATCATCACTTATTTGAGCCATATCTATAATCCATTCGCCAAATATATCTTGATATTTTTTTTGCTTAATTTTTTTATCTTTTATTGCGTTTATCTTTCCTATAGCATGAAAACCTATTCTGTCGGCTTCTGCTGAATCTAGACCCGCACCTTTTTTTGTTATTACGTGAAGAAATTGAGGACCTTCAAATTCTTTTAAATTTGAAATGACATCTTTAAGCTCTTTTAAATTATGACCGTCTATAGGACCAATATAATTTAAGCCTAGTTCCTCAAAAATAGTTCCTGGTGCAACCATTGCTTTCATTTGAGTTTCTACTTTTCTAGCTAAATGATATGCCTGAGGTAAAGGTTTCAAGAAACTAGAACCACTTTTTTTAATACCCTTGTAAGTTTTTGATGCCCATATTCTTGAAAAATAATTTGATAAACCGCCAACATTTTCAGATATAGACATATCATTATCATTTAATATTACTAATAAATTCGGTTTTAAATGTCCTATATGACTCAGTGCTTCGAAAGCCATGCCTGCAGTCATTGCTCCATCACCTATTACAGCAACATGTTTTTTATCTGGATTTGAATTTTTTGTAGCCTCCGCCATTCCAACAAGTGCACTTAAAGATGTGCTTGAATGACCAACCCCAAATGTATCATATTCACTTTCTGATCTTGAAGGAAAGGGCGCTAAACCATCCTTCTTTCTAATAGACATAATTTTATCTTTTCTTCCAGTAAGAATTTTATGAGGATAAGCCTGATGTCCAACATCCCACACTAGATTGTCATATGGAGTGTTATAAAGATGATGAAGTATTATTGTAAGCTCTATAACACCAAGTCCGCCCCCTAAATGACCACCACTTTGGCCCACAGAATACAGCAAAAATTCTCTCAACTCACTTGCAAGAGTCTCAAGTTCATTTATGGAAAATGATCTTAAATCTGAAGGATAATCAACTGAATCTAATAATGGCGTATTTGGTAACTCAGTTGGTATTTCTTTAAAAATTTTCAATTTATTTTTCTCTGTAGCAAATGTATTTTGCTAATTCTATCAGTAAATCAATTTCACCGGATTTAATGTTTTTTATTTCATTAATTGCTGACTCACAAAGATCTCTTGACTTTTTAATAGATTCATCAAGGCCAATAATATTTACATATGTAGCCTTGGAATTTTTTTTATCAGAATCAATATTTTTTCCTAAGGCTTCCTCGTTTGAAATAATCTCAAGAATATCATCTGTAATTTGAAATGCTAAACCAATTTTATTGCCAAAACTTTTTATAAAATCTTTTTCTTCAAAATTATCATTTCCAATTTGACCTAACATCACAGAACACTCTATAAGCTTGCCAGTTTTTAAAGTATGAATATTTTCAATTGATTGTTCATTTATTTTCTTTGTTTCTGCATTTATATCTAAATGTTGGCCATAAACCATTCCATTTTTTCCACATGCCTTACTTATTTTTCTGATAGCTTCAATTTTATGTTTATCCTCAAGTGAGCTTTCATTACAAATAATTTCGTAGGCAAGAGATTGAAGTGCATCTCCAGCTAGAATTGCATTAGCTTCGCCAAATTTAATATGACTTGAATCCTTTCCTCTTCTTAAATCATCATCATCCATGGATGGAAGATCGTCATGAATCAATGAGTAAGTATGAATAAGCTCTACTCCTGTTGCGAGTGTTAAAAGACTTGAATCTGATATTTTTTTATTTATCTTTCCAGATGCATTAATTAAAGCCGCTCTAATCATCTTACTATCGGCCAATGCTGAATAAGACATAGCTTCTTCAATTAAATTGGAATTACCAATTGATTTTTTAATATTTTGAGAAACTTGATCCCTAGTTTGAGACAGGAAATTTTCTAACACTTTATTTATTCGTTATCAATTTCGGAAGCAGAACCATCATCAAGAAGTTTTTTTATTTTTAGTTCTGCTGTTTGAAGTTGTTTTTGACATTCTTTAACAAGATTTACACCTTTTTCAAATGACTTAACTGAATCTTCTAAATTAATGTTTTCATCTTCTAATTTAGCAACTATATTTTCTAGCTCTTTAAGAGATGATTCAAAATCTATTTTTTTATCTTCTTTAGCCATGATTTATTGTATGCCATTAGCTTCTGTTTTAAAGAATTTTTTATACTCATTTTTTAATGCATAAGGTAGTGATAAAACCGCAGGAGTTAATATTAGTGTCATAAAAGTACTAAAACCAAGACCCCATACAATTGAAACGGCAAGGTTTGACCACCAATCTACAACTCTACTTCCAATGACAATATCTCTTGAAATTATGTCTACACTTGTACCCATTGCTAGAGGCAATAAACCAAAAATTGTTGTTAGTGATGTTAATATAATCGGCCGCAACCTTTGCTTACATGCATTAATGATATGAATTGATTGGTCTACTTGAGGTGATTCATCTCTCATTTTATTAAAAGTATCAATCAGTACAATATTATTGTTCACAACGATACCTGCTAGTGTGACTATGGATATACCAGTCATTGTAGTACTAAAAGACTTACCTGTTATAAGAAGGCCCAAAAGCACCCCAACAAATGAGATCGTTACCGCTGATAGGATGATAAAAGATTGGTAAAAGCTATTAAATTGGGTGATGAGCATTAAGAGCATCATAAATACAGCTGTTACTCCAGCTATAATTATAAATCTATTAACATCCTCTGTTTCTTCAGCCATACCGCTGAATTTATAACTAATATTAGGCCCAAGATTAGCAGTCTCTAACCAGTCACTCAACTGATTAATTTTTTCAGAAACCTTGGACTCATCTTCAGTTCCAGCCCCAATTTCCTGAAAATATTTACCATTTTTTCTGTTAACTGTTTGACGATTTTCTTTTGGCACAACTTGTACAAAAGAACTCACTGGCACAGTACCTTGTCTGGTAACTACATTTAAGTCTCTTATTCCAGTAATAGTCCTATCAGAGTCAGGAAACCGTGCTCTTATTTCGACTTCGTCTTTAGCATCATCTGGCCTATATTCTCCTACTTTAAATCCAGACGTTAACATTTGCACTAAAGCGCCAACATCGCTTACGCTAACACCCAATTGAGCAGCCTTTTGCTTATCAACTTCAACACTCCATTCAACAGATGGATATGCTTTGGAAGAGAAGATATTATTTAAACCTATCATGCTATTACGCATATAATTTTCAATTTTAGTAACTACCTCATTCACTTGTTCTTCTGTATCACCAAAAATATCTAATTCAATAGGGGAGTCAAATGATGGTCCACCTTCGTCTGCCTCAATTTCAACTGTTATTCCTGGTAAATCATTGGTTGACTCTTTTAAGCGATCCATAATCTCGAAACCAGAAATTTTTGTTTGTGAAGGTTCCAATGTTTCTATAAAACCACCACCAACTCTGTCCGAGCCTGATTCCCACCAATTTGAACCAGATCTTAGATACACATTCTTTATACCTTCAACTTCCATAAATCTTTCTTCAACTTGTTCAATGATTTCCTTTGTTTCAAGTGCAGAAAAATTACCTCGAGCCTTGATGGTTACATTTGCCTGTATTGGATCAACAATTGCAAAATAAATTGTGCCCATGCCAGAAATAGAGTAACTCATAATTATTATTAACAGCACAGACACAACTGCAGTTACAGTTTCAATGGGATTTCTTACAAATCTTTTAATATATTTTCCATACCAATCAGTCAGCTTTACAAAAATTGAAGTATGGCCATCATCATTATTTAGAGCAGATTCTTTTTGTCCAAAGTATGCACCAAGAACAGGTATTACAATAAGTGAATAAAATAAAGATGCTGATAAAACAAAGAAAATTGTAATGGGCAAATATTTCATGAATTGGCCTGTGAAGCCTGGCCAAAACATCATTGGTATGAAAGCAGCAAGTGTTGTTCCAGTTGATGCAATAATTGGATAAAACATTCTTTTTGAAGCTAGAGTATATCCTTCAACTCGAGAGAGACCTTCAGCTATTTTCTTATCCGCATATTCTGTAATAACAATGGAACCATCAATTAACATTCCCATACCGAGGAGCAAACCCATCATTACAAGAAAATTTACTTCCATATCTAAAGCATACAAAATTAAATATGTCATTAAAAAACAAAAAGGAATCGAAAGACCAACCAACATTGACACTCTAGTCCCCATACTTGCTATTACTAGCACCATAATTAACATTACTGCAGCTATGATATTCCCATTGAGCTCTTTTACCATGAGACTTGCATATATCGTATCGTCATTAGAAACAACAATATCAAGATTATTTGGAAGTGTTTTCTCGAAGCTAGTAAGTATTTCTCTGATGGCAGTTGAGGCATCTATTGCGTTAGCACTTTCTCTTAAAGAAATTTCTAATGTGACTGCATCCTCTCCATTTACTCGTGCATAAGAGGTGAAATCTTTAAATGTTCTTTTAATTATTGCAATATCACCTAGAGTTACTATTGCATCTTTCGTAACTTTTACCGGAATTGCATATACATCTTTTGCAGATTCAATAATACTTGGAACTTCAATATTAAAACTTCCTCTTCCAGTATCTTGCTTACCACCAGGAATTATTAAGTTATTATTAGAAACAGAATAATAGATATCAGACAATGTTACGCCGTAAGACTCCATTTTTGCTTTATCAATAACGCCTTCAAGAACTTCCTCAGGAGCTCCTGTCATTCTAACTTCTAAAATCTGTTCAATAGGTTCAATCAGATCCTTTAGTTCTCTTGCGTAAAAGACTTTTTGCCTTACAGAACTGCCACCAACAATACTTATATTCATTACAGGAAAACTAGCTTCGCTATACTCTTGAATCTGAGGATCTTCTGCTTCAAGTGGCAACTGATATTTAATCTCTTCAACTCCTTGTTTTACATCAACTAAAGCTTTATCAATATCAAAACCTACTTCAAATTCTAGAAATACTCTTGCATAGCTCAAGTAGCTGGTTGATCTAATACTCTCAACACCAGTAACTGTTTTTAATCTGTTCTCTAAGGGTCTTGCAATCAGTCTTGAAGTATCGCTTGGAGATGCACCATCAAGGAAAACTGATACGGTTATAAAAGGGAGTTGTACATTCGGTGAAGCAGCAATTGGTATTTCTTGTCTTGCATATGATCCTGCAATTATTACCATAAATGCAATTAAAAGAGTTGTTTTTGCTTTTTTTATCGCAAAGTCAATTATTTTAATCATATACGATTAGTTATAACTTCTTGACCGTCTTCAACGAAACCTTGACCTTGTATTATTATTTCAACTTCCTCAGGAATGCCAGTAACCCAAAGTCCTTCTTCAGAATCCTCTAAGATTTCAATTTCAATAAATTGTGCAAGATTGCCTAGATTTACTACTCTAATTCCTAATTTTCCCTCATCATTTAAAAGAAGAATTGAAGGTGAAATTTTATGTGCCTTAACTTTATCAATTTCAATGCTTATTTCTGCTGTAAGACCATCTTTGATTATGCCATTAGGATTATTAATTTGTGATTCTACATTAAAGGTTCTTGTATCTGGAGAGGCACTTTTAGAAACAAATGTAAGTTTTCCTTCAATGGCTTGCCCAGTTACTAAATCAACATAAACATTTTGATTTATTCTTACTTTGTTAATGTCATATTCTGGAACTCCAGCAACAAGTGATATTGGATCTAATTGTATAATTGTTGCACACACCTGACCTCTTTCAAGAAAATTTCCAGGCTTTACAATTTGCTCGATATAACCAGAAAAGGGCGCTTTAACTTCTGTTCTATTAAGTTCTACTACTCCTAAGCTACATAGGACAGTATCTTTTTGAACATATTGTCCTTGAACAGCACCTATTTTTACTACTTCGCCTGATGTTTTTGCTTTTACATTAATTCTTTTTTCAGATTTCGTTGTAGCTTTAAGTTTTATGTAAGGTTGATATTCCTCGGCAATACTTAAAACTGTTTGAACATTGAATAATTCGGATGATTGAATAGGTTCTTGAATTGAATCATTTTTAAAAAAACCTGAAATCATCCACAAAAGAATTGGGACAAGTATGTACAATGATATTCTTATATTTTTAGTTAAGTTCATATTATTAGAATCAAACTACTGAAATAAAAATTAATAGTTTTAAACTTTATGTTCCTTTCTTAATTTTTCGAATAAATCTTTATTAAGAGGTTTTCTAGTTTCAAGGTCTGTATTATCTTTTATTTCAAAAATTTTTCCATTAATAACTTCATTTTTTAAATTATTAAATATTTTTTTAAATAAATTAAAATTTTCTTTTGAATCTTTTTCAATTAGATTATTCCAACCAATCTTCTTTCCAGTGAAATAAATAATAGGATGAGACCAATTAAATTCAGCTCTTGGCTGGAATGACTTTCTTGCTTCTATATATGCTTCTTCTGCAGTGGGGAAGCCATCCATTTTGTTAATTTCTTTGCATGCTTTGATGAGATCAGTCAGTGTAGGTAAATATGATTGAGACGCTACTACTTTCTCGACAGCGGCAAGAATTGTTTCTGGAGATTCATTTTTTAATGTAATAGCCCAAAGTTTTTTACCTTCTTTAAGTTTTTCGTCAGTGCCAAACACTTTATAAAATTGATAGTGATAGGCTAACTCAAGCTTAAGGAACATAGCATCAATGGATTTTATAAAATCCTCTTTAGTCGAGATTGATTTCTTTTGCCCAAGTGTTGTCATTTTTTCTTGTTTTGAAGTCTTTTTTATATTTTCCTGGCTCAGAATATTTTTTATTTTCTTCATCACTACCTATTTCATTACTCATCATATGACGTCTTTTAACATGCTCAATGAATTTAGAATTCCATGTTGTAAATGCAGATCCTTTATCCTTCCAATATAAGATAAATTCTCTAAGATATCTTAACGCAGAATCTTTATTTATTTCTGACAGATTAAGAATATCAAACACATCATCATCAGGATACCAGTTTTCATCAATAATATGAGGGATAGTCTTTTTTGAATTAGTTTCTTTTGCCCATTCACGTCTTATAAAATCAATAAATGTTGAATTCCAGTTATTCTTCTTTTGACCTCTTTCCATCCAATAAATTTTAAATTCTTTAAGTTTAAGGTTATAGAAATCGTCAGTAATTTCAGTCATATTTAAGACTTCATCTACTTCAGGTGATGGGATCCACTCAATATCAAGCTGGCATGAATCTGAAGTTTTGTTTGGAGTTTTAAGTCTATATGTCTTTTTATTGATATCAATTAATTGATATTTTATTAGCGTGTTTATAGATTCTTTAATTTTTTCTTCATCAAGAAAACTTATATTTTTTTTTGTTGACTTTATTAGGCTATCTAATGAAGTGATATCTTCTAACAAGTTTTCATTATATTGATTTAGGATGATTGCACACTCAACGCCAAGTGTTTCTGCTACCTCACTTGAAAAAGATAAATTTTTCTCACTGCTCAATTAGATTATTTACCTCTTTTTAGATTTATTGCATCATTTAATTTGCTAAGGCACATTACAGTATCTTCCCAACCCATACATGCATCTGTAATACTTTGACCATAGTTAAGTTTTTCAGTAATTTTTTGGTTACCCTCATTTAAGTGGCTTTCAATCATTACACCTTTTATATTTTTGTTACCATCTGAAATCTGTTCGCATATCGAATCAATAACAGGGATTTGTTGTTTAAATTTCTTTTGACTATTTCCATGACTGGCATCAATCATTATGGATTCATTAACTTCAGCTTCTTTAAGAGCAGTCAAAGTACTTTCTACTGATTCTTTGTCAAAATTTGGCACTTTACCACCTCTTAAAATAATGTGGGTATCATTATTGCCAGCTGTTTTAAGCATAGCAATATCAGCTTCTTTTGTTGCACCAAGAAAAACATGGGAATGATTTGCTGCTTGTATTCCATCAATTGCAGCTTTTAAACCACCATCTGTACCGTTCTTTATGCCAATAGGACATGAAAGACCAGATGCGAGCTCTCGATGAATTTGGCTTTCTGCTGTTCTTGCACCAATTGCTCCCCACGAAATAATATCAGTTACATATTGAGGTGAAATTGGATCTAAAAATTCTGTTCCTGCAGGCAATCCCAATTCAGCAATTTCAATAAGCAATTTTCTAGCCATCTCAACACCTTTGGCAATGTTATAGGTTTCATTAATATCGGGATCATTTATCAATCCTTTCCATCCAACTGTAGTTCTTGGCTTTTCAAAATAAACTCTCATTATTACTAAGAGATTTTCACTAAAATTTTTATTTTCATTAGATAACTTTTTTGCGTATTCAATTGCACTTTGTGGATCATGTATTGAACATGGCCCAACCACTACAAATATTCGATCATCTTTATCATGAAGAATTTGGCTAATTTCATTTCTTGTACCGTATACAAGTTTTGAAATTTCATCATTAATAGGGTATTTATTTACTAACTCATAGGGAGCAGGAACTTTCTTTCTATCAATAATTCTTGTGTTATCAGTTGAATAATTCATATTTTTTATATTTTATAACTCTATTTAGAGAAATGGTTTCATATTATTAAATTAATATTCACTGATTAAAACCATTTTTATGAAGTAATTGAAAATAAAAAATTTGTTATAAATATGCATTTTTTAAGGAAATACACAACATATTGTATTAAAATAGCTAAAACTTACACTATATAGTGTTTAAATATGCAACATAATAGTCTTGCGCAGCTTGAAATTCCTGTAGTGATGGGAAATCACCTGGAAGAGTTGCCGGACGATCTTTTCATTCCTCCAAACGCTCTAGAGATTTTTCTTGAGACATTTTCTGGGCCCCTGGACCTTCTTTTATATCTTATAAGAAAGGATGATATTGATATTCTTGATTTAGATATATCAAAGATAACCGACCAATATTTAGAGTACATAGAATTAATGGATTCTTTAAAATTTGAATTAGCAGCTGATTATCTTGTCATGGCGGCAACTCTTGCTGAGATAAAATCAAGATTAATGTTACCAAAAGAATCTTTTGAAGATGAGGAAGAAGATCCAAGAGCAGCTCTTATAAAAAGATTGCAGGAGTACAAAAGATTTAAGACAGTTTCTGAAAAAATAGCAATTTTACCAAGGGTTGATAGAGATTTTTTTATAGCAAGTGCTAAGGTACCAAAATTACAAGAATCATTATTAAAAGAAGAATCTGAAATAAATATTACGGACTTATTTACTTCTGTAGTTGAAGTATTGAACAGACCGAACTATAAAAATAGTCATTTAATAGATTTCGAAGAATTATCAACCAAAGAGAGAATTCAGATTCTGTTGGATATATTAAACAATAAAAACATTATCAGTTTCTCAAAGACACTCAGAAAACCAGAGGGTAAAAAGGGAGTCGTAGTAACTCTTCTAGCCTCATTGGAACTTGCTAAAGATGGTTATATTGAGTTAATTCAAAATAAGAGTGAAGAATTGTTTATTAAATCTGTAAGGGGTATATAAATTGGAACACAAGGTTATTAATTCTGTTGAAGCTCTTCTTTTTGGTTCTGGAAGGCCTATAAGATTGTCAGAAATAAAAAGTATTCTTGAAAACACCGGATTAAGCGTTGAGCTAAGTGAAATCAAAAGAGCAATTAATGATTTAGAGATGAGATATGAAGGGACATCTCTTAAAGTTACAGAAGTTGCATCTGGATATAGACTTCAAATCAAAGAGGATCATGGTCATATTCTTAGCGCACTTTGGAATGAAAAAGCTCCAAGAGTTTCAAAAGCATTAATGGAAACTATCTCAATAATTGCTTATAAGCAACCTGTTACTAGAGGTGATATTGAAGACATAAGAGGTATTACAGTAAGTACAAGGATCATAAGATCTCTATTGGAAAGGAATTGGATAAAAGTATCTGGTTATAGAGATGTTCCTGGAAGGCCAACTTTATACGTAACAACAAAAGATTTCTTAAATGATTTGAACCTTAAAAGTATTTCTGAATTACCAGAATTACCTGAAATTGAGGAAAACGAAGAGAAAGACATATTGTCTCAAGCCATATAACTAATTAATGGCAGAGAGACTTCAAAAATTTTTAGCAAAATCTGGTATCGGATCAAGAAGGTATTGTGAGGAATTAATTAAATCTAAAAAAATTAAAGTTAACGGTCAAATAGCTTTAATAGGTACGACAGTAAATAGAAATGATGAAGTTGAATATGATGGCAACATTATTTCTTTTACCGAGTCAGAAATTAAACTATTAATGTTAAATAAACCTGAGGGGGTTTTGTCTTCAAACAAAAAAGAAAAAAACATACCAATAGTTTTTGATTTTTTGCCTGAAGGTAAATCAAAAATCAGATGGATCTCAATTGGGAGGTTAGACATAAATTCGTCAGGTTTGATGCTTTTTACAAATGATGGGACATTCGCTAATTATTGCATGCATCCTTCATCAAGTATTGACAGAGAGTATTTGGTAAGGGCTAGAGGGGATTTTACAAAAGAAAAGAAAGAAAAAATGCTCTCAGGAATTAAGATTGACCGAGATATTTATAGGTTTACAGATATTGTAGAAGGAGAAAAACAATCATCTAATCAATGGTTTTCTGTTTGTCTTATGTCTGGAAAAAACAGAGAAGTAAGAAAAATATTTAATGCTGTTGGGTTAGAGATAAGCAGGTTGAAAAGAACAAGATTTGGACCTATTTTTTTGCCTTCTTCATTAAAAAAAGGGAGCTATATAGAATTATCTAGCAAAGAAATAGATTCAATAAAGAACTATGGAATATAAACTTGCACACAAATTCTTATATGACAAAGCTGTTGAGAAGGGCTATAGCCAACTTGCAAATCATATTAAGAAAGTTGGCCCTTTAAAAATCAAAGTATCTAAAATGGATTTTGTAAGCCATTTATCAAAAATAATTATTGGCCAACAACTTTCTGTCCAATCTGCGGCGGCAATATGGAAAAGGACAGATAAGATCCTCAAAGAAAATAAGTATAAAAAGGAAAATACAAAACTTAACCAAAAGTTTAAAGATGCTGGTCTATCAAGGCAAAAAATTGAATATCTTAATGGAATTATTTTTAATAAAGACCTTATAAATATCTCTAAAAAAGAACTTAATAGAATGAGTGCAGCAGAGTATTTTAATTTCTTAATTCAAATTAAAGGCATCGGACCATGGTCAATTGAAATGTCTAGGATATTTTTCATTGGTGATCCAGATGTTTTTTCTATTTTAGATTTGGGTCTAAAAAATGCTCACCTAAAGATGTTTAAAATTGATTCTTATAAAGAGTCTTTTTATGAGAGTTTTAGGCCTTATAGAAGTTATATGTGTCTTTTTTTATGGAGAGTGCTAGAAGATGAAAATGTTACTATCTGAACTTATCACCTCTATATTCGATATGAATTTCATTTGAAGAAGAACTATCCTCTGAAAGCATCCATAAATAATAATCCATAAGCTTTAACGGATCTTTTATGGTGTTAGGATTTTCAGCAGGATATGCAAGAGATCTCATTTTAGTTCTGGTAGCTTTTGGATCAAAGTTAAAAACTTTTATATTTGATACTGATTCAACTTCATCAGCAATTATTTCAGATAAAGCATTCAAACCTGCTTTGGAAACAGAATATGCGCCCCAAAAGGCCTTTCCTTTTTTGCCAACGCTTGAAGTAGTAAATATTATTCTTGGATTTGATGATTCTTTAAGCAAAGGTATTAAATTTTTTGCTATAAGAAAAATGCTTGTTAGGTTTATTTTCAAAATTTTTTCCCAAGTAGCTAAGTCGTAACTTTCTATGTGTGACATCTTGTCAAGAGCTGCAGCATTGAAGATTACTGCATCTACACATGAGTAATTTTCATTAATAATGTTATTTATTTCTATAGCACTATCTTCGTTAATTTTCTGTAAATCACATTTAAATATACATGGATCAGTATTGTATTTTTTTACAATTTCATCATATAAAACATCAAGCTTAGACTCATCTTTTGAAAGCATTAAGATATTTGCTCCATACTCACTAAGATATTTTGTAAGTGATTTGCCAATACCACTTGTCGCACCCGTAATAAGTATATTTTTATTCAATAAAAAATCTTTTTTCATACTTAGTAATTAAATATTTATATGTGAGTAAATTTCTGAAATATCTCTTATATATGGATAATTAAGCTTATTAAGATTTTTTTCATCTAGAGAATATCCATAAAGACACCCTAAGACTCTGACCCCCGCGCTTAATCCAGCTTTTAAATCATTAATATGATCACCTAAATAAATTGTATTTAATGGGTTGATATCAAGTTTTTTACAAGCTAACAAAATACCCTCAGGATCAGGCTTAGATATTTTTACATGATCAGGACAAACTATTACTTTGATATTTTTTAATTCTGAGAATGAGTCAATTATAGGACTTGCGAATTTAAAAAATTTATTAGTAACGACTCCGTATTTAATATTATTTTTGTCCATAAAATTAATTAATGATGTCATGCCATCAAAAAGCTTACAGCATTTTGTTTTATTCATATTGTATTCAGTAAGAAATTCTGACTTTAATGGTTCAAATTCAGAATCATCTTCATCTATAGCAAAAAATTTTTTAATCAGTTTTGATGTTCCTTCAGAAATATGAGGTCGAATATCAGATTCACTGACTTCATTCATATTATATTTTTTTAGCATGGAATTTAATGAAGTATAAAAATCAGGTGCCGTATCTATTAGAGTCCCATCTAAATCAAATAAAATAAGATCTGTTTTATGATTTTCTTGCATACATTAGATAATTAACACCTAAATCATTATTCAGGTTTGCCTTATGTGTAAGAGGGTTATAGAACATTCCTTTTGTTTCAAGTAATTCAGCTTCAGCATCTCTTACATATTTAGCTAGTGAAGATGGTTTTATAAATTTATCAAATTCATGAGTGCCTTTTGGGAGTAAATTGAATATATATTCGGCACCCACTATTGCAGTAATCCATGATCTCGGGTTTTTGTTGATTGTTGATAGAAATAACAAGCCGCCCGGTTTTAGTAATTGAACGCATGTTTTTATAAGTGACTTTGGATCAGGAACATGTTCAAGAACTTCCAAACAAGTTACGACATCATAATATTCAATATATTCTGTATTTAATTCCTCAGCAGTTTTTTCAAAATATTTGATATTTTTATTATTTTTTTGTGCATGTATTTTTGCTACTTCGATTCCAGGACCTGCTGCATCAATGCCAGTAACTTTAGCCCCAAAATCATGCAAAGACTCACATAGAAGTCCTCCACCACATCCCACATCTAATACTTTTTTATCTTTTAACTCAATTTTTTCTTTTATGTAATTAGCTCTCAAAGGATTTATCACATGCAAAGGTTTGAAATCACCATCTTTATTCCACCATTGTTCTGCAATATCAGAAAACTTTTTAACTTCTTGTTGATCAATGTTAGTCATCCGCATATTTTAACTCTTAAAAATTTAATTAAGTACAAATAAAAATATTAATATGTAGCATTACTACAAGATAATTTATCTGACAGGCGCACAAAAATAAGATATTTGATTCAATTGACTTATTAGAACTGTTAAGATTAACTTCACTACAAAATTATTTATACACATATTTTGATTATTTCAGCTTTAAAGTCATCCGTTGATACTGATTCAAGATCACCAATCCATATCGACACTATCAGTACTTTGTTAAATCTTGGTGCAGATGTATTTTTTGAAGAAAATATTGGAAGAGGTATTAATGTTAGCGATAAAATCTTTGAACAAAGTGGGTTAAAGAAATCTTCACGAGAAGAGTGTCTCAAAAAGGGCGATTTAATAATTACCAATCAACCATTAGGAGATGATGAACTAAAATTAATTAAACCAAATTCAACTATACTCGGCATGATAAATCCATTCAGTAATCAATCATTAATTGAATCATGCTCTAACTTAAAAATTAATTTAGTTAGTATGGAATTTATTCCCAGAATAACTAGAGCTCAAAAGATGGATGTTTTAAGTTCACAAGCAAACCTTGCTGGTTATGTTGCTGTTATTGAATCCGCAAAACATTTATCAACAGCGTTACCAATGATGATGACAGCAGCTGGCACTCTTAAACCTGCAAAGGTATTTGTTATAGGTGTTGGAGTTGCTGGTCTTCAAGCTATTGCAACTGCAAAAAGATTGGGAGCTAGAGTTGAAGCATTTGATACAAGAGATGTTGTTGAGGAACAAGTAAATTCTCTTGGAGCGAAGTTTGTAAAAATTGATTTAGGAGAAACAGGAGAAACTGATCAAGGATATGCAAAAGAACTTTCAGAAGAACAAATAAAAAAACAAAAAGAACTCCAGTCAAAAGTGTGTGAGAGATCTGATATTGTTATAACCACAGCACAGTTATTTGGAAGGCCTGCACCTTTGTTAGTTGATAATAAAACAATTGACAGAATGATGCCTGGAAGTGTTATTTTTGACATGGCAGTAGAATCAGGTGGCAATGTCGAAGGCTCTGAAGTAGATAAAGTTGTTGAAAGAAATGGAGTTAAGATTATTGGCATATCAAATTTAGCTTCAAAAGTATCTAATCATGCTTCTTTAGCACTCTCAAATAATTACAATAATTGGATTTCAGATTTTTTTGATAAAGAAAATCTAAGCATTAGCTTTGAATTTGATGATGAAATTATTTCAAGTAGTGTTTTAGTTCACAATGGCGAAATTAAAAATGAGAGGTTTAAGAAATAATGGAAATATATATTCTGTTAGGATTTGTTCTTATTCTTTCAATTTATCTTGGATTAGAGCTCATCTCTAAAGTTCCAAGTACCTTGCATACACCTCTTATGTCAGGTGCTAATGCAATCTCAGGAATTGCTTTAGTTGGAGCTTTAGTTCTTGGTTCCGACACTCAACTTCAACAAGCCTTAGCTTTCCTTGCAGTAATGTTTGCATCAATAAACGTTTTTGGTGGCTATCTTGTTACAAACAGAATGTTAAAAATGTTTAAGAAGAAATAACAATGAGCTTTTTTGAAAACATATCTTCTATCCAAAATATTATTTATATATTTTCGTCTATATTATTTATTTCCGGCATCAAGATGCTTGGCAAAGAGGATACTGCCGTAAGAGGTAATTTTTTATCGGCATTAGCAATGTTCATCGCTGTTTCTGTCACATTCATTAATGTAATAAATCCTATTTTAGTTTTAGTTGGGATTGGAATTGGTGCAATTATAGGTTCACTTATTGCACTAAAAGTAAAAATGACTTCAATCCCTGAGATGGTAGCACTTTTTAATGGATTTGGAGGTTTGGCAACATTCTTTATTGCATGGTCTGAATTTAATTCAATACCATCAAATAATTTTCAATATATATTGGTAATGATTACAACTTACATTGGAGGCGTCACATTCTCCGGAAGTGTTATTGCCTATGGCAAATTATCAGAGACACTAAAGGTCGAAAAGTCCTCGATAATTACAAAATTGTTCACAACTTTTTTCTACATTTCAATTATATATTTGTTGTATTCAATTTTTATAACAAAGATTTTCAGTCCAAGCTTTGATTTCTACACAATTTTATTGATTTTAACATTGCTAGGCGGCGTGGGATTCGTAATTCCAATTGGTGGCGGTGATATGCCAGTAGTTATTTCATTATTAAACTCATTCTCAGGTATTGCTGCAGCATTTGCAGGATTGTTACTATTAAACAATGTTCTTATTGTTGCTGGATCTTTGGTTGGAGCTAGTGGATTAATTTTAACTATCATCATGGCTAAGGCTATGAATCGCTCAATTGGCAACATTTTATTTGTTGGCTACGCTTCATCAGCTTCTGCTTCAAAATCTGAAGAAACTGGTGAGGTCAAACCAATAAATGTATCGGATGCATATTTAATATTAGAGAATGCGAGCTCTGTTCTAGTAATTCCAGGATATGGTATGGCAGTTGCGCAAGCTCAGCATGTTGTCAGAGAACTAGGAGAGCTTCTTGAAGCAAATGGTACTGAAGTAAGATATGGAATTCATCCAGTTGCTGGAAGGATGCCAGGTCATATGAATGTTTTGCTTGCAGAAGCAAACGTACCTTACGATGTTTTAGTTGAACCAGAAGATGTAAATCCATCTATGGATACTGTAGATGTTGCTGTAGTAATTGGAGCAAATGACGTAGTAAATCCATCTGCAACAGAAGAACCAGGAAGTCCAATTTACGGAATGCCTATAATCGAGGTTCATAATGCAAGGACAGTTTTTGTTCTAAAAAGATCAATGTCATCTGGTTTTGCAGGTGTGCAAAATCCTTTGTTTTTCAAAGAAAATACCAGAATGTTATTTGGTGACGCAAAGGAGTCAATTGGCGGCTTAGTTACTGAATTTAAAGAGTAATTTCACTTATAAATATGTTAAAATATTACCCTATTAGGGTTATTAAATTTGTGCATAAAACAAGGGTTTTCCGAGCTATAAAATGAATGATTTCGCTAAAGAAATTATATCTGTAAATATTGAAGATGAACTTAAGCAATCTTACTTAAGTTATGCATTAAGCGTTATTCATGGAAGGGCTCTTCCCGACATAAGAGATGGCTTAAAACCAGTCCATAGAAGAATTTTATACGCAATGTATGATCTTAAAAATTTCTATAACAGACCTTATAAAAAATCCGCAAGAGTTGTTGGAGATGTCATTGGAAAATATCATCCACATGGAGACTCTGCTGTTTACGATGCAATGGTCAGAATGGCTCAAGATTTTTCAATGAGATATCCGATAGTTGAGGGTCAAGGCAATTTTGGCTCAATTGATGGCGATCCTCCTGCCGCAATGCGTTATACAGAAGTAAGAATGTCTAAAATTACAGATCAAATGTTAGGTGATATAGAAAAGGAGACTGTTTCTTTTTCACCAAACTATGATGGTAGTGAAGATATTCCAGACGTCCTGCCAACAAAAATTCCAAATTTACTTGTAAACGGCTCTTCTGGAATTGCAGTTGGCATGGCAACAAATATTCCTCCACATAATTTAAACGAAGTTTTAAATGGATGTATCAATTTAATTAATAATCCAAAAATCTCAATTGATGAATTGATCAAAGATATTTCTGGTCCAGACTTTCCAACAGGTGGAACTATAGACGGAAAAGCTGGAATATATGAAGCTTATAAAACAGGCAGAGGAATAATCCATATTAGGTCTAATACCTCTATAGAAGAGGACAAATCTGGTAAACAAAGTTTAATCATAAATGAGATACCTTTTATGGTTAATAAAGCAAAGATGTTAGAAAAAATTGCTGAGTTAGTTAAGGAAAAGAAAATAGAGGGGATAACTGAAATTAGGGATGAGTCAGATAAGGATGGATTAAGAGTAGTAATTGAAGTTAGAAAAGGTGATTCGGTTGATGTTCTAGAAAATAACCTTTTTGCTCAAACTCAACTTGAACAATCTTTTGGAATTAACTTCACTGTTCTATCAGAAGGCCAGCCAAAAGAAGTTAATTTGAAAGAAATGCTTCAAGCATTTGTTAAGCATAGAAAAGATATTATTACAAAAAGGACTAAGTATGATCTTCGAAAAGCCAAGGATAGGGGTCATGTTGTTGAAGGCTTGATGGTTGCAATTGCAAATATCGATCAAATTATTTCAATAATCAAAAAATCAAAAGATCCAAAGATAGCTGCCAAAGAACTTTGTAAAAAAGTATGGAAATCTGGTCCAGTTGAAGCAATTCTTAAAAAGGTTGGAAGTGACGCTTGTAAACCAAAAGGATTAAGCAAGGATCTTGGACTCAAAGGTAAAAAATATAAACTTTCTGAAGACCAGGCAAAAGCAATTCTCGAGCTAAGGCTTGGAAGACTGACTGGTTTGGAGCAAGATAATTTAAGCAAAGAATTTTCAGAAATTGTTGAAAAGATTCTTGGTCTTCAAAAAATTCTCGATGATAAGCAAACACTTATCGATTTGATGATAGGTGAGCTTGAAGAAATTAAAGAAAATTTTGGTGATGATAGAAGGACATTAATTAATGACACCAGAAGAGGTATTACAAATGAGGACCTTATTCCAGAAGAAACAAGGGTACTTACAGTTTCAAGAAGTGGTTATGCTAAAACCCAACCTCTCGATGAATATAGAGAACAAAGAAGAGGAGGACAAGGCAAGGCGGCTGCATCTGTAAAAGAAGAAGATTTAATTCAAAATCTTTATGTTTTGAGTAGCCATGTTCAAATTTTATGCTTCACAACAAAAGGAAAGGTATTCTGGCTTAAAGTTTACGAGATACCTGTTGCATCTAGAACATCAAAAGGAAGACCTTTAGTAAACATGCTTAATTTAGATGATGATGAAAGTGTAAGCGATATCTTACCGGTTGAAGAATTTTCTGAAGATAAATTTATTTTTATGGCAACAAGAAAAGGTATAACAAAGAAAACTAGCTTGAGCCTTTTTGCAAGAAAGTGGAAATCAGGAATTAAGGCTATAAATCTTGATGATGATGATAGATTAATTGGGACTGCAATAACTGATGGTAAAAAAGAAATTTTATTGGCCTCATCTGCAGGAAAATTGATTAGATTTAAAGAGTCTAAAGTTAGGCCTATGGGAAGAACCGCAAGAGGTGTGAAAGGCATGAAATTAAAAAAAGACCAAAGACTAATTTCGTTAAATGTTGCTGATCCAGCAAAGACTATTCTGTGTGTGTCAGAAAATGGTTATGGCAAAAAAACTGAACTTGAGGATTTCCCAACACATAATAGAGGTGGGCAAGGCGTCATTTCTATAAAAACAAGTGAGAGAAACGGAATGATGGTTGCAGCGGCATTAGTTGAGGAAGAAGATGGAATAATGTTGATAAGTGATAAAGGTACTATGATTAGAACCAATGTTTCCCAAGTTCCAACATTAAGCAGAAATACCCAAGGAGTAAAAATCATTACTCCAAAAGATCAAGAAAAACTTATTGAGTGTGTAACAATACCTCTAGAAGAAGATCAAGATTAAATAGTAATGAGAAAATGGAATTTCTGTGCAGGCCCTGCAGTAATTTCTGAAGAGGTTTTAGAAGAAGTTAAATCTGAGCTATTAGAATATAACAACTCTGGAACTTCCATAATGGAAATAAGCCACAGGTCAAAGTTATATTCCTCAGTTGCTGCAGAGGCAAAACAAGACTTAATTGATATTTTAAATATACCCAAAAATTATGATGTTTTATTCCTCCAAGGAGGTGCAACACATCAATTTTCAATGGTTCCATATAATTTTTGTAACAGTTCAGGTGAGGCAGATTACATTTTGTCGGGCTCATGGTCAAAAAAAGCAATTTCTGAAGCATCAAAGATAATAAAAGTGAATACAATTGCATCATCTGAAGCTAAAAATTACTCTTATGCCCCTGATCCAAAAACTTGGAAGATATCAGAAAAATCTGCATATGTTCATTATTGTCCAAATGAGACGATTCAGGGAGTTGCAATTCATGAAGCACCTAATGTTAATAAACCTATTATTTCAGATGCATCTTCAGTAATTTTGAGTGAGCCTCTAGATGTTAGTAAATTCTCATTAATATATGCAGGTGCTCAAAAGAATATTGGACCTGCTGGCTTAACAATAGTAATTATTGATAGAGACTTTATGGAATTGGGAAATCAAAAAATTCCAAATATTCTTAAATATTCTGAACATTCAATTGCAGAATCAATGTTAAATACACCTCCTACATTTGCATGGTATATGGCCGGAAAAGTTTTTAAATGGATAAAGAAGAAAGGAGGACTTGAATTTTTTAAACAGCAAAATTATTCAAAATCATCAAAATTATATGAATATATTGATAGTTCAGATTTTTATTCAAATAATATAGATATTGAAAACAGATCAATTATGAATGTTACATTTTTTCTTGAAAATGATGAATTAGATTCTCCATTCTTATTACATGCCGAAGAAAATGGCCTTTTAAACTTAAAAGGACATAGATCAGTTGGAGGAATGAGAGCCAGCATATATAATGCAATGCCTCTAGATGGGGTTGAGGAACTTATAAAGTATATGAAATACTTTGAGTCAAAATACGGTTAACAAAAATGACAGATAAGAAATTAAAAAGTCACAGAGTCAAAATTGATAAAATAGACAAAGAAATTTATGCTCTCATTCAAAAAAGAGCTTCACATGCCGTAGCTATTGGAAAGATTAAATCAAAAGTAAGTCCTAAAGAGTCATTTTACAAACCCGATAGAGAGACAAAAATTTTACGAAATATTTTAAATGCAAATAAAAAAGGACTATTACCAGATTCAAAGATTAGAGCCATTTATAAAGAATTAATTTCTGGCTGTCTGTCTCTTGAAGAAATTTTAAAAGTTGCATATCTTGGACCTGAGGCAACTCATTCAGAGGCAGCTGTTCATAATCAATTTGGCTCTCAGGCTCTAAGAATACCTACATCAACTATTGATGATGTGTTTTATCAAGTAATAAATGATGATGTAAATTTAGGGGTTGTTCCAGTAGAAAATTCATCGGAGGGAGTTATAAATACTACTTTAAACTGTCTAGCAGACAGTAAAGACATAAATATTATTGGAGAAATATATTTAAATATTGATCATCAATTAGCAGCAGGAAATAAATTTAAAATTGAACAAGCTTTCGCTATTGCATCTCATCCTCAGGCATTAGGACAATGCTCAAAATGGATTGAAAGAAATTTAGGAAACATAAAAAGACTTGAAATGCCAAGCTCAGCAGTTGCTGCGCAATATGCAAAAGAGAATAAAAATATTTTATGTATCGTGAATTCAATGGCATTAAACAAGTATAAATTGAAGTTAATCAACAAAAATATTCAGGATTACTCAGAAAATAAAACTAGATTCCTAGTAATAGGTAAAAATAAAGTTGAAAAAACAGGCAAAGATAAAAGTTCTTTTTTAATTCAAACTCCAAATAAACCTGGCTCCTTAATGTCAGTTCTAAAACCTTTTGAAAAAAGAAAAATCAATTTAAGTAAGATAGAGACTCGTCCATCAAGAGGGAATATAAATTCTCATGATTTTTTTGTAGATTGTGAGGGACATATAAAAGACCAAAAATTACATCTAGCTATAAAAGAAGTTATTGATACTGGTGCTATTGTAAGAAATTTTGGTTCATATCCTGAATATATATGAATCTGAATGTTGAAAAAATTCTAATAATTGGCCTTGGCATGATTGGGTCGTCAATTGCCCTTGCTTCAAAGTCTAAAGGTATAAAAGTATATGGCTTTGATAAATCAAATAATTCTATAAAAGAGGCTTTAGAAAAAAATATAATTGACTCAAAAGTTGAGTCTATTGAAGATATAAATTCAAAAAATTTTGAAAAAAAAGTTGATCTAATTATTGTTGCTGTACCTCCAAAACAAACATTAGAGGTTTTAAACAACTTAAAGGATATTTGGAATACGGATGTCACCATTACTGATACATCAAGTGTAAAAAATCATCTTAAATTGAATGATGCATCAAATATTGTTCTTTCTCATCCAATTGCTGGCTCTGATCAATCAGGAATTTCTGCAGCTGATGGAGATCTTTTCAAAAATAAAAAAAATGTTTTATGTGATCCTTTTAACAGCAAAAAAGGTCATTTTCAAAAAGTTGATAATTTTTGGAAAAACGCACTACAAATGAGGACATCAACAATGAGTGTTTCTGAGCATGATTTAATATTTGCAATGACAAGTCATCTTCCACACTTAGTTTCATATGCATTAATTGATTCGATTAGATTATCTAATCATGACGTAGATGATAATGCTGGAGGAGGATTGAAAGAGTTTCTAAGGCTAAGTGGTTCAAATTCAGAAATGTGGCGTGATATCTTCATGCTTAATAGAGTTGATTTGATTAAAGCACTTGCTGGAATGCAAGTTTCATTAAATAATCTTTTAGAATTGATTACTGAGACCAAGCAAATTCCAGATGTATTTTCTCATCTTGAACTATTAAACAAAGAACTTGATGAAATTAAATCTTTCAAAGAAGACAAGTTTTGAATTTAACTTCACACAAATCTCAATCTTTACATGGAGAGGTCCACTGTCCAGGTGATAAATCAGTATCTCAAAGGATTGTAATTATTGGATCATTACTTAATTGTGATATGCAAGTAAATGGATTTTTAAATGCCCAAGATCCAATTTCAACCGTTAATGCACTTAATTCTATTGGATCTTCAATATCTATAAATAAAGACATAGTCACTTTAAAGAAAAGACAGGTTATGTTTAAAGACCCTAAACAAGAATTAAATCTTGGTAATTCAGGCACAGGTGCAAGATTGTTGCTAGGTCTGATTTCTGGCCTTGGCTTAAGATTAACTATGACAGGAGACTCATCGCTTAAAAAAAGACCAATGAGCAGAGTGATTAAACCACTTAAGATGATGGGAGCTAAGTTAAGTAGTGATAATAGTATGCTTCCTATAAGTACATTAGGATCAAAAATTATTAATAATTTTGAATATAAAATGCCAATTGCAAGTGCTCAAGTTAAATCATGCTTACTATTAGCCGCACTGTCATCTCATAAAAATATAAAAATAACTGAACCAAAAATAACAAGAGATCATACAGAAAGGATGATTGAGTTTTTTGGTGGAGAAATTCTCTATGAAAATAATCAGAATTCAAAAACTATTCAGTTCAACTATTCTGAACTAGAACCAAAAAATTCATTTGATGTTCCTGGTGATTTTTCATCTGCAGCTTTTATTATTGTTGCAACAATTATTTCTAGAGACTCTAAAGTTATTATAAAAAATGTTGGCTTAAATGAATCTAGAAAAGGATTATTAGATGTTTTGCTATTAATGGGAGCAAATCTTGAAATTAAAAATAAGAAAAAAGCTTCAAATGAGATTGTTGGTGATATTTATATAAGCTCTTCAGAGCTAAGAGGTATAAATGTACCAGACAATATTATTCCAAATATCATCGATGAAATTCCTATATTAAGTATTGCTGCTTGTTTCGCAGAAGGACAAACAATAATTAAAAATGCTGCTGAGTTGAGAGTTAAAGAATCTGATAGATTGCATGCAATTTCAGAAGGATTCATAAAGTTAAAAATTGAACACGATATTTTTGAGGATGGTATATCAATCACAGGAACATCAAAAGAACTTAAATGCGATGAATCTATTGATTCTTTTGATGATCATAGAATTGCAATGAGTTTTTTAATAGCTGGTATCAGATCAGATAATTTTATTCGAGTAACAAATTGTAAAAATATTGAGACTTCATTCCCTGATTTCAAAAGTATAATGAATACAATAGGTATGAAAATTAATGAAGAGGATTAATGTAATTACTATTGATGGACCATCAGCATCTGGTAAAGGAGCTCTTGCAAGAGGAATTGCAGATAGTTTTGGTTTTAATCTACTTGATAGCGGAGTTTTATATAGACTTTTTGCTTTTTTGTATGAGTTGAGTTTTACCTCAGATGAAATTGCAAATCAAATCAAAAAGCACGTTGAATTTGTTAAAAGTGAAAAAAAACTTTCAATAAGATACAAAAAAAATGATATTACAACTGAATTAAGATCAGAAATATTAGCTAAATTAGCATCAGAACATAGCTCAAAAAAAGAAGTAAGAAATGCCTTATATGATATACAAAGAAACTTTTATAATGGGGAGGGATTAGTCGCAGATGGAAGAGATATGGGGACAGTAGTATTTAAAGATGCAAAATTAAAAATATTCTTAACCGCCTCATCTGAAGAAAGAGCAAAAAGACGTTACTTAGAGTTGCAGAATCTTGGTCAAGAAGTTAATATGCCCGCTTTGATAGATGATATTAAAAAAAGAGATTTAAAAGATAGTTCAAGAGAAATATCACCTCTTTTACCTGCTGAAGATGCTCATGTTATAGACTCTTCAGATATGTCACTTGAAGAAGTGTTCAGTTTTACTGAAAATTTAATTAAAAAGGAATTTATATAAATGTCAGAATCTTTTTCAACTTTACTCGAAGAGAATTTAAGTTCTTTGGATATGCAACCAGGTTCAATAGTTTCTGGAGTGGTATTAGACATTGATAATGATTGGGTAACTGTTCATGTTGGACTCAAATCTGAGGGTGTTATTTCCCTAGATGAATTTAAAGATAATGAGGGCAAGCTAGATATTGAAGTAGGCGATGAAGTTGAGGTTGCTCTTGAAGCAGTTGAAGATGGTTATGGTGAAACACGAATTTCTCGAGAAAAGGCAAGAAAACTTTCAACATGGAGGATGCTTGAGGAAGCTTTAGAGACTGGAGAATTTGTCACTGGAAAAATACATAATAGGGTTAAAGGTGGATTTGCTGTAGAGGTTGACGTTGTAAAAGCTTTTCTTCCAGGATCACTTGTTGACGTTAGACCTGTTAAAGAGGCTCCTGATATAGAACATTCAATTCAAGAATTTAAGGTAATAAAACTTGATTACAAAAGAAATAATGTTGTTTTGTCAAGAAAAGCTGTGCTTGAAAAAAATAATTCAGAAATAAAGGTAGAGTTATTAAAAAACCTTGAAGAGGGCCAAATTGTCAAAGGAATTGTAAAAAATATTACTGACTATGGAGCTTTTATTGATCTTGGAGGTATTGATGGACTTCTACACATAACAGATATTTCATGGTCAAGAGTTACAAATCCTTCTGAGCACATCAATTTAAATGAAGAATTAGAAGTTAAAGTTTTAAGTTTTGATAAAGAAAAATTAAGAGTTTCACTTGGTCTTAAACAAATTCATAATGATCCATGGGAAAATGTTGAATCAAGTTATTCTGTTGGAGGCATTTATGAAGCAGAAGTATCTAATATCACTGACTATGGATGCTTTGCAGAATTAGAGGAGGGAATAGAAGGCCTGATTCATTTGTCTGAATTGGATTGGACTAGCAAAAATATTCATCCTTCAAAAGTTGTTGAAATGAACGAAAAAATTAAAGTAATGATTTTAGAAATTGATCATGATAAAAGAAGGATCTCGCTTGGTTTGAAGCAAACTAAACCTAATCCCTGGACAGAATTTTCCAATAAATATGGTATTGGAGATAAAGTGAAAGGAAGTATTAAGTCTATTACTGATTTTGGTATATTTGTTGGCCTAGAAGGCGACATAGATGGATTAATTCATCTTTCAGATATTACAGAAGACGAGGATCCAAAAAAATCTCTTGAAAATTTTAAAAAAGATCAAAAGCTTGAGTGTATTGTCTTTGCTGTTGATGCAGACAGAGAAAGAATTTCGTTAAAATTGAGTGAATAAACTAACAAAAGAATCCTTTACCCGATCAGATATTGAATCATCTCTAAGAAAAGAATTTCCTAATTTAAATAAAACTCAAGTTTCTGAGGCAATTGATAACATACTTGACACAATTACTAATTCAATAGCTTTGGATAAAAAGGTTGAGATAAGGGGCTTTGGAACTTTCTCAAAAAAATATATAAGACCAAGAAAATTTATAAATCCTAAAACTAAAAAAATTTCATATTTGGGTGAAACCGCTACTCTACACTTTAAACCGTCAAAATCATTAGTAAAAAAATGATTATTGTTGCAATTGACGAAACTAATTTTAATAGCGCAAAGAATATTATAGACTTTCTTGATCCTAATAAATGTATGATTAAGATAGGAAGTGTTTCATTTAACTCAGTTGGACAAAAGCTGCTTAAATATACTTCAGACAAAGGTTTTGAAATATTTCTTGACCTAAAACTTCACGATATTCCAAATACTGTAAAGAAAACTATACAAGGACTTACTTCTTTACCTATTGCAATGTTAACTGTTCATTCATCGGGCGGAAAAGATATGATGATGTCTGCAATAGAGGGAGTAATAGGAACAGATATTAAAGTTTTTGCAGTAACTGCTCTTACTAGTTTAAGTGATGATGATACATATCAAATTTATAAAAGAAATTGCGTGGAGCAAGTAAATGCAATGATTGATTTGGCAATGTTGGCGGGAGTAGACGGAGTGGTATGTTCTCCTCATGAATTGGAAATTGTTAAGAGAAAGACTTCTTTATTGACCATCACACCGGGTATTAGAATAAATGATTCAATAGACGATCAAAAAAGAGTTATGACCCCACAAGATGCGATAAGTCTTGGAGCTGATTACATAGTTATTGGAAGACCAATAACGGCATCAAATAGTATTGCCGATTCTCTTGCTCAAATATATGAGAGCATTAAATGAAAAAATCAAATTTAGAAAATTACAATTATGAAAATAGGGTGCTAAGTTTTAAATCTTACATCAAAGAATTCACAACAGATCTATATGAGGAATTTAATTATAAATCAGAAAAAATCGGACTATTTTCAAAAATAAACGATTTATTTGACGGAAAAAAAATCAACTTTACAGAAGATCAAGCAGCTTGGCATCCAAAATATAGGGAAGCAAGTTCTAAAAAAGAAGTAGAAAAATACTATAAATTATTAAGCTCTGCAAAGAATGTTGTCACTATTGGTATTGGAGGTTCTTTTGAAGGACCTAAGTTATTAATTGAGAGTATGGGTAGTACTGTTTCTAATTATTTATTTATTACTGGTTCAGATCCTCATGAGTTTGAGGAAAAAATAAAAAGACTTAAGAGAACTGAAACTATTTTTATTGTTGCTTCAAAATCATTTACAACAGATGAAACTATTGAGATGTTGAAAAAAGCATTTGCTTGGTCTCAAGGTAAAAGTAATTTTATAGCAATAACTGCAAATAAGGACGAAGCAAATAAATATAACATAGACAACATTATTGAAATAGATAAAGAAATTGGTGGAAGATATTCTATCTGGTCTGATATTTCACTTGCTGCGTATTTTGAAAATCACCCACACTTAAAAGAAGAATTTTTGCAAGGTGGTAGCCAAGCAGATAGAGATTTAAAAAGAGATGATAATTATTTTAAATTTATTAAGACACTTTCATTTTCTGATATATGGTTAAATAATTATAAGAATAAAAATTGCAGAGTTGTTTTGTCTTATATTTGGAAACTTAGGTCATTTCCAAATTATGTTCAACAACTTGAAATGGAATCACTTGGTAAAATTGCTTCATCAATATCTGAGTTCAAAAAAACTGGACAAATAATATTTGGTGGATATGGCCCAACTGCTCAACACTCATATTTTCAATTGTTGCATCAAGGCACTCAAGAAATTTGTGGAGATATTATAGTAAGTTCAAATGATAAAAATTGCATGGCATTTGCCCAAGGAATAACTCAAGCAAAACTCCTATCAAGTGGATCGAGTGATCTTCTAAATAAAGAGGAAAAGATAAATGGAAATATTCCTTTAAATTTATTCTTGTTAAAAAATGTTGATCCCTTCACTATAGGCTATCTTATAGCCTCTTGGGAGCATAGAACATTCATTACAGCATCTATGTTAGATATAAACCCATTTGATCAATTTGGTGTTAATGCAGGCAAGATTTATACTAAGAAATATCTTTTAGATATAGATTAGTTTCACAATTATTTTTCATCATGTTGATAGATTTAAATAAAGTCCCCAATACTCCTGGAGTTTATAAGTTTTTTAATAATCAGGAAATTATATACATTGGAAAAGCAAAAGATTTAAAAAAAAGAGTTTCCTCATATTTTGGAAAATCCTTTAAAGATAGAAAAACTTCTCAGATAAAGTTTCTCACAAATAAAGTTGAGACTTTTACAACCAAAAATGAGGTTGAGGCATTATTGTTAGAACAAATGCTAATCAAAGAAAATAAACCAAAATTTAATATACTTTTGCGAGATGACAAAACATATCCTTATGTATATTTTTCATTGGATCATGAATATCCAGGGATTTATTCCAAAAGAACTAAAAAAAGTGTTGATAAAAAATATTTTGGTCCTTTTGTAAGCTCCGAAGCTGTAAAAAAATCCATCAAAGAAATACAGAAAATTTTTAGAGTCAGAAATTGTAGCGACAATACATTTCAAAATAGAACAAGGCCATGTATTGAATTTCAAATGAAAAGATGCTCAGCACCTTGTGTTCAAAAAATAAATAAAGCTGATTATTTTGAAGACATTATCGGAGCTCAATCATTTTTAAAATCTTCGGATACTAAAACTATTCAAAGATTAACTCGAGAAATTGAGAAAGCATCATCAATGCTCCAATTTGAAAAAGCTGCTGAAATTAGAGATCGTTTAAGAAGATTAAGTCTTTTAAGGGAGGAGCAATCAGTAGTCACTCTTGCGAGAGACACCGATATCATCTCAGTAAGCAAAGAAATGAACTATCTTGGTATTTCGATTATTGTTGTAAGAAATGGAAAAATTAGAGGAACAAAAACACATTTAATTAAAAATGCATTTTATAGTTCTTTAGACGAAGTATATCAAAGCGCATTATTTAATTTTTATGAAAACCAAATAGACATACCAAAAAGTATTTTGTGTGCAAACGAAATAGATAATAAGAAAATTCTTGAACAAATGTTCCTGACAAAACACCAAAAAAAAGTAAAAATTATTCATTCCCCTAACAAATCTATTAGGCCAATATTTAATCTGTGTAAATTGAATGCAAAGCAAGTTATTAAAAATCATATCAGTAAACAAGATAAATACACATTTGCATTAAACGAACTAAGTGGCTATGTAGGAAAAAAAGAAATAAATAAAATTGAGGCATATGATGTTAGTCATATATCTGGTGAAAATGGTGTAGCATCTTGTATAGTTTTTTCTAAAGAAGGTCCAGAAAAGAAAAGCTACAGACTTTTTAATATTCCAAATTATCTATCAGGAAATGACGTTGGTTCTATAGAGCATGTTTTACAAAGAAGAATAAAATACTTTGAAGATTCTCAAATTAAACCAGATCTTTTATTAATTGATGGTGGCAAAACTCAATTAAAGTATGTAAATTCTGTATTAGAAAAGTCAAATCATAAAAATCTTAAAGCTATATCTATTGTAAAAGGAAGCAATAGAATCAGAGCAACAGAGACTATTTTGAGCAAAGAGGGAATTTTAGAACTTGATAAAAATTCTAAAGCATTTTTAGTTTTACAGGAAATGCGAAATGAATCTCATAGGTTTGCTATTCAGGCACAAAGAAAGAAAAAAAGGAAAACAGTTTATAAATCAGAGTTAGACGCAATCAAAGGAATCGGAGTTGTATTAAAATCAAGATTAATTAAAAATTTCAAAAGTATTAAGAACTTAAAGTCAGCAAGCATTTCAGATTTGATGACTGTTGAGGGCATTAATGAGAAAATAGCAAATCGAATTATGAATAAATTAAAATGATAACTTATTTAATTAATTTACTAACATTTGCAAGAATTATTATTGCAATAGTTATTTTCGGTCTACTGACTCTAGATAATTATTATATATTTGCCTTGATACTTTTTTTTATTGCTAGTTTATCAGATTACTTTGACGGTTTTTTGGCAAGAAAATATAACGCAACATCACAAATTGGTGAAATTATGGATCCAATAGCAGATAAAATTTTAATTGTTTTTATTCTTCTTGGACTTTCTGTAAATCTATCAAGTTATTTAATAGGTTTTGTTTCCGCATGTATTATTTCAAGAGAAATATGGGTAAGTGCTTTGAGAGATATGAATTCAAGAAACAATAATATTCAGGCTACCAAGGTAATTTTTCTTGCAAAGATTAAAACTTCCGTTCAACTTTTTACGATTAGTATTTATTTACTAGGATTAGCGATGAATAACATGCTTATAGTTGTAATTAGTGATTTTTTTCTTGTTATGTCATTATTTGTGACGATATATACAGGGATAATTTATACAATGAATTCGTTTAAACATTTTTAATATCATGAAAGTTATAGTTGTAAGTGGAGGGTTTGATCCTTTACATTCAGGACATATATCTTATTTTAAAGAAGCTAGATATCTTGGAGACATTCTTATTGTTGCTTTAAATAGCGATGATTGGTTAATAAAAAAGAAAGGTAAGTTTTTTATGCCATTTGAAGAAAGGAAATCTATTATTGAGAATCTTTCGTTTGTTGATTCTGTAATTGATTTTGAAGATGATGATCATGGAAGCGCATCTCAAGCATTGGTTAAAGTAAAAAAAATGTATCCAAATGATGAAATTGCCTTTGCAAACGGAGGAGATAGGAAAGAAGGAAATATACCTGAGATGGAGGTTGACGAGATCGAATTTCTATTTAGTGTTGGAGGCGACGATAAAAAAAATTCTTCCTCATGGATGCTCAAAAAGTGGCAGTATTATTTTGAAGAAAGAAAATGGGGATCTTTCTATAATCTTTTTGAAGACGGTGATGTAAAAGTTAAAGAGCTTATAGTTGATCCAGGCAAAAGTATGAGCTTTCAAAAACATTTTAAAAGACATGAAATTTGGATGGTAAGTAAAGGCTCATGCATAGTTAGCTATAGCAAAGAAAATCCAGAGAACAAAAAAAGTATTCAATTAAATAAATTTGATCATTATTTAGTGCCCATGGGTGAGTGGCACAAAATATCAAATCCTTATGATGAAAAATGTCATCTCATAGAAATCCAGTATGGAGAGGAGTGCGTCGAGGATGATATTGAAAGAGAATAATATTATCTTTATAAGATAAAATATAAAACATATAGTTAAAATCTGTTATACAATGCGATTTAATTTTAATGGCTGGATGGCAGAGTGGTTATGCAGCGGCCTGCAAAGCCGTTCACTCCGGTTCGATTCCGGATTCAGCCTCCATTAATATATATGGCATGTAAATCATTGTGCCCGAGTGGTGGAATTGGTAGACACAAGGGACTTAAAATCCCTCGATAGAAATATCGTGCCGGTTCAAGTCCGGCCTCGGGTACCATCTCATATTATTACAGTAAGATTAGTATCTTTTATTACTAACAAGATATAAACTATCTTTTTTTTATTAGATGATATAAAGAAATTATGAAAATTTTAGTAATGGGATTGCCTGGATCTGGAAAGACATATCTTACTGAAAGATTGGCGCCTTTGCTCAAAGCTGCTTGGTATAATGCAGATAAAGTAAGGGAAATGGCTAACGATTGGGATTTTTCTGAAAATGGACGATTACGTCAATCTGAAAGAATGAGGACATTTGCAGATTTTGAAAAAAGCCATGGAAGATATGTTATTTGTGACTTTGTTTGTCCTACAAAAGATACCAGATCAAATTTTGCTGCAGACATTGTCATATGGATGGATACAATTAAAGAGGGAAGATTTAAGGACACGAACAAATTATTTGAAAACCCAAAAAATGTCACTTTCCATATAAAAGAGTGGAATGATAAAAACCATATTAATATTGCATTTGATATTAAGGAAAAACATGTTTGATTGGAAGAAGCCTACTGTTCAGATGCTTGGCAGATGGCAACCATGGCATCATGGTCATCAAGAACTTTTCAAAAGATGTATTGCTAAAACCGGACAAGTTATTATCCAAGTAAGAGATGTAAAAGGTGCTTCTGGCGGCGCAGGACAGGATGATAATCCCTTTGATTGGGATCAAGTATGCAAAAATATAGAATCAGGCTTATTGTCAGATGGTTACAAGAGAGGTATTGAGTACGAAATTATGCTCGTACCCAATATAGTGAACATAACTTATGGAAGGGGTGTAGGATATGTATTTGAAGAAGAGTCGTTTGAGGATTCAATTTCCTCAATAAGCGCAACAAAGATAAGAAAAAGGCTTCGCGACGAGGGTAAACTTGATAAAAAATAATAAATTTATCTACCCTTTCTCAATAAATGTTTTAAACCAAAATCAGACTCTTAAGCACGCTGTTAAAATTATGTTAAAATCCTTAATGATAGTGCTATTTATTAGTTTTAATTCAAATTATTACAATATATAAATTCAATATGAATAATAATAATAAATATGAAGACGAGATAGATCTTAAAAAACTATTTTTAATTATTTGGGATAGAAAATCATTAGTATTATCATTTACAACGATTGCAGCAATATTTTCAGTATTTTATTCTTTAAGCCTACCGAATCTTTACACATCCTCGGCAGTTTTAGCTCCAACAACACTAGAGGATTCTTTATCTTCAAAACTTGGAAGTTTTTCTGGATTAGCAAGTTTTGCAGGTGTTGAGATACCAGGAAGCAATGCTACAAAATCTCAGGAAGCTATAAAAAGAATAAAGTCTTTCGACTTTTTTTCAAAGTTTTTTCTGTCAAATATAAAGCTTGAAAATTTAATGGCGCTTGATGAATGGATACAAAATGGGAATACTCTTATATATGATGAAAAAATGTTTGATGATAAAACTGGAAAGTGGGTAAGAAAAGTTTCATTTCCTCAAACAGTTATTCCCTCAGATCAAGAAGCTTATAGAAAATATAAAAATATTCTTAACATTACTAATGATGCAGATACGGGATTTGTTACGTTATCAATTGAACACAGGTCTCCAATTATTGCAAAAAAATGGGTTGATATAGTAATTTATAACATTAATGAAAGTATGCGTGAATTAGATAAATCAAAAGCTCAAAACTCTATCAACTTTTTAAATGAATCAATAAAATCTACAAATGTTCAATCAATAAGAGAAGTGGTGGCGAAGCTTCAAGAAACTCAAATGCAAACTTTAATGCTTGCATCGTCTGAAAAAGAATATATTTTTAAAACATTAGATTCGGCAATAGTACCTGAGAGAAAATCTGCACCTAATAGAGCAGTTATTTGTATTTTAGGTACTCTCCTGGGCGGAATACTGTCTTTGCTTATTGTTTTTGTTCAGGTTTATAGAGAATCCTCCAAAACTTAATATTTATAGTGGACGTATTGTCTAAAAAATTTAAGAGTCTTTTAGGTCCGAAGGGTTGGATTCCATCTTCAGATTCTCTGCCATGGCAAAGAGATTGGCTGGATCAATATGGCGAAATTCCTCTTGGAGTCGCAAGACCAAAATCTAGTGAAGAGCTTCAAGCAGTCCTTAAATTATGTAATTCTGAGAATATTTTTGCTGTACCTCAAGGAGGAAATACCGGTCTAGTAGGCTCTAGTGTTCTGAATTCCTCAGGAGGTATTATTATCTCCTTGAGTAGAATGAACTCAATTTTAAATCTAGATATTACAAGTGGAACTATCTCAGTTGAGTCTGGAGTAATACTTGAAACATTACACTCATATCTTAATGACACTCAACAAATGTTTCCCATGCATCTAGGTTCAGAAGGCAGTGCCCAAATTGGAGGCTTAATTGCGACTAATGCAGGTGGATCTCACGCTTTTAGATATGGAATGATGCAAGATTTAGTATTGGGTTTAGAGGTAGTTCTTGCTGATGGAACAATTTGGAATGGAATGAGGTCTGTTCAAAAAGATAATGCAGGCTATCAGCTGAGAAAAGTTTTTTGTGGTTCAGAAGGAACCCTTGGAGTAGTTTCTAAAGCAATTCTTAAGTTAGTGCCTAAACCTAAACAAAGCTATACTGCTTTGCTAGCTTTTGAGGATGCTTCAGAACTTATTAGTACTGCTGATAATTTAAGAAATGAGTGTGGAGAATTTTTGTCAGCTCTTGAATTTTTTTCAGATATTGGGCTCGAGATCGCACTTAATCATATTGATAATCTCATATTTCCATTACAAAAAAGAACAAAATATTATTTATTAGTAGAATTAGGGTCTATTTCGAAGGAAGTTCCTCTAGACAATATACTTACAAAAGAAATAGAAAAGGGTATAGAAAAGAATATCATAGCTGATGGTTCAATAGCATCTTCTGAATCTCAAAAAAAAGTTTTTTGGCGTTTACGAGATGAGCAACCTGAGGGACAAAAAAGACTTGGACCTCAACTTAAACATGATCTCTCAGTTCCTCCAAGTAAGTTAGTAGATTTTTTAATTAGTGCCGATAAAATTTGTAATCAGATAATGCCTAATGTAAAGATTAATTCTTTTGGTCATATAGGTGATGGAAATATTCACTATAATCTTTCACCTCCTGAGGGACAAAAATCGTTTAATAATACGGAAAAAGAATTTGCATATGAGTTAGGTAAATTAGTAACAAAAATGGGAGGCAGTTTTGCAGCCGAGCATGGTATTGGAAGATCTAAAATTGAGTTAACTGACTTATTAAGAGATCCGGTTGAGCGTGAATTAATGAGGAAAATTAAAAAATCAATTGATAAAAAAAATAACTTAAACCCCGATGTTCTAATATCAATTAATTGATTTTTGGTTTTTGAAATTTAATCAGATTGTTTAGGAGAAATTTTGGATAAAAATGCAAAAATAACAGTTGTCGGTTCTGGATATGTAGGTATGTCGATTGCTGCCCTACTTGCTGACAAAAATAAACTAACAATTCTTGATATAGATATTGATAGAGTAAACAAGATAAATTCTAATCAATCTACAATTGAAGATGCGCTCATAGATAAACTTTTTCTTAATAATAACTTATGTATTAAAGCTACAATAGATGAAGAAGATGCATATAAGGAAGCTGAGTTTATAATTATTGCGACACCTACTGACTATTGCGCAAATATGATGTCCTTTGACACAAGCTCTGTTGATAATGTTGTTAGTAGGGCTATTAAGGTCAACAAAGAGGCACTAATTGTTATAAAATCAACAATTCCAATAGGGCATACAGATTACTTACAGTCCAGATTTAAAACTGATAGAATTATTTTTTCTCCAGAATTTCTTAGAGAAGGAAATGCTCTTAAAGATAACTTATACCCATCAAGAATTATTGTTGGTGGTCAATGCTCAAAATCTAAAAAATTTGCTAAGATTCTCAGTGACAGTGCTAAAGAAAAAGACGTCAAAATTTTACATATGCCTTCAAAAGAAGCGGAATCTGTAAAGTTATTTTCTAATACGTATCTCGCAATGAGAGTCTCATTTTTTAACGAATTGGATTCGTTTGCATTACATAACCAACTCAATACTAAAGATATTATTGATGGAGTATCTTTTGATAAGAGGATTGGAGATACATACAATAATCCTTCTTTGGGTTATGGGGGATACTGCTTACCAAAAGATACTAAGCAACTTTTACATAATTTTAAAGATACACCACAAAATCTAATCGAAGCAATAGTTCATTCTAATGAAACTAGAAAAACATTTTTATCGAATCAAATTTTTAAAGAAAAACCTGAAACAATAGGTTTTTACAAACTTGAGATGAAAAAAGGTAGCGACAATTATAGGTCTGCTGCTGTAATTGATATTATTAAAAATATAAAAAAGATGGCTCGTGAGGTAATTGTATTTGAACCAACTATAAAAGAAAATTCTTTCATGGGTGTTGAGGTTGTAAATAATTTATCTGAATTTAAACAGCGATCAGAAGTAATTGTTGCAAATAGGATTTCAGAGGATCTCTTAGATGTTAAGAAGAAAGTTTTTTCAAGAGATATTTATCAAGAAAATTAAATATAGATAATGAATAAAGGTTTTTTTTTAGATCGTGATGGAGTGATAAATATTGATCATGGATATGTATATAAAGTTGAAGATTTTGAATTTGTAAAAGGCATCTTTGATTTGACTAAAGAGGCTATACAAAAAGGCTATCTAATCTTTGTAATTACCAATCAAGCTGGTATAGGCAGAGGCTTATACACTTTAAACGATTTTAATCATCTTACAAACTGGATGATTCAAGAGTTCAAGAAAAAAGATATTTTATTAAGTAAAGTATATTTTTCTCCATATCATTTTAAACATGGAAAAGGTATTTATAAGAAAGACCATATTTCAAGAAAACCTAATCCTGGAATGATTTATCAAGCAAGAGATGATTTTAATATTGATTTATCAAGATCTATATTAATTGGAGATAAATTAACAGATATTATGGCTGGACAAAATTCAGGAATTGGAACCAATATTCTATATACTAATAATGATGAAATAAAAATAGATTCAGAATATGCTTATCATTCAGTTTCGTCTTTAGATGAAGTTAAGCTATTTTTATTAGATGGATAATATATGAAAGAAAAATCAAATTTTAATTCTGATAAATACGTAATTGATGAAAAAGCAACTGTAAAAGACGCGCTATTAAAAGTTGAAGACAATCATTATGGAATGATTTTTACAAAAAAAAATTCAGGAAAAATTGTTGGTTTAGCTACCGATGGAGATATTCGCCGTGCATTATTAAGAGGAATAACCCTCGATGACAGTATTTCGAATTGTGTAAATATTGATTTTGTATGGGCTAATGCAAGTAGTTCACGAGAGCAACTTATAAAGCTTTTGGATAGCCATATAAAATATATTCCAATTTTAGACAATTCAAAGAAGTTAGTTTCGATAGTCTCAAGGGAATATTTACCTCTTGACGATGAAAAATCAGTTTATATACGTTCAAGGGCTCCAGTCAGGGTAAGTTTTGGTGGCGGAGGCTCCGACTTAACACACTATTTTGAAACTAATCCTGGTGCAGTAATAAATACAGCAATATCTTTATACAGCCATGCAGCAATGAAGGTAAGAAATGATTCAAAGATTATTATAAAATCTCAAGACTTAAATGCAGAATTAACAGCAGATGATTTAAGTGAGGCATTATCAGCAAAGGGAGATTTTGGCCTTATTCAATCAATTCTTCATGTTGTGCAACCTAAATACGGATTTGAATTATATTTGAATTCTGATTTCCCTTTGGGATCAGGTCTTGGTGGGTCAGCAACTTTATCAGCAGCAATACTTGGATGTTTTAATATGCTTAGGAAAGATCAATGGAATCAGTATGAGTTAGCTGAAATAGCTTTTCAAGCAGAGAGATTAAACCTAGGTATTGCTGGAGGTTGGCAAGATCAATATGCTGCTGTTTTCGGAGGTTTTAACTTTATAGAATTTAATTCTGCTGAAAATATTGTTAATCCAATAAGAGTTCATCCTAATACTGTACTTGAATTGGAAGAGAGTTTAGTGTTGTGTAATACAGGTATTGGCCACAATTCAGGAAATATACATAAAGATCAAAAAGTAACAATGAGCTCAAAGTCAGTTAAAGATATGGTGAAAAAGAATGTAGATCTTACATATGAAACAAGAAATTCTTTGCTTAGAGGAGAATTGGAAAAATTTGGTGAGTGTTTAGATGCAGCTTGGAAATTAAAAAGAAATTTCAGCAGCATGATTTCAAATAAAAAAATTGATTCTATATATAATGGAGCTATTAAGAATGGTGCGATTGGAGGAAAACTTCTTGGTGCTGGAGGCGGTGGCTTTTTTATATTTTATGTCCCACCATTTCAAAAACATCAATTGATTGCTTTTTTAAAATCAAAAAAATTAGATATACAAAATTTTCGTTTTGAATCAGAGGGCTTAAAAACTTGGACTTCTAGAGGAAGTTCAGGTTTTTAATTTTAGGAATAATATTATTATGAAGATTGCAGATTTTAATATTGGCAAAAATAAGGTTTTTGTTATAGCCGAAATAGGAAATAACCATAACGGAAGTTTTAACCAAGCGATTAAAATGATTGATGCTGCAATAGATGCTGGTGCAGATTGTGTTAAGTTTCAAATGCGCAACATGGAATCTGTATACAGAAAAAAGAGCCTCTCAAAAACTGGAGAAGATCTAGGAACTGAGTACATTTTAGATTTATTAGATCGCTTTGAACTTTCCGAAGATGAACACAGGAGAATTGCAAAATATTGTAAAGATATGAATATTTTGTATATGTGTACGCCATGGGATATTAAAAGTATTAAAATCTTAGAAAGTCTGGATGTACCAGCATATAAGGTTGCATCGGCTGACTTAACAAATATACCTCTGATAACTAAGTTGGTTGAAACTGGTAAGCCATTAATCTTATCTACAGGTATGAGCACAAAAGATGAAGTGCAAATAACAGTAGATTTTTTAAATGAAAACAATTCTGATTTTATTCTTTTGCATTGTAATAGTACTTACCCAGCTCCGGTTTATGACATAAATCTTAATTGGATGAATAAACTAAAAGAAATACATCCATATGTTGGATATTCAGGGCATGAAAGAGGCACATCAGTTTCTTTAGCAGCAGTCGGGCTTGGTGCAAAGGTCGTTGAGAGGCATTTTACTTTTGATAGAAATGCAGAGGGACCAGATCATGCTGCTAGCCTTGAGCCTGAAGAGTTTTTATCAATGACAAAAGGAATTAGAGAAATAGAACAGGCTTTAGGAGATGGCAAAAAAAGAGTTGTATCACAAGGTGAAATGATTAATAGAGAAAATCTTGCAAAAAGTTTGGTAGCCGCAATGGATATCAAAAAGGGGACAACTATTTCACCTGAGCACATCAATGTCCTTAGTCCTGGTCAAGGCCTATCTCCACAAAATTATGAACAACTTTTAGGTAAAACACTTCAAAGAGACATGTCTGTTGACGATTATTTTTTTCTATCAGATATTAACCAGAATAAAATTAAGCCTCGACAATATAATTTCAAAAGACCATGGGGAGTTCCGGTTAGATATCATGATTTTAATCAATATAACAATATGATAAGTCCAGATTTATTTGAATTTCATCTCTCATATTCAGACTTAGATTTAAACATAGACGATTTTTTTAATAATGAATATCAAAGTGACTTTGTTGTTCATGCTCCTGAACTCTTTTCAGGAAGTCATTTAATGGATTTAGCATCTCCGGATGATGAGTATAGAAAAATCTCTATTAAGGAAACTCAGAGAGTTGTTGACATTACAAGGTCTATAAAAAAATTTTTTCCATCTACAAAAAAGCCAATGATTGTTGCAAATGTTGGTGGATTCACAATGGACGCAACTCTTCCAATTGAAGAGTTAAAGAATTATTATGGGCGCTTTCAAAAAAGTCTTGATGAACTGGATTTAGACGGAGTGGAGTTAATTCCTCAAACAATGGCTCCATTTCCATGGCATTTTGGAGGTCAAAGGTACCAAAATATGTTTGTTGATGCGGATGAGTGTTTAGAATGGTGCAAAAAGCTTGATTTAAGGATGTGCTTTGATGTTTCTCATTCATTTTTGACAAGCAATCATTTCAATCAAAATTTTTATGAATTTGCTGAAAAAATTGCACCAATTACAGGTCATCTTCATATTGGTGATGCATTAGGAGTTAATGGAGAAGGTCTTCAAGTAGGTGAGGGAGAAATTGATTTTAATAAGCTAGCAGCAATATTAAATAAGCACTGCCCGAATGCATCCTTTATTCCTGAAATATGGCAAGGTCATAAAAATGGTGGAGAAGGTTTTTGGATTGCGCTTGAGAATTTAGAAAATATAATTTAACTTAACTTATGACAATAGAAAAAATTAAATCTGAGATTGAGGCTTCGATAGCTGTAAAAAAATTATTATTTAATGATGCTTTACTGATAACTAAAATTTTAGATTTATCAAATAAATGTATTACTTCTCTAAAAAATGATGGCAAGATAATTTTTTGTGGAAATGGTGGTAGTTTTGCTGATGCTCAGCATATATCTGCTGAATTTACTTCAAGATTTTTATTTGATCGTCCTGGATTAGCTTCAATTGCTTTGGGCACTAACAGTTCCTCTATGACTGCTATAGGAAATGATTATGGTTACAGAAATGTTTTTTCTAGAGAAATAGAATCTATTGGAAATCCTAACGATATATTAATTGCTATAACTACAAGTGGTAATAGTCTTAATATTATAGAAGCTCTTAAAGCTGCTAAGAAGAAAAAAATATATTCTGTTGTTTTTACAGGAAAGGGCAAAGGTAAATTACCTAATGGAATAGATTTAATTAACGTACCCTCATCGATAACCGCAAGAATACAAGAAAGTCATATTTTAATTGGTCATATAATATGTGGAATTGTTGAGAAATCTATCTATGGGAGCGAACAAAATTAGTATTCCTAAATTTTATGCAATAATTCCTGCTAGAAGTGGTTCAAAAGGAATAAAGGATAAGAACTTGGCTAATCTTGGAGGCTACCCTTTAATATCCTATAGCATAGCTTTAGCAAAGATAACAAAAGGTATTGAAAAAGTAGTGGTTTCTACTGATTCAGATGAATACGTAAAAGTAGCAAGAAAATACGGAGCTGAAGTCCCCTTTATAAGACCAAAACATCTATCTCAAGATGATTCAACAGATTATGATTTTATGAGTCATGCCGTTGACTGGTTTGATAAAAATTCAAAAGATACCCCAGAATTTTGGATACATTTAAGACCAACCACACCTCTAAGAGAGGTGAATATAGTAGAAAAAGCTATGGCTTTTATTTATGACAGAAAAGACGCGACTTCATTAAGATCAGGGCATTTTTCTCCAGAGTCACCATTTAAATGGTTAAGAGAAAATAAAGATGGATTTTTAACTAATTTAATAGGTGACGATACCGATTTAGACAAATATAATGGCCCAAGACAAGACTATCCAGATGTACTTATTCCAAATGGTTATGTCGATATTGTCAGGAGTTCATTTATAAGGGAAAAAAAATTATTGCATGGAAATAGAGTATTAGCATTTAAAACTCCTTTCTGTAATGAGTTAGATGTTATAGAAGAACTCGATATACTAGAACATCAATTGATGAAAAATACTTCTTTATTAATAAATTACTTAAAGGAATGTGAATAATTATGGCAGGGTTTAATTTTAATCATAGACCTAAGGATGTTTCGAAAATTAAAACGAAATATAGGAATATTTGTACAATGATTCCAAATCCTGATGATGTAAAGATGCTTGAGAAGGCATATAAATTAGAATCAAGATCTATGCATGGACAAATGCCAATTGTTTGGAATCGTGCAGATGATTTTCAAGTTTATGATGCCCATGGTAATTGTTGGATTGATTTTACAAGCACTATATTTGTTTCAAATGCTGGCCATGGAAATTCTAGAATAAAAACTGCCGTTAGAGATGTTATAGATAAACCACTTTTTCATACTTACACATATATGAGTAAGGAACGTCTTGATTATTTAGAATTGTTGATAGAGAAGACTCCAAAGCAGTTTGAAAAAGCATTTATGCTATCTGCTGGAACAGAAGCTACAGAATGTGCTTTAAAACTCATGCGTGAAAATGGAATTAAGAATAAAAAAAGTAAAGGTGGAGTTATTTGTTTTGAGGGGAATTGGCATGGCAGAACAATGGGTGCTCAAATGATGGGATGGAATCCTGATCAGAAGTCTTGGATTGGATATCATGATCCAAATATTTTTCATATTCCATTTCCATATCCTTGGAATAAAGATGCAATTGGGAACCCAAAGAAATTTTTTATCGATGGTATTGAGAGTTTATGTAAAGAAAATGACTTAAATCCTGAAAAAGATATATGTGGTTTTATGCTTGAAACATTCCAAGGCTGGGGAGCTGTTTTTTATCCTAAAGAATTTGTTCAAGCCGTCTCTGAGTTTTCAAAAGAAAATAATATTTTGATAGCATTTGACGAGATGCAGTCTGGTTTTGGAAGAACAGGTGAATTGTTTGGGTATATGCATTATGGTATTGAGCCTGATATTTTATGTTGTGGAAAGGGAGCTAGCTCAGGCTTTCCTTTAGCTTTAGTACTAGGATCCGCTGAAGTGTTAGACATCCCTAATATAGGATCAATGAGTTCAACACATTCAGCTAATCCAGTTGTTTGTGCAGCAGGTAAAGCAAATTTGGAAGCGCTTTTTGAAGATGGACTAATAGAAAATTCAAACAAACTTGGTGAAAAATTCCACAAAGAATTAAATAAAATTAAGGATAAATATATAGAACATTTAAATTGGGTTGAAGGAAAAGGCCTGCTTGCAGCCTTAATATTTAAGAATAGCGATGATGAACCTTTGTCTTCTTTGTGTGATTCTATATCTGAATTATGTATGCAAAAAGGTCTTTTAGTAGTTCATACAGGAAGAGAATCAATTAAATTAGCCCCTCCTTTATCAATAAATGAGGAAGCTCTTTTTGAGGGCTTAAATGTCTTAGATGAGTGTATTTCAGAAGCAATATCTAATTTGTAGTTATGATCATTAAAACAAGACATACTGGGCTAGTCGTCAAAGACATAGAAAAATCCATAAAGTTCTATGAGGAGCTCGGTCTTCAGGTATGGAAGCGCGAATTTGAAAAAGGTGAATTTTTATCAAAAGTAGTTGGAATTAACGGTGCTGAAATTGAAACAGCTAAACTAAAGATAGATGACGGATCTTTGTTAGAATTATTAGAATATAAGTCTCACCCAACATCACCTTCTAATGAAAATTATTCTTCAAATAAGCATGGCTGTTCTCATGTAGCATTTACTGTAAAAAACATTGAAGAAACCTCTTTAAAAATAAAAAAATTAGGAGGATCTATAGTAAATCCACCTGCGTTGTCTGATAATGGTTGTTTCCTAGTCATGTATTGTCATGATATTGACGGTATTTTAATGGAAATAGTTGAGGAGTTATAGTGGCAGATTATTTAAAAGTTGTATATGGAGAAGGCGTTCGTCCTTTTACTGATTATCCTGCAAAAATGGTAAAACATTTATTTGATAGATTTAATATGAAAGAGGGTATGAAAATTTTAGAACCAGGATCTGGTCGTGGTGAATTTTTAAGAGTATTCAAGCATTTAGGTATGGATGCGGTTGCTCTTGATATATCCGAAGAATGTAAAGATTTATTAAGTGAAGATGATATAGATTTAGTTGTTTGTGATGTTGAAGCAGATGAGGGCTTACCTTTTCCAGATAATCACTTCGATGTAATTTATAACAAGAGTTTTATGGAACATTTAAGGCATCCTGACACTTTTTTACGTGAAGCTCATCGAATACTTAAACCAGGAGGCATGATACTTTGTTTAATACCAGACTGGGAATCAAACTATAAAACATATTTCGATGACTTTACCCATGTTTCTCCTTTTACAAAACCATCATTAGAAGATATTTATAAAATATGTGACTTCGAAAATATAAATGTTTTTAAATTTCGCCAATTACCTATTGTATGGAAATATCCAATATTAAATTATTTTTGTGCTGCAATAAGCCCTTTCATACCTGTGCGTGTTCAAAATAAGTTTTTACGATGGTCTAGAGAACTAATGTTGGTTGGATGCGCATATAAACCTTTATAGAAAAAATGAATAATTCTCGAATAGGCTTCATGCAAGGAAGATTATCGCCTATTACTAACGGTAAAATTCAAGAATTTCCTTGGAAAAATTGGCGTCAAGAATTTCAATTAGCCAATAAACTAGGATTTAGTATTATGGAGTGGACACTTGATCAAGAAAGACTTTACGAAAATCCGTTAATGATAGAAACCGGTCGATTGGAAATTAAGAAATTGTGTCTGGAAAACGATATAAGAATATTATCTTTAACTGGAGATTGTTTTATGCAGGCGCCATTTTGGAAGATAAAAGGCTCCGAAAAAAATATGTTACAAGATGATTTTATGAATATTTTAGATGCATGTGCAAACCTAGGAATATCAAAGATTGTTCTACCTCTAGTTGATAACGGGCGTATAGAAAATACTAATCAATCAGATGAACTAATAAATTTTTTACAACAAAAAGAAGACTCTATTAACAGTAGAGGCTTGCAAGTAATTTTTGAGTCTGATTTTAGTCCCACCGAACTCAAATCCTTTATTAATCAGCTAGATAAAAAAACTTTTGGGATTAATTACGATATTGGCAATAGTGCTTCATTAGGGTTTGATGTTAACAATGAATTTAATGAATATGGTGATAGAATTCTTAATGTTCATGTCAAAGATAGGGTTCTAAATGGCAGCACTGTTCCGTTGGGTGACGGTGATGCAAAATTTGATCAAGTATTTAAAAATTTAAGTAAATTCAAATATGCAGGTAATTTAATTTTACAGACTGCTAGAGCAACTAATGAAGAACATTCTAAAGTTTTAGGTTACTATAAGAAAATGACTGAAAATTGGGTTGATATTTATGGACTTTAATTTAAAAGATAAGAAAGTATTTATTTCAGGATCTTCAAGAGGTATTGGACTTTCAATAGCAAAAAGATTTTCGGAAGAGGGAGCTAAAGTAGTAATAAATTCAAGAAATACAGATGAATTAGAAGATGTTGTTAGTTCAATAAATAATTGCTTTGCAGTAGCAGGAGATCTTACCGAAACTAAAGAAGCTAAAACTGTAATTAATAAGTCTGTAGAAATACTCGGAGGTTTAGATATCCTTATTTGTAACCTTGGAAGCGGGTCATCAGTTCCTCCTGGAGAGGAAACATATGAAGAATGGTTGCGTATCTTTGATATTAATTTTTTTAGTGCTACAAATATAATAGAGGCATCAAAAAAATTTTTAGCTGATTCTCAAGGTTCAATAGTATGCATATCATCAATTTGTGGAAATGAAACTATACCAGGTGCACCTGTAACATATTCAGTTGCAAAATCAGCATTAAATGCTTACGTGAGATCAATCTCACTTCCATTAGCTAAAGATAAAATAAGAATAAATTCAGTATCTCCAGGAAATATATATTTTGAGGACTCTGTTTGGTCTAAGAAGATGGAAAAAAATCCTGATTCGGTGAAATCAATGCTAAAAGACAATGTTCCTTTAGAAAAATTTGGTACTCCGGAGGATGTTGCTAATTTGGTTGTATGGTTGAGTTCAGATTTGTCTAATTTTGTTACAGGATCTGTGGTGACCACAGATGGAGGTCAAACCCGATCATAAAATAATATACTATGACACTTTCCAAATTTGATCTTAATACAAAATCAGCTCTAATTACAGGAGCATCCGGTTTGTTGGGTATTGAACATGCTCATGCCTTACTTGAATTAGGAGCTAAAGTTGTATTAACAGATATTTCTGAAAAAGGTCTCGAAATAGCAAAAGAAAAGTTAATTAAATTTTATAAAGAAGAAGATATTGTTTTAAAAAAGATGGATGTGTCAAAAAAGAGTGATATACAGAAAGTTTATGAGGATTTATCTAATGAAAATATTCGTATTGATATTTTAATCAATAATGCAGCCATAGATCCAAAAGTTAGAAAAGGAAAAGAATTGGATGAAAGTACACGTTTTGAAAACTTTGATATTGAACAATGGAATTTGGAATTAAATGTAGGATTAGCAGGAGCTTTTTTATGCAGTCAGATATTTGGATCAAAAATGGCTGAAGATCATAAAGGTGGAGTTATACTAAATATTGCATCAGATCTATCAGTAATATCTCCTGATCAAAGGCTTTATAAACAGGATGGAGTCGCTGAAAATATGCAGAAAGTAAAGCCCGTTACATATTCTGTAATAAAGACTGGTTTGATAGGACTAACTAGATATTTATCTACTTATTGGGCAAATAGTGGCGTTAGATGCAATTCATTGTCACCAGGTGGTGTTTTTAATGATCAAGATGATCAATTTATTAAAAGAATAACTGAACTTATTCCTTTAAATAGGATGGCAAATTCTGATGAGTATAGAGGTACCGTGCAATATTTGTGCTCAGATGCATCTTCGTATATGAATGGGCAAAATATTGTTGTAGATGGCGGAAGATCAATTTGGTGATCAATAAAACTTTAGTAACTACGGCATTAGAATCCACGTGGCCAAAAGAAGGTCCAATTTTATTTTTGGGATCATGGTGCTGTTCGTTTTCTCGAAAATCTTATTGGTTTTCTTTAGACTTTAAAATTTCTCAATATCATTGGGACGATCGTAAAAAGTTATACCATGATTACAAAAATCTTGAGCAAATATATGAGCAATATTTAACAGAATTCGTTTCAAAATTAAACAATATTCACGGCACTGATTTTTCTGAAAGATTCTGGAGAATATTGATAGGCCCATGGTTGTTCACATGTATTCAAGTAATATTTGATAGATGGTATATGCTTAATGAAGTCTCAAAGAAAGATGAATCTTTAAAATTAAATATTTTACAAAATTATACACAGTCATTACTTGTAAATGATATGGACGGATTTAATCAAGCTATTGAAACTGATATCTGGAATGAAGCACTTTATAGTTTAATAGCTGATAAATTTTTTAGTACAAAATTTATAATTTCTTCAACAGGTGAATACGATTTATTAGAAGAAAGCATTAAAAATGTAAAAACAAAAAAATTTTCTATAAAGAAACTAATTAAAAAGTTTAGTAATACTATTTCAAGTATCTTTTTAGGTGATAAGAGTGTTTTTATTATTGCTCCTCATATGTCGATTTTTAAATTGATATTTTTACAAATTAAATTAAAACAATTCCCGGCTATATGGTATAGAGATGATACTGATTTTGACTACAATGAAACCTCTCCACTTCGAGAAAATACTCTTTTTATTTGTAAGCCTGGATTAATTGATGGATTTGAAGATGTACTAGGCCAAATTATTTTTAAATTAATTCCAAAAATTTATCTTGAAGGATTTAAGACTCTTGTGGAATCTTCAAAATCGCAGGGTTGGCCAAAATCACCAGTATCCATATTTACAAGTAACGCATATGCCTCGGATGAAGTATTTAAGTGTTGGTCTGCTCAACAAATTGAATCTGGATCTAAACTAGTAATAGGTCAACATGGAGGGAATTTTGGTATGACTCCAATGGCAATTCATGAATCTCATCAAATCAAAATATCTAATAAATGGCTTTCTTGGGGTTGGAATGATAAATATGAAAGTAAGGTAATGCCTGTAGGAAATTTTAAATCAAAGCATACAAAAATTAGAAATAAATCTAATGGAGATGCGCTGATGGCCTTAATGACGTTACCAAAATATAGTTACTATTTGTATAGCGTACCAATTGCAGGACAAGTAGAAAATTATTTTAATGATCAGTTTAAATTTGCTGAAGCACTTCCAAATCACATAAGAAATAACTTAAAAGTAAGGGTTTACCCAAAAGATCGTGAGTGGGACCAAAAAAACAGATGGAAATCCAAGTTCCATGATATCAATTTTGATGACAATAAAAACTCTTTAAGAGATTCATTAAAAAAATCCCGCATTTTTATTGGAACATACAATGCTACAACATATTTAGAAACCTTTAGTGCTAATATGCCAAGTATATTATTTTGGAATCCTGAACATTGGGAGATTAATAATCAAGCTAATGATTTTTTTATGGGCTTAAAAAGTGTTGGAGTATTACATTTTTCTCCAGAAGATGCTGCAAAGCATTTAACAGCGATATGGGATAATGTAGATGAATGGTGGTTTAGCGAAAAAGTGCAAAGTGTCATAAATGATTTTAATAATCAATATTCCAAGTATAATCCTCAAGTTATTGGCAAAATTGCCAATAATTTAATCATGGAGTAAATGAGAGGAACCTAAAATTTTTTCGACAATTAAAAAATCATTAGCGATATTGCAAGTAAATAAAAGAAAGTTACCTTTATTTTTATTTTATTTTTGTATATTGGCTGTGGTGGATTTATTAGGTATAGGCCTTCTTGGTCCTTACATTGGTATTGCCATGGATCAATCAAAAATAGCAGAAATAACTTCCATATCATTATTAATTGAAGAACTTAATATAAATACTTCACCACTTTCATTTATTGGTATCTGCATGATTCTAATTTTTTCTTTAAGATTCATACTTGCAATCTTAATTAATAAAAAAATATTGTTTTTTTGTCGTGATATGCAAGTTGCTTTGAGATCTGATTTAATGAAAACATATCAAAATATGACTTATGAAGAATTCATAGGAAATGATAGTTCAGATGCGATAGCAAACACCACTGTTCTTTCTATGTATTTTACAAATAATGTTCTATACAACACATTGAAGGCATTTGCTGAAGTTGTTCTTGCTATATTTTTATTTTGTTTCTTGTTATTTATAAATGGATTATTGGTCTTAATTTTAGTTTCAGTGCTTGGATTGCTTGTAACTCTTTACGGTAATTTCTTTAAATCTAGAATGGTTTCATACGGCCAAAAAATTAACACTGCAAATGCTAATTTGGTTCAATCTGTAAAACAATCTATGGAAGGAATTAAAGAAGTGAGAGTTCTTGGAAAAGAAAATTTTTTTTTCAAAAGGTTTATTAGAAATGCTGAAATATATGGAGACCTTCATGCAAACTCACAATTAATTATTACTGGTTCGAGATATTTCATTGAGCTTGCAATTATAAGTTTTTTTGTATTTAGTATTTCTGCATCAAGTCTAATTATGGCGGGAGATTCATCAGATATTTTTGGAACACTTGGTATGTTTGCATTTGCAGCTATTAGACTACTTCCAGGTATAAATGTACTCTCTACTGCAATTTTACAGTTGCGCTCTCAAAAAAATACTGTAGATAGACTCTATAAAGCTGTTATAGATTTAGAAATTGAAATCGATTCAACTAAAAAGATAGAAATAGACTTTAGAAAAAATAATGATAGCAAGGTTAGCTTTGAATCAATTTCCTTAGAAAATATTAAATATTCATATCCAAACACTAATAAAAATGTACTAGATGGAATAAATCTTGAAATATATCAAGGAGAATCAATTGGAATAATCGGCTCTTCTGGATCTGGTAAAACAACTCTGATTGATATTTTGTTAGGGCTTTTAAAACCAAACACTGGAGAAATTAAGCTTAATGGAGAGCCATTGGAAAAAATTAATCAAAAATTAGGAAAATTGATTGCATACATACCACAAGAATCACTTATGATAAACGATACATTAAGTGTAAATATTCAATTAGATGAATTCAATAATGAAGACAATATCGATCTTAATAAAAGTATTTCTAAAGCCCAATTATCAAATGTAGTAGATAATTTGTCTAATGGAGTTATGACAAATATTGGTGAAGGCGGTATTAGGTTATCTGGGGGACAAAGACAAAGGGTTGCCCTTGCAAGAGCAATTTATCATTCTCGAGATTTATTAGTGTTTGATGAAGCTACAAGTGCCCTAGATTCACAAACAGAATCCGAAGTGGTTAGTGAAATTACCCAAATGAAAGGTATTAAGACAATGATTATTGTCGCACATAGAACAGAAACTTTACGATTCTGTGATCGTATATATAAAATTGAAAATGGTTTGATTATTGAATCTGGGACTCCAGATGAAATATTAGGACCAGAAAAGCTTTAGTTAAATATGATAATTTCTCACAAGCATAAATTTATATTTATTAAATCAGGAAAGGTTGCTGGATCGTCTTTAGAGATGGCTCTTAGACCTCATCTTGGAAACGATGATGTTATTACCCCTGTTGCTGAAGATAAAGACATTAATGTTGTTGATAAAATATCAGGCGCAAGAAATTATCGAAATAGTAGTAATTATGATGAAATGGTATCAAGAGGGAATATTGGTATTTTTTATGAGCACGCACAAGCATATGAAATTAAAGGGCAAATACCGTCTTCAATTTGGAATTCATATTATAAATTTTCAATAGAAAGAGACCCAAGGGAGAAAAGCTTATCGGTTTATTATCATAATAAGAATGGCATAAAATGGCCAAGATATCGTAACTTAATCAATAGATTTCAAAGCCTTTTACCAAATTTTATTAATTTTCCTTTTCCACACCCATCTCTAGCAAAAACAATTTCATTATCAAGATGGCTTGAAGAGGATCGAAAGCATGCATACGCAAGAAACTGGAATAGATACACAGTTAACGACGAAATTATTATTGATAAAGTTTATTCATATTCAGAGCTGGATAAATTAGTAAAAGATCTAGAAGATATTATAGGCTCAAAACTTGATCTTCCAAGATTAAAATCGGGCTTTCGTAAAAAAAGACATCTCACAAATAAAGAATTAAATTTACTGAATAGATTATTAGAGAATAAAACTTACAAAAAGGAGTATGACTTAATCAATCGAGAGAATGCAAATTATTTAAAAGGAAAGAATCTTATTTATATTGAAACGGCTGCTCAAGTAGAAATTTTTAAGAAATATTATATTAAAAGTGATTTTCAGAAAAACTACCAAATTATTGCAATAGGGCCATCTGCTCAAAGTGAGCTTATTAGAATAGGCATTCCATTCTTAAACACTAATAATTTCTTCAAAAATGAGGACCACATAGCTATTATGACCAAAATAAATGAAATAATTTCTAATGTTAGAGATAATTTTCAATTGACGGATTTTGTTGGCGTTGAGCATGCATATGAAAGAGAGTTTTCGAGTTTTTTAAGATATTACTACCTTTATTGCTCTTCTTTGATTTTTATACTCCATAATTCCATAGAGTATTTTAAACCTAAAAAAATTATTCTCCCAAGATCTATTAACCCTAGTGATATCATTGATCATTTAAAGCCTAATTCATCATTAATAGGCCTTTTGGGAGAACTTTATGCAAAAGTAAAAAAATTTGAATATGAATATGAGGGAGATGTAGATAAAACATATGTAAGAAAACAAAATAAGTTAACTCAAAAGATTTCTAATTTATTTCATAAATTTATGTTTAATGTACAAATATTTTTATATAAATTCTACAGTAATAATAAGAACGTCATTTTTGCAACAAGCTCAACATACAACATACCAAGAGTTATGGACTACTTAAAAAAGAAAATTAAAAATCCATTTAGTGTTGGAGGAACAAATTTAAAGGGACTTAGTTTATTTTTGTCAATTTTACTTGGGAAAAATGGACAATTCCTAAGGTTTCCTCCACCTTTAAGAAAAAATAAATTAGATGAATTTCTTAATAACTACAACATCGCTATACAAAAAGTTTTCAAAAGTGTTGACGAAAATAGAGATATTTATTCAATTCATGGTGTTTCACTTAAAAACTTGACAGTAGATTACTTAAATAACGGTTTAAAGAATAAAGTTAAAACAGCCTTTTTTGGCTCAATGGCCTTTCAAAGGATAATTAGAACAAAAAGACCTTCATTTGTATTTACAAATCAAGCAGTTGGTTATCATTATGCAATTGGTGAACAATGTAAAAATGAAAATATAAACGCAATGATTATTTCACATGGTACACATGTTCCACATAAAGAAAAATTGGTACAGAAAGAATGGAATGAGCATGCACGCTTTATGATTAAAACTCATTTTCCACTTGTCTCAATCCAAACACCATGGACGGAAAAGTTTTTGAATAACTGTATAGATAATCCTTCGACTCCAGTATTAACTGGACCATTACTATATGCAAATGGAGGAAATAAAGATAAGGTGAAATTAAAAGAATCTTTATTCCCAAATAACTTTCATAAAAAAATTATTCTTCATGCAGCAACTCCTTTTGGATGGAATTCATTTCAACCTTTTGTAAGCCTAACTCATGATGAATATATATCTCATATCAACGATTTAATTAAATCTATTGAAAAGATGAGTGATGTATTTCTTGCAATAAGGGTTCGATTAAAAAGTTTTGGTTGGAAAGATATGTCTCAGGATGATATCAGGAGATTATTCGTTGAATCTGATTGCTATGAATTATACTTTGAAGGAACTTTCGAAGATTATTTATTGGCTTCAGATTTATTAGTTAGTTTTTCCTCAACCACCATAGAGGAAGCTCTTCAGGTAAAAATTCCAGTCCTACAATATGATCCATTTGATAGATATTCGCATATTCCTGCAGAAATTCTGGGTATTGAATCTAAATCAAAGATTTCTCCAATTTATTATGTTTCACAATATAAAAATTTATTATGGAGTCTGAATTGGATAAAAAATAATCACTTAGATATAGGTAGCTCTGAATTGCAAATTAATTGGAATAAACACAAAATTGAAAATACTAAGGATTGGATATCATCAATTATTAAGTCGTAATTATCATTAAATGTTTTATAGATGAATAATATTAAATTTACCTACGTTGATAAGTTCTTTGTTGCGCTAGTGGTGGTCATTCTTTTTTCATCTGATAGAAATTTGTTAGTTACTCATTATATTTTAGGGGGTAGTCAAAATGCAGGATTAATAACAATACCCTTTATCTTATTAGCTTTATTTTTCTTATTTTATATTCTTGCTTTGAGAGGCCGTTTAATCGTTCGTCATTCTCACAGAAGATTAATAGTTGTATCTATCATATTAGCAATATATTTTGCTGCACATGAATTCATATTCGGAGACGGTTTTACGTCATTAAAATATTCAATATATATTTTATTAATTAATTTGGCATTGATGGTCAGATACAACTCTTATTTCATTTTTAAGATAATAGGGTATGCGGGTGGATTAATCTCTTTAATTGTTGTTCTTCAACAATTTTTGCTCCTTACAATTGATGGTGGCGACTTGTCTAAATTTGAAGTTGCAATTCAAGGTGATGAGTGGGCAAGATGGCTTGGTTGTGATTTTGTAAATCCATATGGCCTTGGACTAATGGAAAGATGTATTTGGGGATACGATGTTTACATAGGTGAACTTAAGTTTAACCGCTCAATTTTTTTCTCAACTGAACCAAAGTATTTTTCTTCAATAATCTTAATTACATTTGCTTCGTTAATATTGTCAAAAACAAATTCTTTAGCAAAACGATTTTTTTTATTGATGCACGCTCTAGCATTTCTAGCTTCAGCATCTGCCTCTGCAATAATTGTTTTGATAATTTCAGCGGGCCTAGTTATTACTCGTTTTATAGGACCTAAAATTTATACCACAAGCATATTTTTATTACCCATATTTATATTACCTATAGCTTTTTATTTGATTATTAGTTTAACTGGAATTGATGGTTTCTTGCTTAACAGAGTTGCGAGCGCATTTAGTAGTATGGGCGATGGACAAATTCAAGCCATTTCAATATTTGGTCAGTCCACACAAGAATGTGAAAAAGCTTTGTGTAGAGATATTGGACTTGTTGGCAATGTAACAGAAGTATACGGTTTGGTTGGTTTTAGCATTTATTGGGTTTTTATATACTTTGTAACCAAACCTTTATTTAATCTATTAAAAAATAATGAAATTGAGTTTTCAAATCGTTTTGGCTTAGCACTATTACTGAACACCTATGTAGTTTTTAATATCTATTTCTTTAGTGATATATTTAATATGTTCGGAGTATTAATTATCTTAACAATTATACTTCTTCCAGATTATATTCTTGAGCAGAGACGTATGCTATCATCAGAAAATTATTTAAATTCAAATAATTCACTTAGGGCTATTTAATGAAGAAAGTTCTAATAACAACTGTACCTTTTGCAAAAACTAATAGGCTGGCTTTAGATATGTTAGACAAAGCAAATCTTAACTATTCTATGAATCCATATGATAGAAAGCTCACCTCAGATGAATTACAAGAAATGATTCCAGAATATGATGCAGTGATTGCTGGAACTGAGGAGATTAATAAAGAAGTTATTAATAGCGCTACTAATTTGAAGATTATTTCACGAGTAGGAGTCGGTCTTGATAGTGTTAATCTTAACGCTGCAAAAAGTAAGAATATAATTGTTACATATACACCAGATGCTCCTGCGCCAGCGGTTGCTGAACTAGCAATTGGAAATATGTTAACTTTGTTAAGGGGCGTTCATATATCTAATTTAATGATGCATGATAAGAAATGGGAGCGTATTTTTGGCAGAAGAATTCCTGAGGTAACAATAGGAATTATTGGTGCAGGAAGGATTGGAGGTATGGTTCTCAGAAGATTATCAGCTCTTGGAGCTAAACGTGTTTTGGTAAATGATATATCTCCAAAAGAAAATATAGCACCAAATTTACAAATAGAGTGGGTCGATAAAGAAACAATCTATAAAGAGTCAGATGTTATATCTTTGCATGTGCCATTAACAGATTTGACTAGGAATATGATTACTGAAAAAGAATTAAAAATGATGAAAGATGATTCACTAATAATTAATACTGCTAGAGGCGGTATTATTAACGAGTCTGATTTAGAAAATGCGCTATATTCAAAGATAATTGGTGGCGCAGCAATAGATTGTTTTAATGAGGAACCATATAATGGAACCCTTAGTGAAATAGAGTCATGTTTATTAACTTCTCATATGGGGTCTATGTCTATAGATTGTAGAAATCGAATGGAGATTGAGGCTACTGAGGAAGTGGTAAGATATTTTTCTGGATGTGAATTAAAGAATATTGTTCCTGATTCAGAATATACTATGCATAGGGAGGCTTAGTTTTTTGAAAAAAGTTGTGGTATTTGGTGGAAGTGGTTTTCTGGGTTCTCATGTTGCAGACCAACTTTCAGATTCTGGATATAATGTAATCATCTATGATGCAAAATCATCAGTTTATTTACGTTCTGATCAAGAAATGATAGTTGGTGATTTATCTGACATTGATTTAGTTTCAAAAACAATCCAAGGTGCTACAGCTGTTTATAACTTTGCAGCACTTTCTGATTTAAATGAGGCTTTAACTGAGCCAATTTCATCAATAAATATAAATATATTAGGTAATTGCCATATTTTAGAAGGATGCATTAAGAACAAAGTGGATAGATTTGTTTATGCAAGTTCTGTTTATGTCAATAGCAGAGAGGGTGGATTTTATGGTTGTAGCAAAAAAGTAGCTGAAATGTTTATTGAACAATACCATCAAACTTTTGGGTTAGATTTCACAATATTAAGATATGGCTCTCTTTATGGGCCTCGAGCAGATTCAAGAAATGGCTTGAAAAGAATTGTTGCTGGCGCGGTTAAAAATGCAACCCTAACATATGAGGGAGATAAAGATGCTTCAAGAGAGTATATTCATGTGAGAGATGCAGCCTTAGCTTCAGTAGAAGCCTTAGAGAATAAATTTAAAAATAAGAGATTAATCTTAACGGGACATCAACCAACAAATATTACTGACTTACTAAATATGCTCGCTGAAATCATTGGATTGCCTAAATCATCAATTAAATTTAGCAACAAGGAATATGAAGGTCATTACATAAGAACCCCATACCATTATGAGCCTGAATTAGCAGAGAAATATATTCCTGAAACATATATTGATCTTGGTGAGGGGCTTTTAGAAATTATAAAAGATTGTGATAGACATAAAGATTAATAGATTTTACGATTATTTTATGGTGTCTTATGAATAGAGCTAAAGCAATTGAAACAATAAGAAAAAAATTAAAATCTGGCAATCAGTCAGTCGGTAGCTGGATACAAATACCTAACTCTTCTGTTGCTGAAATTATGGGTTCTTCAGGTTATGATTGGGTTGCTGTAGATATGGAGCATGGCTCAATGTCTCTTCATCAACTGCCTGATATATTTAGAGCATTAGAGCTTGGTAATACACTTCCACTTGTAAGAATATCTGAAGGAAGCCCAAAAGATTGCAAAGAGGCTTTAGATGCTGGAGCAGGCGGAGTTATTGTTCCAATGATAGAATCTGCCTCTCAACTTGAAAGCATTCGTCAGAATTGTTGTTGGCCGCCATCCGGTAAAAGAGGGGTTGCTTTCAATAGAGCAAATCTCTTTGGCGGTCGATTTAAAGAATATCAAGATGAGGCTCAGTCTCCATTATTAGTAGCAATGATTGAAACCACCGAGGGTATAGAGAATATTGATGAAATTCTTGATGTAGACGGACTAGACGCAGTAATTATCGGGCCGTATGATTTATCTGCATCTATTGGTAAAACAGCCCAATTTTATTCAAGCGAGTTTTTAAATGCTATTGATAAAATTTTTAATTTAACGAGAGCAAAAAAAATTCCATTAGGCATCCATATAGTTGAAGCTTCCTATAAAGAACTTCAAACCCGCATAGACGAAGGATATCAATTTATTGCATTTTCTATGGATTCTGTGATGTTGAGATCGCAAGCAGATTATAAAGATAATTAGATGCACGATTAATTATGAAAATAATACCCAAGAATCAAGGTTCAAATGAAAAACGTACTTCTGAGTATATAAATAATTGGGATACTGAAAAAACTTTAAAGAATCTGATAAAGAAAAATAATCCATGCATTTTTGATGTTGGTTCTAATAATGGTAGTTCCATATATGATTTTAAAAGTTGGTGGCCAGATTCATCAATCCATTGCTTTGAACCTCAAGAAGAGTGTTATGAAAGTATAAAGGAAACAGCATCAAATTTTAATAAAGGAAAAATACACATAAACATGTGCGCTGCAGGTAATATTTCTTCAAAAAATCAAACCTTTTACACTCATGACATCAACTCTGGCGTATCAGGATTTAATAAAATAAATATAAATAGTAGTGACTCAATAAAGCTAGAGAATCTTAAGCAAATGAGTGAAGCTGAAGTACAAAATTACATTAATTCACTTAACCAAAATAGGAAAGTTAGGGTCATTAGATTAGACGAATACATAGAATCTCTCAATTTAAATTCACATATTGATTTTTTAAAAATTGATACTCAGGGCCATGAAGTAGAGGTTTTAGATGGCCTTGGAAAACATCTAGGAAACGTAGATGTAGTTTTAACAGAACTCATGTTTTTTGATTTTTATGAAAAGAGCTTATCATTCTCAGATATTGAAAAATACCTTCATGAATATAATTTCAGTATTTATGACATCAGTCATATTTCTAAGAACCCTATGAACGGAAGAACAGATTGGGTTGACGTCATATATGTCAATCAAAGAATTATAAAAAAATAATATTAATCATATTTCTCTCAATTTAATATTAAAGACTGTAAAATAGTACCTTAATTAGGTATTTTAATGAAAGAAGAAGATATAAGACCCCAACATATATTTGATGAGTATTTAGCTTTAACGATAAAAGATACTAAAACATATTTTGGAAACTGTGAAAGAGAGTCAATAAAATGTCCTGCTTGCGGCAATGATGGCGAATTCTCATTTAATAAATCAGGATTTGATTATGAAGAATGCAAAGAATGTTTAACTTTATTTGTAAATCCCAGACCAATAGCGTCCTCATTTGATAAATATTACACAGAAGCACCTTCGGCTGAATACTGGGCAACTACTTTCTATAAAGAAACTGCTGAATCTAGAAGAGAGCTTTTATGGAAACCAAAGGCAAAGCTTGTTAAGAAAACCATTGATCGATGGTTGACTGACAAAGATTATGTTGTAGTTGATATTGGGGGAGGTTATGGAATCTTTAGTGAAGAAATAGAACTTCTTACCAACAAGAAATCAGTAGTTATAGAGCCAGGTCCTAGATTAGCTCAAATCTGTAGAGACAAAAATTTGACCGTTATCGAGAAGTTCTTAGAATCGGTAACTAAGACTGATTTACCAAATGGCAGAAAAGTATTTGTAAGTTTTGAACTATTTGAACACCTACATTCTCCTCAGCTATTTCTAAAAAGTTTGTATGACGTAATGGAGCCTAATGATTTATTTATTTTTACAACTCTTTCTGGGACAGGTGTTGATATAAGAACTCTTTGGAACAATTCAAAGTCAGTATCTCCGCCACACCATTTAAATTTTTTAAACCCAAAATCAATACCTATTCTCTTAAATAGAGTTGGTTTGAGTTCTTTAGAAATTACAACTCCGGGTAAATTAGACATTGATATCATGAGCAATGGTAGCATGCATATAGAAGATAAGTTTTGGAAAAGTTTTCTAAAGTTAGCATCAGAGGAGGATAAGCTTTCAATGCAAAAAGCTATTACAGACACATGCTCAAGTTCGCATATCATGGTTGTTAGTAAAAAAAACTAAGAGTAGTTTGATTAGAGTATGAATATATTAGCAATCATTCCAGCAAGAATGGGAAGTTCAAGGTTTCCAGGTAAACCTATGGCAAGAATTAATGATAAGCCTATGATTGGACATGTATATGAAAGGGTTAAGAAGTGTGAGCTACTCACTAAAACAATTGTTGCAACCTGCGATGATATTATTTTTGACTATGTTGAAAGTATTGGTGGGCAAGCTGTTATGACAAGCAAGAATCATGAAAGAGCATCTGATAGAGCTGCTGAAGCACTGAATATTTTAGAAGATCAAGATAAAATACAATACGATATTATCATAATGGTGCAGGGCGATGAGCCAATGACAAATCCACTTATGATATCAGAAGCAGTTCAGCCTATGATTAATGATAGCTCCATTAATGTTGTTAATTTAGTTGCTGATATTAATTCACAAGAAGAATTTGAAGACAGAAACTGTATAAAAGTTGTACTTGATAAAGAGAATAATGCTATGTACTTTTCTCGTGAGCCAATTCCCACTCGACATTTATCCGAGAAAGTGCCAATGAAAAAACAGGTATGTATTATTCCGTTCAGAAGAGAATTCTTGTTTGCTTATCAAAATATGGAACCAACTTCTCTAGAAATTATTGAATCCGTTGACATGATGAGAATATTAGAAAATGGCTACAAGGTAAAAATGATACACACCAGTTTTAATACATCAGCAGTTGATACCAAAGAAGATCTCGAGAAAGTTCAATTCCTAATGAAAGATGATTAAATTTTTTTTAAGCAATAAACGGAGTTTTGTTTGCAAAAATTGATTTATATTTGGGATAGTAAGGATAAGCCCAAAATAGACTCAAAATTTTCAGTTATTTTTTGGAGCACATCTCACGAAGTTTCAAATGAATCTTATTCAATTGTTGAAATATTAGAATCTAATTCTGATCAATTAAAATCCGAATACCTTCATTTTATTTATAATCTTGGTAATTCAAGATACTACGGAGAATCTCTAATTGATTTATTACAAATTAGAGATAATTTTAGTTTTTGGTGGATGACTGCAATTGCTGAAAAAAATAACTGGGCAAAGTCCCCAAATATATCAAATATTTTAAAACTAATGGCTTTAAAATCATTTTTTTTAAATGATGAATGCAAACAAGTTGTTGTAAAATCCGACAATAAAGACCTTCTTAGTTCGATTAAGTTGTTGTGCGAAAATCTAGAAATTAATATAAAAATAATTTCAAAAAATACAAGTAAAATAAATTATCTTAATTTAAAGGACTATATTTTTAATGCATTTTACTTACTTAAGGGTGCATTGTGGCTGATAAGAGAAATTCTTTTTTCTATACCTTTCAAGCTATTAGGAAAAAAAAGCTGGAATTTAAAAAACTCAAAATTAATTTTTGTCTCATACCTCTCTACAGTTAATTTGGATGATGCCAAAGATAAAAGATTTAATAATGTTTTCTGGGGGCCGTTACCAAGCTATTTAGCAAAAAAACAAGTTTGTACTAACTGGTTATACCTGCCCTCAAAGAGATTTAGATTTTATGAGACTCTTAATATTTTTTTTAGACTTAAAAGTCAAAAAGATAGTTCTCACGCTCATATTATTATTTCATCATTTTTTAATTTAAAAGTTATTTATAAAACTTTAAAAGATATATTTATTATTCTTACAAAATTTTCTAAAGCTAAGAAGGAGTTATTGAAAGGTAGTGATTTTTTATGGCCACTATTAAAAAACGATTTTTCAAGGTCTTTATTAAGCTCTGATATGGTCAGCTCTTTGTTTTATTTAGCACTCTTTGAAGAAGTAGAGAGCGTTTCTGATGAAGATTCTAAGATAATTTATTTATCTGAAAATCACTCATGGGAACAAGGTCTAATTTCATCTTTTAAGTCGGAAAGAAGAAAGCTAACCGGTTTTGCTCACTCAACTATAAGATATTGGGACCTGCGATATTTTAATGATATAAAAAATTACCAAAATACTGGGATTTATTCAAAACCTATTCCAGACAATTTTGCGGTAAACGGTCTTAATGATAAGTCAATGATGATTAAATTTGGCTATCCAGATAATAAGATTCAAGAGGTTGAGTCATTGAGATACTTATACTTAAATAATTTAATCTCAAAGAAGGAGAAATCAGAAAAAAACGAAACAAAAACATTGCTTGTTTTAGGTGATTATTTGAAATCCAATACGATGTTCATGCTTTCATTCTTGAAATCAAATAAAGTATCTAGAATTCTTGAGTGCACTAATGTAATAATAAAGCCCCACCCAGCCTGTCCTATAAAATCAGAGGACATTGTTAATATAAATGCAAAAATTGAGGACTCTTTTATAGGTAACTTAATTTTAAAAGCAGATATAGTTTTTACTGGCAATGTTTCCTCAGCTGCAGTTGAAGCATATTCTCTTGGAAAAACAATAATATCTGTCAGAGATCTTGAAAATTTAGATATGAGTCCTTTGAGAGGAGTTAAAAATGTAAAATTTGTTTCTGATGAAGAAAATTTAAAGCTAACCTTAAACGAAGCTTTACTTAATAATGAAAATCAACAAAATATTCAATTTTTTAATTTAGATCAAGATATGACATCTTGGAAGGAAGTTCTTGATTTATAATTTTGATCATACAATCTTGTTATTATTGATTTGATTACCTTAACTTGGAGTGAAATTTTATGAAAATTACTATCATCGGATTTGGTTACATAGGTGCTGTAATTGGTGCAACTTTCTCTGAAATGGGGCACAAAGTTATTGCCATTGATACTAACGAGAAAGTAATCAATGACTTAAATTTAGGAAAATGTAATATTCCAGAACCGCAATTAAAAGATCTAATTTCTCAGCAAGTTAAAGATGGAAACTTGAGGGGTTCCCATAATTTTGAGGAAGTGTCAACGAGCGAAGTTGTTTTAGTTACAGTTGGCACACCCTTGTCTGAGAACTTTGATGCAGACCTGGATGCAATAAGTAATGTATTTTCTCAACTCTCTCAAAATGTAATTGATAATCAAATCATTATGCTTAAAAGTACCGTCCCTCCAGGTGTCACAAGGCAAATGTATGATAATTTTTTGAAGGATATAAAAAATGTTTATGTTGGATTTTCTCCCGAGAGACTCGCTGAAGGAAATGCTTTAAAAGAATTAATCGAGCTACCAATTATTGTTGGAGGAGTTGATGAGAAAAGTACTAAAAAATGTTCCGAATTTTGGGAAGCTACACTTGGCGTTGATGTTATTAAAATGTCTTCATGTGAGTCTGCAGAATTAGTCAAATTGGCAAATAATCAATGGATAGATTTAAATATTGCTTTGGCAAATGAATTAGCTTTGTTGTGTGACTCTCTTCCATATGATCTAGATATACTTGAAATTATTGAGGGCGCTAACTCCCTAAAAAAAGGTCTGCATCACGTAAATATTCTTCAGCCATCTATTGGAGTTGGAGGTTATTGTTTAACTAAAGATCCATGGTTTGTGTCTGCTCTAGCTAAAAATAATGGTTTAGACCTTGAAATACCAAAAACAAGCAGAAGTGTAAACGATAAGATGCCAATAAATGCTGCAAATTTAATAAATGAGTTTTACGTTACAAAAAATAATATTAATCTTGAAGATGTTAAGATTGCTATATTGGGCTACTCTTTTAAAACAAATTCTGGTGATATAAGATTTTCTCCAATGCAATATTTCATTGAAGAATTGTTCAAAAAAGGAGCTAAAAAAATATATGTTTATGACTCAACTATTGACGAGGAGGCATTATCACAATCTGAGGCTATAAAATCAGACACATGGCAAGAATGTCTGTCTGAGGCAAATTGCGTTGTATATGGAACAGCCCATGATGATATAAAAGAAATACAACCATCAGATTTAAATGAACTTATGATTGGAAAAAAATTTATTTACGATGGAAGAAGATATTTTTCACAAAATGATATTAAAGAATTAAAATCCATGAATTTTAAATATAAAGGAGTGGGTCGATAATTTTTTTAATTTAAGTAAAACTAAGTAATTTATGAATAAGAAAGTAATGATAACAGGTGTTGCTGGTCTAATAGGCAGCCATTTAGCAGAAAAATTATTAGATTTAAACTATCAAGTATATGGTTTTGATATCGTTGACGCTGAATTAAGCAAGAATCTTTCAAACATCATAAATAATAAAGGATTTATATATTATCAAGGTGACATAACAAATAACAATGATCTAAATAATTTTTTTCAAAACGATGCAACTGTTTTATATCATATGGCATCAGTAGTAGGTGTTAACAGATATATGGAAGACCCACTAAAACTTATAGATATAGGAGTTATTGGAACTAGGACTTTAATTGGGTTATGTCATAAAAATAATGTAAGGATGCTTTTTGCCTCAACATCTGAGGTTTATGGTCGTAATGAAGTTATACCTTGGGCTGAAAATGATGATAGAGTTTTGGGTGCCACTAATGTTGACCGCTGGTCCTACTCAACTGCAAAAGCTTTATGTGAGCACATGTTATTTGGATTACATCATAATGATGGTTGGCCCATGTCAATAGTTCGCTTCTTTAATGTTTATGGGCCTAGGCAGAATCCAATTTATGTTGTTTCAAAATCAGTACATAGGGTGCTAAACAATAAAAGACCTGAGCTTTATGATGATGGACTTCAAACAAGATGTTTTACATACATAGAAGATGTTATTGATGGAATTATTTTGGCTGCTACAAAAGATAACGCAATTGGAGAGATAATTAATCTAGGAAATCCAGTTGAAAATACAATGATGGAAGTAATAGATGCAGTCATAAAAGCAGCCGATTCTGATCTTAAACCAAAAAATGTCTCAACAATGCAAAAATATGGAAATGTTTATGAAGATATTCCAAGAAGAGTGCCGGATATTTCTAAGGCCTTTGATTTGTTAGATTGGAGTCCAAAAACAACAATGGAAAATGGTGTTCAAAAGACAGTTGATTGGGCAAAACTTAATAATTGGTATCTGCAATGAAAGAAGATTTAATCACTAATTCATATAAAGGCATTGTATTAGCAGGCGGATCAGGAACTAGGTTATATCCACTTACAAAAGGCGTATCAAAACAGCTTTTACCTGTATATGACAAGCCTATGATATATTATTCATTGTCTGTTCTTATGCTTGCAAACATAAGGGAAGTTCTTATCATCACCACTCTAGAAGATATTGGTTCTTATAAAAATCTACTCGGTGATGGAAGGCAATTTGGTATTGAGTTGACTTATATTGTTCAAAAAAAACCTGACGGTCTTGCAAGTGCATTTATTCTTGGAGAGGATTTTATTGAGGATAGCCCTGTTGCTCTTGTGTTGGGAGATAATATTTTTTACGGTCAAAGTTTTTCTGAACACTTAGCGAAAGTTGTTCAAAAAAATAATGGAGCTACAGTTTTTGGCTATCATGTTAATGATCCTGAGCGATTTGGAGTCATTGAGTTTGATAATCAAGGAAATGTTCTTTCTATAGAAGAAAAACCTCGTAATCCAAAATCAAATTATGCTGTTACAGGATTATATTTTTATAATAATGATGTTGTGTCAATTGCCAAATCAATAAGCCCATCTGCAAGAGGAGAACTCGAAATAACTGATGTAAACAAATATTATTTTTCTAAAGGTGAACTAAATGCTGAGTTATTAGGAAGGGGCTTTGCTTGGCTTGATACAGGTACTCATGACTCTCTTCTTGAGGCAAGTCAATTTGTTCAAACAATTGAACATAGACAGGGTTTGAAGGTCGCATGCATAGAAGAAATTGCTTTTCAAAAAGGCTGGATTTCAAAAAAACAATTGATAGCTCAAGCTGAGTCTATGAAAGACACAAAATATGGAAGTTATCTTCAAAAAATTGCTTTAAGTTCATAATAATATACTTTTTAGGTATATAATCGTTCTTTTATTATACATATATAATCTTAAACTATAGGAGATAGCCCTATGAGAGTTTGGTATTGTGAAGCTGATTACGGTCAAGAAGAGATAAATGCTGCAACTGATGTCTTAAAAAATAAACCCCTTGCACTTATGTGTAGTGAGAATGTATTTGAACTAGAGTCCAAAGTGGCAAATATATTTAGAAAAGAATATGGTGTAATGAGCAATAGTGGCTCCTCAGCTAATCTTTTAGCAATGAAAGCCTTGGATTTGCCCAAAGGCTCAAAAGTAATAACTCCAGCATTAACTTTTATAACAACTGTAGCCCCAATTGTTCAGTCTGGCTTGGTTCCTTATTTTATTGATGCAGATATAGATACTCTTCAAATGGACCCTGACATATTAAAAGAAATAGATTTAACAGATGTGTCAGCAATAAAAGTTCCAAATTTAATTGGAAACGTTGCTAATTGGGAAGAGATATATAATTTTGCAAAAAACAATGATTTAATGGTAATTGAAGATTCTGCTGACACAATTGGATATTCTTATGATACAGAACTCAGTGACTGGTCTGATGTATCAACTACAAGCTTTTTCGCTTCACATGTCATCACCGGTGCAGGTAATGGCGGGTTAACAGCTTTCAAAGAAGAAAAGCATTACCTTAATGCTAAATCTTTACGGGGATGGGGTAGAAGATCTGCTTTGTATGGAGAGACTGAAGATTATGATAGGAGATTTGATTGTAAATTAGATGGTATGGATTATGATGATAAATTTATTTTCGATGACTTAGGCTATAACCTTCTTCCTTCTGAAATTTCGGCAGCTTTTGCTTTAGAGCAACTAAATAAAATTGAACAAAAAGTAGAAAATAGATTAAATAACTTCCATTATATAAAAGATGCTATTTCATTATCAGATAATATGAGGGGTTTTTCAGCGTATGATAATGTAAAAACAGGATGGATGTCTTTCCCTTTGATGTTAACCAACAAACTGAAAGGAAAACGCAAAGATTTTCAAATTTTTCTTGAAAAATCTGGTATTCAAACAAGAACAGTTTTTACAGGAAATATTCTCAGACAGCCAGTATCTCAGAAGTTTAAATGGGAGTCACATGGCGAATTCAATGCTTCAGATCAAATTATGGAAAACGGTGTACTACTTGGATGCCATAATAAGATGACTGCTGAAAAATTAGACTATTTGATATCTAAGATTGCTGAAGCCGAAGAATGCATTTTGAAGTAGTATATACGACTGGATTATCGGGCTTTATAGGGAAAAACTTACTCCCACTTCTTCTTAAAAAATTTCCAAAAATAATTAATTTTAGACGTTATAATGTTCATGAAGTCTATACCCAAGATGGCAAGATTGAAATAGCAGATAATAAGGATCTTACTATATCTAATAGCGACAAATTATTTATAAATATTGCGGCTTTATATAATGCTGCTCCTAAAACAACAATAGAGCTCGAGAACTTGTATATGTCCAATACTATACTTCCAATAAATATAATTGAAAATTATTTAGGATCTAAAAATTTAAAAATAATTCAACTTGCAAGTTACTTTCAGTTATTAGATTTAGAATTACAAACTCCGTATTCCCTAACTAAAAGCTTAGGAATGAAATACATGGAGAAAAACTATGATAACGTTTCATTTATATACTTGTTTGATACATTCGGTACAGGAGATAATAGAAATAGAGTCATTGATACCTTCCTGAATAAAATAATTGACAATAAATCAATTGAATTGCCTAAAACAGATGTATATATAAATATTTCACATGTTTCTGATGTCTGCGAGGCGATAATTGATTCTATAAATTTTCCAGCGAATAACTACTGCATTATGAGTGAAAATACCCTATCTTTAAGAGAAATAGCTGAAAAAATTATGACACTAGTTGGCAATAATGTTGATATTGAGGTGCTTCACAATAATATCGATTACTTTGCTAACTTAAATAAAGACAATATTCCAGAAAATATATTCCCATCATCTAGGACAAAATCATTCAATCAACACTTAAAATCAAGGCTTGATGAAATAAAAGTTTTAAGATCAAAATAATAAATTTATTTTTTTATCAATTTATATAATTCATAAAATGGGGAGAGAATTAGGGTCGGCAAGGTTCCTAAATGATAGAAGCTTATATTTTGTCTTGTTAAACCGTGAAATCCTCCTCCTTTTTCAGTTTGCCTAATTGGCAGAAGTAAAATCCTAAGAAAGATATTAATGTCTTTTAGAACTTTGAGAACTATAAAAGTGTTGTAAACGTCCTTTATAGCTTTATTTACGTATTTCATTGGGTTTTTGAGGCTGGTTTTATGATATTCAGAATTCCACGCAACCCTGTTGCTTTTTTTAAGATATCTTTTATTGAGAAATATATCTTCTGTACAAATTATTTTAGATTTGTGGAAAAGAATTAAAACCCAGTAGAAAAAAACAGTGTTACCGGAACCAGAAGCCAAATCAAGGACTTGTTTCATATTTTTTCTTGGAAAAAAATTGTGTACGAGTTCATCATGATTTGAAAATAATAATAAATTACCACCATCAGCTTTATCAATATTTAAAAATATTTTAGATATTAGCTCTGGGGTGCTTTGTATTTCTATTGTTGAATTATCTTTGTCTTCAAAACATCTCATTGGAGCCGTTACTATAGAATTCCCATCAAGTTTTGGAAGTATCTTATCGATACCTTGAGGAGAAATATAATCATCTGATCCAACAATATATATGTAGCTTCCCTTGGCTAATTCACAACATCTTTTCCAATTATCTACAGTTCCTAATTTCTTGCTCGCCTTTCTACATATTAATCTAGAATCATTATATGAATTTGCAATTTGTAAAGTCCTATCATCAGACCAATCATCATTTAGAATAACTTCAAAATCACTAGATATATTTGAGAGAATACTATCCAAACATTCTTTGATGTAGTTTTCATCATTATATGATGGTATAAGAATCGAAAGAGTAGGATTGATATTAGATAAATTATTATTCATTATTTTTCATAAATTAATCTAATATTTTATATCAGCAAGGTTTATATGGAATAATTTTTTTAAATAAAACACTTCATACTTGAATTAAGTATTTTCTTTAAGTGAGAAAAAATAAAAATACAAAGATTATTATAGAAAAATCTCTAAATGAATCATGAGGCCACTTTTTTTATATTTGATATACTTAACATCTTTTAAATTTTCATTGTCTTTAAGAGTTTATTTGATGGGTAGGTTTTATTTAGATTTTGATGGTGTAATCGCTCATTCTGCAATTGAGTGTGTAAATAATGCGTTTAGTGTATGGCAAGAAACTGAAAATGATCTTTTTAACAATATTGATAGTTCTACCATTTCTAACGCGAAGTCTAAAATTATTGACTGTTGTATATCTAATAGATATTTAGTTATTCCTCCAGAACATTATTTTTGTCTGATTGATGCAATATTCCAGGAGTTCCTTAGTAAAAACAAGATTCCTGAGGATAATCAGGTACCAAATTTATTTTTTTCCAAAATACAATCCGTATGCCCAAAGATTTTAAAAACATTTAAGAAAAATTTTTTCAGTCTTCGAGATAAAAAATTTGTAACACTTTCAGATGAAGACTGGGTCAGAGAAAATCCTGAAACTTTATTTATAAATCAATTCTACAAAATTATAAAAAATAATTCTGTAGAGGTGATTGTAGTTTCAAGAAAAAATTATATGGCAATAAAAAAATGGTTTCTTGGTTCAAGATTGCCTGTAAAAGAGATATACGGAAATGAAGCACTAAATAAATACGATAATAATAAATATAACTTAATAGAAAGTTTGCAGCTAAAAAATCAAAAGAATAAGGCTTTTTTTATTGATGATATGATTTCAGAGTTTGACATACATAATTGGCAAAAAATTAATGTTATTACTTTACAAGCAGGATGGGGATACAATGACCTAGACGACAATACTCAAGATATACTAGAAATTATAAAGGAGCACATAAATGATTTATCTAACTGATTATGTAAGTGAACCTAGTCTTGAAAAAAATATTTTAGGAAATAAATTATGTACTTTTTTGGATAAGAATGTTGATAAAAAATCTGTAGAGGTATTATTGGTTTGGCATTTTTTAGTAGATGAAGAAAGTTTAAAAGACTTTCCAAATGTTAAAGCTATTGTTAGATACGGCGTTGGCTTTGATAACATTGACATAAATTATTGCAATAATAAAGGAATTAAGGTTTTTAATAATCCAGATTATGGGGTTGATGAGGTTAGTGACACAGCGCTAGCAATGATTATGAATTTAAGTCGTTGCATAGGATACTATAATAATAAAGCAAGAAGTTTGGTCATTAAGCCGAATTTAAAAAATCCGTGGCAAGAAAATATCAATCATCAGTCATTAAGACTTAAAAGTTTAAAACTAGGATTAGTTGGAGCTGGCAGGATAGGAAGCTCATTAGCTTTAAAAATGAAAAACATCATTGGGGATATAAATTTTTATGATCCTTATGTGGATGCTGGGTATGAAAAAGTATTAGATGCAACTCGACATGATAGTTTAAAAGAGCTATTGGGTACTTCTGATATTATTTCTGTTCATGTACCATTATCGTCTGAGACAGAAGGGATGATTAATGATGATTTTATAAACTCTATGAAGACTGGAAGTATATTAATAAATACAGCAAGAGGTGGTCTCTTATCCTCATATGATTGTCTAGCCAAAGGAATTCTATCTGGCAGAATTGGTGCTGTTGGTCTAGATGTTCTTCCAGAGGAGCCTCCTGAGATCGATAAGCAAAATATATTTCTATCATCATGGATTGATTTAAATTCAGAATTTTCTGATAGAATCATTATAAATCCCCATACAGCATATTATTCTCCAGATAGTTATGAGGAAATGCGATATAAAGCCTCTAAGATGTCACTGAATGCATTGGATGGTATTCAAAAACAAAATAGAATAGTTTGAAACTTTAAGAAGGAAAAATGAAAATAGGAATAAATGGATTAGGCAGAATTGGTAGAGCGATTTTTAGACGCTCTCTTGAAATTGAAGAAATTGAAATATGCGCAATCAATGAAGCAAATCCAGATATTGGGAATATTTGTTACACGTTGAATTATGATACTATTTATGGATCTTTAGAAGAACCTATTAAAGTTTCTGATAATAATCTTGAGTTATCAAGTGGAAAGAAAATAGCTGTCTCGAACTGCAACTCAATTTATGATGTTCCTTGGAAAGATTCAGGTGTAGATTATGTTATTGAAGCAACTGGCATCAAACAAAATCTTATAGACTCAAAAGTCTTAATTGAAAAAGATATTTGCAAAAGAGTTTTTGTTACCCATGCGCCTGATCATGATGTTGATTTTACTATGGTATTAGGATGCAATGAAAACAATCTTGATATTGATAATCATTTTGTCATTGCAACAAGTATTTGTGATGCAACTGCTATTGCACCCTTATTAGAATTACTTGATAAAAAGATTGGAATAAAGTGTGGTCAAGTTACAACTCTTCATCCTTGGCTTAATTACCAAAATTTAATGGATGGGGCTTCTAGTAGTTGGTCTGTACCAGGAGAGATATATCATCATTATGCATTAGGGCGATCAGTTATAGGTAATTTAATTCCAAAACCAACATCAGCAATTACTGCTACAGCACAGGTATTAAGTCGCTTAACTGAAGATGATATTGGTTCTTTCTCATATAGAACACCAACTGCTATAGTTGGAAGCGCTGACTTAACACTTCAGCTAAACAAAGATTCATCAACGGAAGAAGTGCATAAAATTATAAATGAATATAGGAGTACTCAAACATGGGAAATTTTTGATCTTATGAATGAGCCTTTAGTTTCGTTAGACTTTGTAAAAAATAGACATTCAGCAGTTGTAGATTCAAGGTGGACTGATGTTACTGGTGGAAATTTATTAAAACTTGTTCTCTGGTACGATAATGAAGCTGGATATTCTTTAAGAGTTTTAGATCAAATCAGATACGTAGAAAATTGTTTCAAAGACTCTTAAAACTTAGACTTCCTTAATTAAAAAATAATATTTGATTCACATAAATGCATAACCTAAATAATAATAAATATGATGTATTAATCTTTGATTGTGATGGAATCATCTTTGACACAACTCATCTAAAATTAAAAGCTTTTCAGGAAACATTAAGTGAATTTGATACCAAACATATTGAGGAGTTTACTAATTATTTTAAAGAAAATTTTGGACGTTCTCGTTTTTCTCATGCTAGGTATTTTATTGAAAATATTCTAAATAAATCATTTCAAGTAGATTTGTACAATAAGATTATTGAAGACTTTAGCAGTCGTTGCAAAAAAATTTATGATAATGCTGAATTATGTGCTGGCGTTGTAGAAATTTTAGAGAAAACAAAAGATAAGTATAAATATGTTGCATCAGGAAGCGACCAAAGTGAACTTAGAATGGTCTTTAAAAATAGAGGCATTGGCAAATATTTCATGTCAGTTTATGGTTCTCCAATTGAAAAAAATAAATTAGTAAAAGATATATGTTCTGAACATAAAAATAAAAAAATTCTTATGATTGGAGATTCTGAGGCTGACTTAGAAGCGTCAGAAAATTCTAATATAAATTTTTTATTCATTAGTCGTTATTCGGTTGATAAAAAGATGATAGAGCTAGCAAAAAAAGAAAAATTTGAGTCTGCTTTCGACTTGAAAGAAATAATAAACTATATCTAGACCACTTTGAAATGAATTAATTTTTTTTATAGTGATATAATTCTCAAAAATATTACATATTATGAGAACAGTAGCAGTTATACCGGTCAAAAGCGTATCTGAAAGAGTCGAAAGTAAAAATTTTAGGAATTTTTTTAATGACATGTCTCTTTTTGATTTGCTTATCAATCAACTGCTAGATTCAGAAGCTTTTGATGATATATATGTTTCATCAAACTCTATTTCACTTGAAAAAAAAATATTATCAAAAGGTATAAAGTTTATTAGAAGAGATGATGAATACTGTAACAATGAAATTCCATGGAGTGATGTTATTGCACATGTTGCGTCTAGTTTGCCTGAGAAATCTGAAACTAATCTAGCCTGGTGTCATACAACTTCACCAACTTTTAATTCTTATAAATCTGCAGTCGATAAATATTATGAAATTTGTAAAAATGGCCATGATGGTCTTATTACTGTTCTAAAATCAACTGATTTTATAATTTCTGAAAAAAAACAACCTTTAAATTATGCGTGGGGACCTTGGCATAAATATTCTCAATTTCTTGATAATTATTTCTATATCACTGGCGCACTTTTTATTACTTCAATTAATCAAATGATAAAAAATAGATACGTTATTTCAAAAAATCCTTTTTTATATGAAGTCTCCCCCTTTGAGGCAGTAGATATTGATACGGAGTATGATTTTAAACTTGCGCAAATATTAATGCAAAACTCTAATATTTTAAAATAAGATGTTAAAAGAGAATTTTTTAAAACAAAAACTAATTTCAGGAGAAACTACAATTGGAACTTGGATAGTTGTTCCATCGCAAACTAATGTAGAAATATTTAGCTCAGCAGGGCTAGACTTCGTAATAATTGATCAAGAGCATGGACCAATTAATTTTGAGACTGCTCAAGCAATGTGCTCATCTTGTGAGCTGCATGGAACATCACCTTTAATGAGAATTGGTGATATAAATAAAGCTTTTATACAAAACGCGTTAGATATAGGAGCTCATGGCATTCAAATTCCTAACATTGAATCCAAAAAAGATGCTAATAGAGTTATCGAATATTCTAAATATCCTCCAATGGGAGATAGGGGTCTTTCTCCATACACCAGAGCTGGCAATTTTGATGCTAAAAATGCAAAAGCACTGACCGATAAAGCAAATGAAAATACTTTAGTTGTATTCAATATTGAGGGTAAAGGAGCAATAGAAAATTTAGATGAGATTCTAGAAGTAAAAGACTTTGATGTAATATTTGTTGGTCTATTTGATTTGTCAAAATCTTTAGGAATTCCTGGAGACGTCAATAATCCATTGGTGTTAAATAATCTTCAAGAAATAATAAATAAATCAAAGCAAGCTAAAAAATCTGTAGGTACGATTGCAACCTCTCATGATACTCTAAAGACGTTTAGAGATATGGGTGCAAACTATTTAGTTTATAAGGTTGATTGCGATGTAATGAGAGATGCATACCACGAAGTTGTTAATATTATTAAGTAAATAATTAATGCAAGCTATTTTGTTTATTTATAAAGTTTAAATTTTAATTGATATAAATATGAATACGATTGAAGGTAAAAATATCATTATAATCGGAGGCGCAGGATTTATAGGGTCACATTTATGTGAAAAACTTTCTTCTAATAACAAGATTATTTCATTGGATAATTACTTATCGGGCAGCAAAAAAAATCATATAAGTGGCGTTGAATATATTGAAGGATCTTCCAAGGACATTTCAAAACTAATCAAAAACTTTTCGCCTGATTTTATATTTCATCTTGGAGAATATTCTAGAGTTGAGAGTAGCTTTGATGATTACGAACTTGTAATTGAAAATAATTTACTACCTTTTTCAAAAGTTCTTGTTTTTGCAAAAGAACATAATGCTAAGCTTATATATTCTGGTTCAAGTACAAAATTTGCAAAGTATTCTGGCGATGAAATTCATAGCCCATACGCTTGGGTAAAATCAAAGAATACAGAGCATCTTATTAATTATGCCGAATGGTTTTCGCTAGAGTATGCAATTGTTTATTTTTATAATGCTTATGGCGGCAACGAGATAGAATCTGGAATCTATTCTACATTAATTGGAATATATAAAAGACTATACAGAGAGGGTGTAAGAGAGTTGCCGGTTGTCGAACCAGGAACACAATTAAGAAACTTTACCCATTACTCTGATATTGTTAATGGACTTGAAGCAGTTGCTATAAATGGACATGGTGATGGGTTTGGAATTGGTTCAGATAAATCAGTTTCAATTTTAGATGTTGTAAAATTCTTTGGATCTTCTCATAAAATAATACCAAGTCGAAGAGGCAACAGAAAAACTGCAGACTTAGTTACAGAAAATACAAAAGCACTCGGTTGGTCAGCTAAAGTTGATATTGAAGAGCATATTAATGAATTCATTAAGAATTTAAAATGATAGGTTTTGATGGTTAATTTGAGCGAAACTCCATTTATAAGTGTAATTATTCCTGTTTACAATGGGCAAGATTATCTTGAGGAAACCATAAAGAGTGTTATATCTCAGTCTTACTCAAATTGGGAGCTTATTTTAATTGATGACGGATCGACAGACAGCACTCCTAAAATAATAAAAGATTTTGTCATTAAAGATAAACGAATAAAATATATTGCCCTAAAAAATAGCTCAGGTGGACCAGCATATCCAAGGAATGTTGGTATTGATCAAGCTAGAGGAGATTACATAGCATTTCTCGACGCAGATGATATATGGAATGAGAATAAGCTAAAAATTCAGACCGACTATTTAAAAAATACTGAATTAGATTTACTTCATTGTGACGCGGAATATATTGATTCCATGAATAATAAATATGGAATAATGAGAATATCAATTTTTTATAGAATACTTAAAACTTTTTTTGGAAGTTCTTTTGCAACTCTTGCAATAAATCCAATAGTTTTATCATCATGTGTTGTAAAAAACTCTAAAGATATTCAATTTAGAACTGACAAAACATTCCATGCAATTGAAGATTGGTTTCTTTGGATTGATCTCTCTTTGAAAGAAAAAAAGTTTACAAAAATTAATCAAAACCTTGTTTCTTACAGAATGCATGAATCATCTATTTCAAAAATTGATGGCTTGAAACAGTATTTAAAGGGATTTAATCTATATAGCGCATTATTGCTTGAAAATAAAATTACTATCAATAAATACTTGATTTTACAATTTATACACTATTTACGTATTTTAAAATATAAGGTTTTTGGTCGAAATTCATGATAATTCTAGCTAATATTAATCTTGGTTATAACTTAATTTTGGAATTTATGAACATATTCATTGTTTTTTATCGATGCCATATAAAATATTTTTTGTATGAAAATAAATAATTCAAATTTAATCCCGTTTTTCAGTTTGGCACAGTTATATAACCTTTATTTTCTTTTAGTTGTTGGTAGGACATTTAATTCCTGTTTGAAGGATGAAAAAATAACTGGAATAAATATTGAAAATAATTTAGAAGAACAAAAAAAAGTTCAAGATATTTTACGTGATGAAATTTTTAATAAGGCTTTGAGCTATCCAGAATTTTCTAAAATAAGCCTTATTGATAATAATGGCAAACAAAATATCGAAGATCCAATAACAAAAAAATTTTACAGAAATATAAATTCATGGAGTACTAAAAGGGGTATTTGGAGGAAATCATCTAATACTTCTGGATCATCCGGTGTTTCATTAAAAATTATTAGGTCTCCGAAGTCTTTTTTAAATAGTCAAATATCTTTTTACTTATTTTTAAATCAATTCAAAATTAATCGTTTTGATAAAAATATCTATGTTGGCGGAGCCAGAAAAAATAAATTCTCCTTTGTAAGTCGTTTCTTTGATTTTTGTTTATCTAAAATAACCGGTACCTGTAAATTTGTTGCATCAGATATGATAACTGACGAACATTATGAAGATTTTTTAAGGACTTACGAACTAATTAAACCAAAATACTTGCATGGTTTTTCATCGGCATTGCTCAGGATTGCGGATTACGTTGATAAAAGAAATGTTACTCTTAATTGGAAAACAAAATTAGTTCATCCTAATGCAGAGGGCATAAGTTTTAATCAACGAAAGAAACTAGAAAAAGTCTTTGGTGCACCTGTAGCAATGGTCTATGGTTCTGCCGAGTGTCATATGGCATCAGAGTGTCCATATGGCGTAATGCATGTAAACATGAGGTCTTGTGATTTGAAATCAAAAAGTGATAACTCTGCTATTTTAACTGTTTTTGAAAGCCCTTATATGCCTATTGTAAATTATCAAATGGGTGATTTAATAAAACTTAGCGATCCTCAATCAAGATGCAAATGTGGAAAACATACTACGGTAGTTACAGATATTCTAGGTAGGATAAATGAGAAAATTGAACTTCCTTCAGGTCGTGTTATTACTCATCCTGATTTAAATATGCTTATTTTACAGCTTGATAAAGATAAATTAATTAGCGAATATCAAATTATTCATTTTATTGGGACAGACTCAATAGAAATAAGATATTTATCTAAAAAATCTTTTAATGCAGATGAATTTTCAAAACTTTTAAACAAAAGATTTAATGACGTAAACTTTTATTGTTCAGATAAGGATTTTATATTACTAGAGAATGGTAAAAAACCAGTGATATTGAGTGTAAATGAAGTTCCTCTACCTCGAAAAACTTATGATGGATATAAGCCTTACTTAGAAATCTCAGAATCTCAATCAAAACAAAATGAACCAAATGTTTTAAAGCTTGATTGGAATGAATCTACAAATGATTTTCCATCAAAATTAAAAGAAGAAGCTCTCAAAGAGTTATCAGAGATACCATTAAACATATATCCAGATCTCCAAGTCTCTAAACTTAAATCAGCAATTGGTGAATGGTTGGATATCAAGCCAAAATGTTTAACTATTTTTAATGGTTCTGATGCTGGTATTGCAACAATTTGTAGATTATTTCTTGAAGATACAGATTCAGTTGTAACAATTGAACCAACTTATGGGAACTATAAAGCAATTGCCTCAAGATATACTGCGGATGTAAAGCCTTATAAATTAACTTATCCATTTGAAATAGACATAGAACACTTCACCAATTTTTTAAAACAAGATAAGCATAAACTTGTATTTTTTACTAACCCAAATAATCCAACTGGTGTTGAATATTCAAGAGATACTTTATTTAATTTAGCTGAAACTTTTCCAACAACATGTTTTGTAATAGATGAGGCTTATGTAGAATTTGGAGAGAATTCACTTTCTGTAAAAAATATTCCATCAAATGTAATAATTTTGAGGACTTTTTCTAAAGCATTTGGTCTTGCTGGAGTTCGCTTAGGATACTGCATTTCTAATGAGGAATTAGCAAATAAAATTGCATTGTCGAAAGACAATAAGGAGGTGGACGTTTTTGCCCAAATCGCAGGTACCTTGGCAATAAAAAATCCAAAATATATGTATGATTTTGTAGAGTCTATTACTAGGGGAAGAAAGGTTGTTACTAATTTTTTTGATAATCAAAATATTGAATACCTTGCTGGTAAAGGCAATTATGTTCTTTTTAAAGTTAATAATCCTAATTTTGTTGAGGAGAGCTTAAAAAGTAAAAATATTTTTATCAGAAACCGAAACGAGGTAGAAAACTTAGAGGGTTACCTTAGAGTAACACTTGGTGACGAAAATATGATGAAAATATTTGTTTCGGCTTTGGAGGAAATCTTATAATTTAATGATTAAAACTTATATCTTTGATATCGATAATACTCTTTGCAATACATGGCCAACTTTAAAATCAAATAAAAGTTACTCATTAAGATTTTTTTCTGAAGCATGGAGAGTATCCTTTATCCCATCTTTTAAGAGTATGATAATTAGTGTGGAAAACAGAATGAAAAGAGGTAATTCTGAAGTTTTTTTCTTGAGCGCACGCCACTGGTCATTGTGGATTTTTACCTACTTCTATTTGATTAGGCATGTTGGATTTTTTAGTCCTCATCGCTTAATATTGGTTCCTAAAGCTACTGCAAAGATAAAGATATTTGACAATTTTCTTAATAGTTTAGATGGATTACTAATAGTTATTGATGATCTTTCATATAATACTGAAAATGGTGAAACCCTTTTTTATTTAGAAGTTATAAACTACTTAAAAAGCAAAGCTGGAAGAATAAGGTATATTGGTAAAAACAAAATAGATCTATTAATAGGTTAGGGGAACACTAGATAGTGAATGATCTTAATAAAATAAAAATTGCTGTCATAGGTCTCGGATATGTTGGCCTGCCTTTAGCTGTTGAATTTTCTAAAAAATATCATGTAGTTGGATTTGATACTAACTTAGATCGTATTGAAGAATTAAAAGATCATAATGATTCAACTTTAGAATTAAATAAAAGTGAATTAGAGCAAGCAAAACATTTAGATTTAACATGTGATATTAATATTTTGTCTGAATGTAATTGTTTTATTGTTACGGTTCCTACCCCAATTAATACTGATAAAACCCCTGATTTATCTCCGCTTACCGAAGCAAGCAACACAGTAGGATCAGTTTTATCTAAGAATGACATAGTCATCTATGAATCTACTGTTTACCCTGGAGCTACCGAAGAGATATGTGTTCCAATTCTAGAAAAGAGATCCAATCTTATTTTTAACAAGGATTTTTATGTTGGATACAGCCCTGAAAGAATTAATCCAGGAGATAAAGAACATCGGCTGAAAGATATTGTTAAAGTTACCTCTGGATCAACAGAAGAAATCTCTGTTTTTATTGACAATTTGTATAAATCAATTATTGATGCAGGTACATTTAGAGCAACATCAATAGCTGTTGCGGAAGCAGCAAAGGTCATAGAAAATACTCAAAGAGATGTCAACATTGCTCTAATTAATGAACTTGCAATGATTTTTAATACATTAGATATAGATACTGAGGAAGTATTACAAGCAGCAGGTTCAAAATGGAATTTTCTCTCATTTCGTCCTGGGTTAGTTGGCGGTCATTGTATTGGCGTTGACCCTTATTATTTGACCCATCAAGCACAAGCAAAAGGATATACGCCTGAAATGATTCTTTCTGGAAGAAAAATTAATGACAATATGAGTATTTATGTTGCTAAAAACTTAATTAAGAATTTAAACAATCGCAACATTGATATAAAAAAAGCAAAAGTTTTAATTCTTGGATTTACTTTTAAAGAAAACTGTCCTGATATAAGAAATACCAAAATTATAGATATCTATAATGAGCTTAATAGTCAATCGATAGACGTTGATGTTTTTGATCCATTAGTAAATCAGAATGATGCAGCTAAAATTTATAATTTAAAGCTTATTGATAAGCCTCACGAAAATCACTATGATGCAGCAATTATAGCTGTTGGACATAATTCTTTTAAAGAACTAGGTTTTGATGGAATTAGTAAATTCTTAAAGAATAACAATATTATTTATGATTTAAAATATGTGCTCGATAGGAATGATTCGGTGATTAGGCTGTGAATAAATCTTTATCAAGCTATAAAGATCTTCAAGAATCTTTAAAAAATAACTCAAAAAAATGGTTAATAACAGGAGTAGCCGGTTTTATAGGATCAAATATTTTAGAAAATCTTCTTAAATTAAATCAACAAGTTGTTGGAATAGATAATTTTTCTACTGGACATGATCGCAACCTAAAGGAAGTCCAAAAAAATGTTTCCTCAAAAGAATGGAATAATTTTAATTTTTATAATGGCGACATTTGTAACTATGATGATTGCCTAAACGTTGTAAAGGATATTGATTTTGTATCACATCAGGCCGCCTTGGGATCTGTTCCCCGTTCCATTAAACAACCCCTAGATACGAATTCCTCAAATATAACTGGTTTTCTAAATATTTTAGAAGCTTCAAGATTAGCTAATGTCAAAAGTTTTACTTATGCCTCCAGCAGTTCTGTATATGGCAATCATCCTGATTTGCCTAAAACAGAGGAGAATATAGGTGAGCCTCTCTCACCGTATGCGGCTACGAAATATGTAAATGAAATATATGCTAGAGTTTTTTCAAGAACATATGACTTTAAGTCTATTGGTTTAAGATACTTCAATGTATTTGGACCACGTCAAGACCCTAAAGGGCCTTATGCAGCAGTAATTCCAAAATGGATAAAACTTCTTATTAAAAATGAAGAAGTCGAAATTTATGGTGATGGTGAAACCAGTCGAGATTTCTGTTTTGTAGAAAATGTTGTTCAAATGAACATACTTTCTGCTATTGCTGATAGTAATGCAAAAGATGATGTTTACAATGTTGCTTGCGGCAATCAAACATCTCTTACAGAATTATTTTTTCTTCTTAAGAAAGCATTGATTAAAAATAATATAAATATATCCGGAGAGCCCTCTTATAAAGATTTTAGAGCAGGTGATATTAGGCATTCTAAGGCCAATATATCAAAAAGTGTTAATAAACTAAATTATTCACCTACGCACGATATAGAAAAAGGTATTAATGATGCAATAGGTTGGTACATTCAAAATTTAAAAACTTAGGATATAGCTTATAACTTCAATTTTAAAATGAATATAACTAAATGTTACTTATATGAATAAAGATAAAGTTATATTAATTTCTTCCAATTATGCTTGGACAATCTTTAATTTTAGAATGAATCTAATTAAAAGACTCAAAAAAGAAGGCTTTAAGATAATTGTTTTTACTCAATTTGATGGTTATGAACTTGAAATAAAAAAAGAAGTAGACGTCATTAAAAATTTATTTATATCGAGAAAAGGCATAAATCCATTAATTGATTTAATTACCTTATTTCATTACATAAAAACTTTTCTCATTTTTAAACCTAGCAATATTCTTCTATTTACGATTAAACCAGTAATTTATGGATCAATTGCAGCTAGATTAACTAATGTAAATTCAATATCGATGATAACTGGTCTAGGGACATCATTTATAACAAACACTTGGCTTACAAAAATCGTTAAAAGACTATATAAAATTGCGCTTAAATCATCTCAAATAAATTTTTTCCAAAATAAGGATGATTTGAAGATTTTTATAGATAATAAAATAGTGGAGCCTTCATCATGCGCTATAACTCCTGGATCAGGAATAGATTTAGAAAAGTTCAAACAAAGTGATTTTCCGAATGAAAAGAACCTTAAATTTTTATTCGTAGGAAGATTAATTAAAGATAAAGGCATAAGAGAATTTGTTGATGCTGCAAGAATTATCAAAAGAAAATTCCCAGATGTTGATTTTCAGGTATTAGGACCTATGGGCTCAGAAAATAGATCTGCAATAAAGCAAAATGAGCTTGAGGGATGGAAAAAAGAAAAAGTAATAAAATATCTTGGTGAAACAAACGATACTTTATTTTTTTTAAATAAAGCAACTTGTATAGTATTGCCATCATATAGAGAAGGTACTTCAAGAGCTCTATTGGAAGCAGCTGCTGTGGGTAGACCATTAATAGCTTCAGATGTTCCAGGCTGTAGGGAAATAATAGATGATTCAAAATCCGGTTACTTGTGTAAGGTCAAAGATCATTTAGATCTTGCTGATAAAATTGAAAAAATGATTATGCTACCCCATGAATCAAGGTTAACTATGGGCATGAATAGCCGACTTAAAGTTGAAAACGAGTATGATGAAAATATTGTTTTAGATTTATATACATATGAAGTCAATAAAGATACTTAAATCTTTAAAAAATTTAAATGTATAATAACTAAACTTTGGAATCACTTAAATGAAGTTAATACTTTTAGAGCTCAATGAAATAAATTTTGATGTAGTAAAATACTACATCGATCGTGGTATTTCCTTACCAGCAATGAATCATGTATTAAAATCTGGACTGATTACTACAAAGGCAGAATCTGAGTATGATAATTTAGAGCCATGGATCCAATGGGTGTCTGTTCATACTGGAAAAGAATATGAAGAACATAATGTATTTAGGCTTGGAGATTTTGTTAATTCAAAAGAAGAACAGTTTTTTGAAAAAGTTGAAAAAGCCGGTTTTAATGTTGGAGCAATAAGTCCAATGAATGCAGCAAATAGACTAAAAAACCCTTCATATTTTATTCCTGACCCTTGGACACAAACTAAATCGGATAAATCTTTTTTGAGCAAAATCATTTCTGAAGCTATTGCTCAGTCTGTAAATGATAACTCTCAATCTAGATTAACTTTCAAAACTATTTTGAGCTTGATTTTTGCTTTTTTTATAATGGTTGATCCAAGAAAATATTTTTTATGATTAAATATGCATTTCAAGCCTTAGGTAAGCCATGGAGAAAAGCATTATTTTTGGATATGTTTTTATATGAAATTCACAAGACATTATTCAAAAAGAAGAAACCAAATTTTTCAACTCTTTTTTTAAATGCAGGTGCGCATATACAGCATCATTATTTTTTTAATTCTCCGTACGTAAATTTAAAAGAATTAAAAAATCCGACTTGGTATATTGATAAAAACGAAGATCCTATGCTCGAGATGTTAGTCGTATATGACAAGTTAATTGGAGAACTTATCAGTGTTCAAGACACAGAGATTATAATTGCCACCGGACTTTCTCAAAAACCATATACACACTTAAAATTTTATTATAGATTGAAAGACCATAAAGCATTTTTAGACCTTATCGGCATACATTATTCAGAAGTATCGCCTAGAATGACAAGAGACTTTTTAATCTCTTTTGAGTCTTCTGATGAGGCAATAGCTGCAAAAGAGAAACTCTCAAGGATATTAGTAGATTCAGAAAGAAAATTATTTGAAGAAATTGATAACAGAGGTAAGGATATATTTGTTGTTCTTACATACCCGTTTGAAGTATTTGAGGAAACTACTATAAACATAGATGGAATTAAGATTCCATTATATGATCAGGTCGTATTTGTAGCAGTAAAAAATGGTGAACACCATAGCAAGGGATTTACATATTTTTCAAATGGAATTTCAAAGTACAGACCAGAACCCAATTCTCATGTTTCAAATATTAATAAAACAGTGCTTGATTATTTTGGAGTTAAAAACTGAACTCTACTTTGACCTTATTAGTAAACCTTACTTAAAATATATTTAACTATAATTCGATATGATAATTTTTGAAAATATAAGCAACGAGATACCTTACAAGTTGTTTGAGGAGAAATATGCAGAGGCCATCGAGGCTGATCAACAAACAATTGAAGCGATATCAATATCTTCTTTTTGCAAACGTACTGATGAAGTCCACTCAAGATTTGTTAATTTAAAATTAATCAAAGGAGACCAATTCATTTTTTTTAGTAATTATAATTCTCCAAAATCAATTCAATTTCGTAATCATTCTCAAATAACAGCACTATTTTATTGGAATAGTATAAACACACAAATAAGAATGAAGGCTAAAATCCAACAAACTTCATCTGAATTTAATGATAGTTATTTTAAACAAAGATCTTCAGATAAAAACGCACTCGCAATTTCTTCAAGACAATCAGAGCCAATAGACTCATATGACGAAGTAATTAAAAATTATGAAAAATCACTAGAATCAGATGATTTAACTAAATGTCCAGAATATTGGGGAGGTTTTTCATTTACACCATATTACTTTGAATTTTGGCATGGTCACAAATCTAGGATAAATAAGAGAGATATTTATGAGATCGAAGAAAATGTATGGACAAAATACAATATTCAACCATAAAAATTTGCGTAATTTATTAATTAGTTTAAAATTCTTTCAAAATATGGTCGTAAATATACATCTTACAAGTCTAGAGCTTTTTAATTAATGAATTTCTTTTCAATATAAATAAAAAGGTATCGCATATAGCTATTTCAAAAAAACAAAAAACTCCTATAAATGAAATGATCACCGCTGATGAGGTAATACTTATTAACGCAAAAGGTGAAAATATTGGATTAGTGCCTTTTAATAAGGCAATTCAATCAGCTCAGGAATCTTCTTTAGACTTAGTTCAAGTTTCAAAAGCAGATGTAAATCCAGTTGTTTGTAAGCTTCTTGATTATGGTAAACATTTATTTGATAAGAAAAAAAATAGTTCTTCATCAAGAGTTAAAGTTAAAAGAAATACTACAAAAGAAATAAAATTTAGACCATCCACAGATGTAGGGGACTATAATATAAAATTAAAAAAGATTAAAAGCTTTATTCTTGGAGGAGATAAGACTAAAATAAGCGTCCGATTTAGAGGTAGGGAAATTTTAAATAGTGACATGGGCTTAAATTTGTTAAAAAAACTTAGGGATGAGTTAACAGATATAGCTCAGGTAGATCAGGAACCATCATTAGAAGGTAGACAATTATTAATGGTTCTTTCTCCTCTAAAGAAAAAGAATTAAATTAAAATGGGATATAAACTTAAAACACATTCAGGAGCTTCTAAACGCTTCAAAAAAACTGGTACTTCTGTAAAGAGCAGAGGCGCTAATAGGAATCATATTCTTACTAAACAGTCTACTAAACGTAAAAGACATAATAGAGGCCTTAATAAACTTAATGGTGTTGTATTAAAAATGGCATCTAAACTTATAAAATAATTATGGCAAGAGTAACTAAATCAAATATAGCTAAAAAAAGACATAAAAAAATATTAAATTCTACTAAAGGTCACTATGGGGCAAGAAGCAGACTTTATAAAACAGCTAAACAATCAAATATTAAGGCGCTTCAATATGCTTTTAGAGATAGAAAAAACAAAAAAAGAAATTTTAGGTCTTTATGGATAGCTAGAATTAATGCCGCTTCAAAAGAATTAGGCATACCATATTCTAGGCTAATTAATTCTCTGAAATCAAAAGATATTATATTAGATAGAAAAATTCTTTCTGAAATAGCCATTTCAGATAACTCAACTTTTAAAAAGGTTGCAGAAACAGCTACAAAGTAGTTAGGCAATAAAATGCCGCCATCTAACGATAAAAATACTCCAAAAATTGAAAAAAGTATTGGTGCTCAACACCCAATAAATTTTACAAAAGAATATATTATGAATATTCTTAAAAAATTTGGATTTGAGGTTATTGAGGGACCTGAAATAGAGACTGAAAAATTTAATTTTGACATGTTAAACATAAAGGAAACACATCCTGCTAGACAAATGCATGATACTTTTTATGTTAACAAAAAATCTTATTTGTTAAGAACTCATACTTCCCCAGTTCAAATAAGAGGCATGTTAGATAAAAAACCACCATTTGCATTTATTTCAGGTGGAAAAGTATATCGCAAAGATGATGATTCAACTCATTTGCCAATGTTTCATCAAATTGAAGGCATATATGTCAATGAGAACGTGAGCTTCGCAAATCTAAAAGATTTAATTTATGAAGTTATTTATGATCTTTTTGGCAAAAGAGTTAAATTAAGATTTAGGCCATCATACTTTCCATTTACTGAACCATCAGCTGAAGTAGACATACTTTCTGAAGATAATAAATGGCTTGAAATTCTTGGGTGCGGAATAGTAAATCCTGTTGTGCTTAAAAATTGTAAAGTAGATTGTAATCAATATAGTGGACTTGCTTTTGGAATAGGCGTTGAGAGAATTGCAATGCTTAAATTTGGTGTAAATGACATTAGAGATTTTTATAAGTCTAATTTAGATTTCCTATCACAATTTAAATGAAAATATCATATAAACATTTAGTAAAACATATTTTTTCCAAACCAAGCAAAGAAGAAATATCTGATAAGTTATTTCAACTAGGTCATGAGCACGAAATAGAAAATCAGATATACGATATAGAAATAACTCCTAATAGAGGAGACTGCCTATCTTTAAACGGAGTCTTAAGAGATTTATCAGTTTTCTATGACATAGATCTTAATAAAGATAAATATGATGGTGATATAAAAGATTTAACTATTAATTTCGAAAATAATGCAAAAAATGATTGTCCATTTATTAGTTTTTTAAAAGTTGACATAGATTCAAAAATATTACCTTACTCTGGAGATTTGGATAATTATTTTAAAGATCTAAAAATTAATAAAAACAATCTATTTACTGACATATCAAACTATATCTCATATGAGACTGGTCAACCAACTCACTGTTATGATGCTCAAAAGATTGGAAACACCTTAACTTTAGAATATATCGATGGTGAAGAAAAATTTGAGACTTTGATGGATAAAAATATTCAACTTAGTGGTAAAAATTTAGTTTTCAAAAAAAATGGAGAAATAATTAATTTAGCTGGAATCATGGGAGGTAAATCTACTGCGTGCTCTGAAAAAACTCGATCTGTTATTGTAGAATGCGCATATTTTAATCCTGAAAGTATCATTGGTAAGTCTGTAAAGTATGATCTTAATTCTGATGCGGCATATAAGTTTGAAAGAGGAGTTGATCCATTAGGCCATGAATTGGCGTTAAGAAGATTTATTCAAATACTTTCAGAACATTCAAATATAATTAATATTGAATGGGACATACAGGATATTCAAACTTACAAAAGTATTAAAATTGAATTTAATAAAGAAATAATAAACAAAATAATTGGTCAAGATATTAGTAAAAATGATTGTATTAATTATCTCATAAAATTAGGATTTAAAATTGATGATGATTTTATAACTGCTCCTTCACATCGAAGCGATATTAGTTCAATTAATGATATTGCAGAAGAAATTGCGCGAGTAATAGGCTATGACAATATTAATCGAAAAAAGATCAAGATTAAAAAGAAGAAATTTAATAATATCAATCATGAAAGTAAGATAAGAAGTTTTTTAGTCGAAGAGGGATTCTTTGAAGTAATTAATAATCCATTTGTAAGTGATAAATCTTCAGAATCAATCATTCTTGATAACCCCCTTGATACGAATAAAAAATACTTAAGAACAAATTTAAAAAAATCTTTAATAAATAATCTTTTATATAATGAGAGACGTCAAAATGAATCTATAAAGCTGTTTGAATTTTCAGAAGTTTATTCCCAAAATGAACACAATATTGATTCAAAAAAAATGCTTGGAGTGATTGGAAGTGGAAGAGTAGGTAAAAACTACATCGATTTTTCTAAAAAAATTGATACAACTTACTTTAAAACTCTTTTTAGTAAATTGTTCTCCTTAGATGAGATTGAAATTGAACAAATATCTAGGCAAAATCTAGATACAAAAATAAAGAATCAAATTGTTTATTTTGAGATTAATCTTAATGAACTTATCACAGATTTAAATATGAATGATGATCTATCAATTGAAGATAAAGTTTTTGTAAAGTATAGCCCAATATCGGAATTTCCAAAGATCGTAAGGGATTTATCATTTTCTCTTGATAAATATAAGAATGTAGAGGATTTGCAGAATTTATTTTTAAAATTTTCTGATAAAAACTTAAAAGATATTTTCATTTTTGATTTCTTTGACAATCCATCTAATGGAGATATAAAAATTGGTTTTAGGTTTACTTTTCAGTCAACAGAAAAAACACTTACCGAAATCGATGTGAATATTATTATGGATAAAATTATTAATCAGTCAATCAGTATATCTGGTGTAAATATTCCTGGTTTAAAACAATGAATCTTACTAAAAAAAATATATCTAAAATATTATCAAGAAATATTAATCTGGCTCAAAAAGATTCTGAAATTTTAGTTAACAGCTTTATAAATATAATAAAAAATAATTTAGATAATAAAGATGTGAAAATTCATAACTTTGGTACCTTTTTTTTTAAAAGAACTACGGAAAGGATAGGAAGAAATCCAAAGACAGGACTGATTTATAAAATAAAGCCTTTTAAAAAGGTTGTTTTTAGAGCATCCAGTTCATTAAAAAACCAATTAAACTGATATAATCGGACCATAAGAAAAATAGAAAAATTAAAATGAAGATTTTTATAAGATACTTTTTAGTTACTATATTTGTAACAAGTGCTCATATTTCAGCACAATCTAGCCAAAATATTGGCAACATTGACGAAGATTTTTTAAATAGTTTGCCTGATGAAGTACGTGAAGATGTTTTGAGTGAAATAGACAATAATGCAAATGAGGAAGAGATTATACAAAGAAGACCTTCAACAAAATTGTCAAAATTAAATACTATCAAAGAGTGGGAAAAATTTAAAAAAATACAAAGTCTCGAAAGTGAATCTGAAAGATATGGCTTAAGAATGTTTAACACAATGCAATCATCTTTTATGCCTTTAAGTGAACCTAATTTTGGTGATAATTATATTGTTGATTTTGGCGATGTTTTACAACTTCAGTTTTATGGAGCAACTGAAAATATAGGTCAAAAAAAATACATCACAGAAGTTCAAAGAGATGGAACCATCATTCTTGAAGATATAGGAAGCTTAATGATAGGTGGCCAAAATTTCGAACAAGCTACTAAACTAATAGAAAGTAAGTACTCTGATTCTTTTATTGGTCTTGATGTGGTTGTTACACTATCCAAAATAAGAGATATAAATGTTCTTGTTACAGGAAATGTTGAATTTCCTGGAATATATACTCTTAGTGGTAATTCAAATATTCTCCAAGCATTAAATGTCGCGGGTGGTCCAAATGAAGATGGCAGTCTACGCAAAATTTTAATTAAAAGAAAAAATAAACCTAACCAAAGTGTTGATTTATATCAAGCACTAATTTTTGGCGATATTGAAAATATACCGTTTTTAATGTCAGGAGACTCAATTCATGTAGAGTCTGTTAAGAATCTTGTTAGAGCTGGGTATGGATTTAATAAAACCGCTGTCTTTGAAATGAAAAATGGAGAAACAATCCAAGATCTAATTAATTTTGCGGGTGGATTAAAAATTGAGGCTCTTGATGAGCAACTTAGACTTGTCCGCTTTAGTAAAAATAGCTTTGAGTCAATGGATATAAATATGGAGCAATATCAAAATTATAAGCTTCAAAACCTAGATTCTATATACGCGCTTAAAGAAGATATAGGTGTTGTAACAATTTCTGGCAATGTGAATTATCCAGGAAAATATTCTATTTCTTCCTCTGACAGACTATCAGACATAATTGCTAGAGCAGGTGGATATAATGATTCAGCTTATCCTTTTGCATCAAGTCTTCTAAGAGAAAGCACAAAAGAATTAGAGGCTATGTTTATTGAAAAATCATATCAAAATTTAATAACTTTTATTGCAACAAATCCTCAACTTCAAGGCGGAGGCTCAGGCGAGGGTCTGAATTATATTTTGTCTGAGATAAAAGCTCATGTTCCAGTTGGGAGGATTGTAGCTGAGTTTGATTTAGTTAATCTTGATGAAAATCTAGATAAAAATATTTTCCTTCGTGATAAAGATCAAATTCATGTCCCATCTTATGACTCAAATGTATATATTTTTGGTGAAATTGGAAACCCTGGAGCTATATTTTTTGATAACAAAAATAATGTGCTTGATTATATAGATAAATCAGGTGGATTTACTAAGTTTTCATCTCAAGAATCAATATTTGTAGTTTCACCAAATGGTGAAACCCAAAAAGTTCATACAAATGGATTCAAGAAATTCATATCTCAAGATTATGATATTTATCCAGGGTCGGTGATATATGTCCCAAGAGATATAGGTAAAATAGAAGGTCTTAATTATTACGCAACAATAGCACCTATATTTAGTAGTTTAGCATTATCGGTAGCATCTCTTAATTCAATAAACGATTAGAGTTTTTGAAGTAGTTGCATGATATTTGTTTCTTTAAATGATTAAGCATAGATATATATATTTAACTATATGCACTATATTTATATCGTTTTATGCAAATACTTCTTCATTTAATTCTCTCGGTCAAACCGGACTTATAAATCTTCCCTCCGCTGAATCCAAGGAAGAACAATCAATATATTTTACTTTTACAAGAAATAGTTACAAAAAACTTGGAACAATTACGGTATCACCTTTTGACTGGCTTGAAGCAAGTTATTTTTATTATAGACCTGATGATCTTTTATGGGGTGGTGCAAAAGGACTATATCTAGATAAAGGATTTAACGTAAAATTTTCGTATAAACCAAAATCAATATTTTTGCCAAAATTCGCAGTTGGTCTTGATGATTTTGCTGGCACAGGACAATTTACTAAAGAATATATTGCAACGACTTATTCTTTTAATAATTTAAAATTTACCTCTGGCATAGGTTGGGGTAAATTTGTAGGAAAAAATTCCATAAATAATCCCATGACTGTTTTCAAAGAATCATTTGAAAAAAGATTATCGCAGTCAGATAATTATAGCTCTGGAGGAAACCTTAGTTATGACTTATGGTTTAGAGGAGACTCAGCTTTATTCGCTGGTCTTGAAATTAAAGTCCCTTATATAAATAATTTAAATTTTAAAATTGAAACTGATCCATTTGACTATTTTAAATTTGGATGTTGTGGAGAGGGATTATCAAATGATTCTTTTGAAGAGAGAAGAGATGAGTCTAATTATAATATTGGCTTAAGCTATAGCTATAAAAATTTTGGTAATATTGATTTTTCATATATAAATGGTAATACATTTAATCTTAGTCTTTCTTTTGGGTTTTCTTCATCGAAATCATTACGTAAAAAAAATAAATTTCAACCTAATATTAAAAATACAGAATATCAATTAGATAAGAAAAATGAATTTTATCTCGATGTACTTGAAAACTTAAATGCAAATAAACTTTTCCTTCAAACTGCAAATTTTTCAGATGATGAAATTGAAATCACTATAGATTCTGAGGAGCATTTTAATCCAATTATTTATGCCTCAAGATCTGCTTACATTACAAATGAGATTGCTAAACTTAATGGAATAGAGCCTAAAAAAATTTCAGTTGGTCACATTACAAGAGGATCTCAATTAAATAGCATTACTTTTCGATCATCTGATCTTAATTTAAAGACAAGATATCCAAATATTCTTGTAAAAAGAAATACTCTTGTTAAAGATATAGATCCTAAAAAATATGAGAATCATGAATTTAAACCTAGAGTTAATTTCCCAATATTTATAAACAACATATCTCCAGATATAAGAACCCATATTGGATCACCTGAAAGATTCTTATATTCTGGAATAGGAATTAAGCTTGATACAGAAATACAGTTTAATAGAGAGTATGTTTTTTACTCTTCTGTTGGAAGAAATCTAGAAGATAATTTTGACGAGAAGATCTCGCGTCCTTCATCTCAATTGGAGTTAGTCAGAACTGAAATCGTTGATTATTTACAACAATCTTCAGATGATTTTTATGTTGCAAATATGCAAGTTGAAAGGATTTGGTCACCAATTAAAAATATTTATTCAAAATTATCATTTGGTTTGTTAGAGCCAATGTATGGAGGATTGGCATCTGAAGTTTTATACAAACCATTTAACTCGAATTTTGCGTTTGGCATTGAGATTAACAAAATTAAAAAAAGAAATTATGATCAAAAATTTGAGTTCTTGGATTATAAAACCTCCACTAGGCATTTTAACATTGCATACTATGAGCCTAGAACAAATATTCTTGCTAAATGGAGTTATGGAAAATATCTCGCCAAAGATAGCGGATATACATTAGATTTATCTAGACGTATGCCCTCAGGCTGGAGAGCTGGTTTTTTCTTTTCAAGAACTAATGTATCTGCTGAAGAATTTGGAGAAGGAAGTTTTGATAAAGGTTTTTATTTCAATTTCCCATTAAATATCTTTTCTAAAGATTATAGCAAGGAAGTTAATGGTTTTAAGTTTAGAACAATGACGCGTGATGGAGGTCAAAAACTTGAATTAAATAACAGATTGATTGATTCTTTCTACGGTTCTAGTCGAGCTGAAATTGAAGAAAATTGGTTGAATTATTTAAATTAAAAAAAAGCGGCTAGAAGCCGCTTTAAACTAAATCTAATTAACGATTAAGTACCTGTTGTAGACGACGTTGTAGTTGTCGTAGTACTAGTAGTTGTTGTCGTTGTACTAGGTGACGTAGTCGTTGTAGTTGAAGATGGTTCAGTAGTACTTGTAGTTGTAGTCGGCGCTGGAGTCGGAGCCGGTGTAGGCGCTGGAGTCGGAGCCGGTGTAGGCGCTGGAGTTGGCGCTGGAGTCGGAGCCGGTGTTGGCGCTGGAGCTGGAGTTGAACCACCATCTCCATCATCCGCAGCTACTAAAGCAGCAGCAGCAGCAACAGCAGCAGCAATTGCACCAGGGCTTAATTGTTTTCCATCAGCAGACTTTTCTTCAACTTCTTCATTAGCTGAGTCTGATTCTTGCGCAACAATATCATTAGCGAAGAAACCATAGAAAAACGCAAATATAGTTCCCCATAAAACTTTAAACTTTGATTTAATAAATTTAGCCATAATTTAACTCCTCTGTTCTATAATAGGCTTTGTTAAAACAATAATACTTTAATTGTTTTAAGATTGCCAATTATATACGTGTTTTTATTACATATGAATACTTTTTTAGGCAATTTTAGGAAGTTTTTTTATAAATTACATTTTTTAACTATGTTTTTTTAAAAAACATAAAAGTTGTTAGCACCAAAGAATGGTCGGGATGGCCGGATTTGAACCGACGACCACTACACCCCCAGTGTAGTGCGCTACCAGACTGCGCTACATCCCGAGATTGTATATAATATATAACCTTATAATTTATTTAAATATTTAAAATCTATCAAAATGAAGAGTTTTTATTCGCTATTGCTTTTATTATTTCTTGTATCAGTCAATGCTGAGAATCTAAAAATTATTACACTTTCTGGCATAACAGAGGGCCATAAAAAAAATAATGTAATAATTTGGAATGATATTCCATATGCAGAACCTCCGATTGGTGATATGAGATGGAAAGCACCAAGGAAGATAAATCAAAATTCAAACTTGATTCAACCAAAAGACAATAATTTTTGTATCCAAAGAACATCAATCCTTGGAGGCTCTTCTCAATTTTCTGATGATCTAATTTCAGGGACTGAGGATTGTCTATATCTTGATATATATGCTCCAACAAAAAACTCTAAAAAATTACTCCCAGTAATGTTTTGGATTCATGGTGGTGGGAATACATCTGGTTTGAAAGACTTATACGATTTTTCGAATTTTGTAAGAAAGCATAATGTAATAGTAGTCACTATAAATTATAGACTAGGACCATTGGGATGGTTTACACACCCTTCAATTCAAAATTTGCAAAACGGTATTGATAGAACATCCAATTTTGGAACATTAGATATTATCGCCGCCCTTGAATGGGTAAATGAAAATATTAATTCTTTTGGCGGCGATTCGAATAATATTACAATCTTTGGTGAGTCTGCCGGTGGGCATAATGTTTTATCTTTACTTGTTTCTAGTAAAGCAAAAGGATTGTTTCATAAAGCGATATCGATGTCAGGATATACTGAATCAATTTCACTTGAAGATGCCTATAGACAAAAAGAGCAATCCCCGACATCAAACTATGCATCTTGGGAAGTTGTAAATAAAATCATAAAAGATAAATCTGAAAAAAATTTACAAGATCAACATACTCTGGAAGAAATAAGGAAAATCCTATATAGTCTTTCTGGAAAAGAGTTCTTTCAATTTTATGCTGAAAGAGAAAACTTTGAAGAGTTACCATTATTATCTAATGACGGAATAGTAATACCAAAAATAGGCTTAAAAGAATCACTATCAAAAGAAGAGCATATCAATAATGTGCCAACGATTGCTGGTTCAACTCGTGATGAAGTTAAAATATGGTTAGCATTTTCAGAATATTTTGTAACTGTTGATTATTCTGTATTAGGATCAATATTTGGCCTACCAAAGGTTATTTTAAATGATGATGATGCTTTTGAGGCTTTTAATTATTATAGAAGTAACGCGTGGAAGATAAGAGGGGTAAATGAACCACTTAACTCTTTATTGAAAGCTGGGAACTCGCAACTTTACTCATACAGAATCGACTGGGATGACAGAAGAAAGTTTTTAATAGCAGACTTTAAGCAACTTTTTGGAGCTGGCCATGCACTAGAAATACCTTTGTTAACAGGAAGCACCAAGTTAGTTGGAGGCCCGCCTGTATCTAATTTTATGTATCCTAGTGGTATTTCACGTTTTTACACATCTAGAAATATTATGAAATTTTGGAGCAATTTTGCCAAATATGGAGAACCTGGATATTCATCAAATAATGTGAAGTGGGAAACTTATAGTTTTAATGAAAATAATGAATCAAGATATATGGTAATAGACAAGAAAAAGAATCTTAAAATGTCATCAGATAATTTAACTCTTTCAAAGTTATCAAAACAGGTTTTCGAAGATTCTAGACTAGATGAAGTTGAAAAATGTGTTGTTTTGTATCAGATGTTTATTTACGTAGGCAATGATATGTACGAAGAAAACATAAAAAACTATCCTGGAAAATGCGATAGAAAAACATCAGAAGATTTTATAATTAATAATGCAAGTGTAATTGACTATAACTAATCATTCCTTTTTGATAAGTCTTTCAATTTTAAAACTTCAACATCTTTAATCATAATTAAATCAGCTACTCTTCTTACTATTCGCTCTTCATCTACATCTAACCTTCCATCTGCATAGGCTGTTTTCCACAAAAACTTTAAAAGAGACAATTTTTCCTCTTTAGAATAATTTTTATTTATATCTTCTATAAATTCGTAAAATGAGACACTATCTTTACTATAATTTTCTACTATTTTTAAAATTTCAAGTCTTTCTTTGCCAACTTTTGTAGCAATTTTCTCAATTTCTTCCATTAATACAGATAACTCATCCTTATCAATATCACCGTCAGATCTAGCTATTTCGTATGCTAAAACTGCGGCAGTAAGCTCTATTTCAAATGACGGCTCGTTTTTAGCGACATTTTGATTCTGTTTTTTAAAAAAATTAAACATGTACTTGATCTTTCCTGGTTGTAAAATAATATGTTAAAGAAAGGATTACGAATGCGTAAAAAGATATGTAATCTCTCTCTGGAAAATTTGTCTCTAATAAAAAACCAATTAAAGCTAAAATCAAAGAACTTAGTATTAATATTAAAAGAATTCTTTTTGGCTTTATTCCAAAATCTAATAAACGATGATGTAAATGATCTCTTCCAGGGCTAAAAGGCATTATTCCCTTTAAGCTTCTAGAAAGCATTACAGCTATGCAATCTATAAGAGGCAATGCCACTAACCATAATGCCGTTACAGGATTAATATAGCTATCATGATTAATATTTTGACTATATTCAATGCAAATAAACCCAACAGCGAACCCAAGCATATTAGATCCACTATCTCCAAGAAATACTCTTCTTTTTTTACCAAGCAAACCAAGGTTATAGGCTAGAAAACCAAGTATTGCACCTATTGGAACTAATAGGCCATATGAAAAATTTCCAAGAAATGTAACATACATTATTGGAACTAGAGCAAGAGATGCACATATTCCATTTAGACCATCGATCATATTAAAGGCATTCATCAAACCAACAACACAAAAAATTGTAAAAGGAATTGATAGAAGCCCTAAGTTGATTTCACCAAAGCCAAAAAGATCACCAACTTGAACAAGATACTCTCCACTCATGATTATCATCAAAACTACAATTAAGCATTGAAAAATAATTCTATATGATGCCTTAATACTCATAAAGTCATCGAAAAACATAAAAATCATAATGAAAAGAGCACATAGGTAAAGGGATATAGAAAAGTTATTAAGATTTATCTTATCTGTACTCAGCGGTGAAAAAACTTCAATTGCTTCATTTGATTTTGATAATTCGATGACATCACCAGAGTCAACAATATATAGCTTTTCTTGTCCACTAGGAAGAATTGCCTTAAATTTATTTTTTGATAAAGCTACAATTTCAACAGTATTTGAATTCAATTCAGAATCAATTTTTACCAATATTTCATTATCGTTTTTTCTATTTAGTAATAACTCATAGTCTTCATTGCCAACCACGAAATTTTTAGAAATTGATCTTTTGCTTAATTCAGTGTCTTCAAAAAATCCCTTGTTACTTAAATCAAGTGAATAATTTGCGCCTGATAGACCAGTTAAAAGAATTCCTGAAATTATAATTCCAAAAAAAATTCCAAATCCGCCTGTCAAAGGAGTAGCTCTAAAATGAAATTTTCTACTTTTATCTGGAATATCAATTAAAATATTACTATTCTTCGCAATGGTTCTAAAGAACCCATTAAAAGTTACGGAAGCTAAAAAAGCTAATAGTAAGATTGAAAGTGCTAAGCTATCTGGCATAAACTTAATTTATAATATCAGTATCATATTATATGTAATTTAAAAGGTATAACAATTATGATTATTAAAAGCACATTACTTGCATTTATTTTAACTTTTTCATACTTATTAAAAGCAGAAAATATAAGTCAATTAAAAGTCCCAGATGGTTTTGAGATTCAAATATTTGCAGATAATCTTGATTCGCCAAGACAAATCACAGAAACTAAAAACGGTCATGTAATTGTAGGATCGAAAAAAGGAGACAAAATAATTGCTCTTATCGATGATAATAAAGACGGTATTCCTGACAGAAGAAAGATATTGGCAGAAAATCTTCAGAATCCTACAGGTGTTTCCTTCTTTGAAGGTAATATATATTTTGCAGAAATCGACACCGTATGGTTTATTAATGATATTGATGAATGGCTAGATTCTGAATCAGATTTAATTCCTGAAAAGTTTATTTATATGAATGATTTACCATCTGAAACCTGGCATGGTTTTAAATACATAGATTTTGGTCCAGATGGAAATCTATATATCCCAGTTGGTGTTCCGTGTAATATTTGCATTGAACCCCAAACAAACGACAGAAGATTTGCAGCAATTCATAAATATAGTGATGGTAAATTAATAACAGTTGCAGATGGTGTTAGAAATAGTGTTGGTTTTGATTGGCATCCTGTTACAAAAAAACTCTATTTTTCTGATAATGGAAGAGACTGGCTTGGAGATAATAGTCCATCTTGTGAGCTGAATGTAATCGAAAAAGAAGGAAGCTTCTTTGGTTACCCATACAAACATGCAAAAAATGTAATTGATCCAGAGTTTGGACACCTTATTCCTCAAGTTGGAAGGGAGTTTGTTGACCCGATAGCTGAATTAGGTCCACATGTTGCTCCGCTTGGTATTACTTTTTATGACAAAGAAAAATTTCCAAAAAAATATAGAAATAGTATATTTGTTGCCTTGCATGGCTCCTGGAATAAATATAATGGTAAATCTGGTTACAAAATAGTTTTTGTTCAACTCGATAATAATGGAAATTACATAAGGCAAGAAGATTTTATAACTGGCTGGCTTTTGAATGAAAATGCATGGGGTAGACCAGTATCACCATTTATTATGAGTGATGGATCAATGCTAATTTCTGATGACAAGTATAATGCTATATATAAGATTTCTTACAAAGGCTAAATGGAATTGCAAAATTTAAGCAATGAAATACATTTAGCAAAAAAAGCAGCAAAGGAATCTGGAAATTTGTTATTAAATAGCAAATCTGAATATAATCTTAGACTTAATTCAAATTCAAAAGATACTAAGTTAAAGGCTGATATAGAGTCTGAGAGTTTAATAAAAAACATCATTACTGAGAATTCATCCTTTCCAATTTTAGCTGAAGAAAGTGGAAAATCTAATGATGATTTAGGAGACACTTTTTGGGTTATTGATCCTTTAGATGGCACAGCTAACTACAACAGAAATATCCCTATATGTTGTATCTCTATCGGCTTAGTAAAGGATATGAAGCCAATTCTTGGTGTTATATATGATTTTAATAATGATGATATGTATGTTGGAGATTCTTATAGTAAAAATTCATTTCTGAATGATGAAATTATCACGACATCAAATATATCTAACAAAGAAGATGGAATTTTGATAACGGGTCTGCCCCATGATTCAGATTATTCAGAAGAAGCACTAAATAGGATGATAGATGATATGCAAAAATGGCAAAAAATTAGAATGATGGGATCTGCTGCTATGGCTGCATGTTACGTTGCATCTGGAAAAGTAGAACAATATCAGGAAAATGGTATCTATTTATGGGATGTAGTTGCTGGTGCTGCCATAGTAGAATCCTCTGGCGGAATTGCAAAAATCTTTAATCAAAAAGATAATTTTCAAGTTGATATAGTGTTTTCAAATTCTAATATATAAAAATACATATGAAGAGTTTAGTTTGGCTGAGAAATGATTTGCGTATGGATGATAATCCTGCCTTGAGGAGTGCTTGCGTTGCCTCTGATGAAGTTAGCTGTGTTTATATATACTCAAAAGATCAAATCAAAATTCATAACGAAGCCAACTGTAAGATTGAATTTATTATTAGTAATCTAAAACATTTATCTAGTTCTCTAAAAAAAATTAATGTTCCTCTAACTATTATTGATTCAGATGGATTTAGTGATAATCCATCAAAGATTCTAGATGTCGTTAATGAAAGATCAATATCAAAAGTATATTGGAATAATATGTTTGGCGCTGATGAGAATAAACGTGATCAAGAGGTTCAAAAAATCCTTAATGATAATAATATTGCGCATGAAACATTCGATGATCAGGTTGTTTATTCTCCAGGAACGATCAAGACAAAAGAAGATAAACCTTATTCCGTCTTTACTCCTTTTAAAAGAAGATGGATTGAGAACTTCAAAATTGACTTCTTGGATATAGAGTTTAACTATACATCTAAAAATGATTCAGGGATTACTTCGAATGTAGATGAATTTAATTTCGATTTCAAAAAAACACACTCTGTCGATATGTCTTTATGGAATATAGGAGAAGAAAGCGCAATATCAATTCTAAACAATTATTTAGACTCCAAAGTGTTGAGATATTCTAAAGATAGAAATGATCCAATTATTGATGGAACAAGCAGATTATCTCCTTATTTGGCATCAGGAATAGTTTCATCTAAAAGATGCATATTGGAGGCTCTCAAGAAAAATAATTTTGAATTAGATTCTGGTGAAAGTGGAATAGTAAAGTGGATTGATGAGATTATTTGGAGAGAATTTTATAAAAATATCATGCATTGTTTTCCAAAAGTAAGTAAAGGATTGCCATTTCAAGATTATACAAAAAATGTTAAGTGGAGATTTGATAAAAATGAATTTGAGGCATGGAAGGCAGGTAAAACTGGGTTTCCAATAATCGACTCTGCTATGAGACAACTTCTTAAAGAAGGATGGATGCATAATAGATTGAGAATGGTAGTTGCAATGTTTTTTACAAAAAACATGTTACATGATTGGAGATTAGGAGAATCCTTTTTTATGGAAAATCTCCTTGATGGAGATTTTTCTTCAAATAATGGTGGTTGGCAATGGAGTAGCTCCACTGGAACAGATGCCGCACCTTACTTTAGGATTTTTAATCCAATAACTCAATCCAAAAATTTTGATGCAGATGGGCTTTTCATAAAAAAGCATATCAAAGAGTTACAAGATATAGATAAAAAAGAAATTCATGAACCATCTGAAAAGATCAGAGTTCAACTAAATTACCCTAAACAAATATTAGATCTTAAGGAATCAAGATTGAGAGCAATTGATGCCTTTAGTGCGGCAAAAAATTAAAAAAATTTTTGTAGTTATCATAATGTCTCTTATGTATACTGACTGATAATTTTAGGGTTCATGGAGGAATTATGACTGCCTATCCAAGTGACTTAGAGATAGCTAATGCTGCTCATAAAAAATCAATTGATGAAATAGCTAAAAAACTAGATATCGATAAAAAAAATTTAATTAAATTTGGTGATGATAAAGCTAAGTTAAATTCTGATTTCATAAATTCTGTTTCAAAAAATAAAAATGGAAAATTAATTTTAGTTACAGCAATATCTCCAACACCAGCTGGAGAAGGAAAAACTACAACAAGTGTTGGCCTGGTCGATGGATTATGTCACATTGGTAAAAGAGCAATGATTTGTTTAAGAGAACCAAGCTTGGGGCCTTGTTTTGGTATGAAGGGTGGCGCAGCTGGGGGTGGTTATGCTCAGGTAATTCCAATGACTGATATTAATCTTCATTTTACGGGTGATTTCCATGCTATTGGAGCAGCTCATAATCTACTATCCGCTTTAATTGATAACCATATTCACTGGAATAATGAACTAAATATTGATCCAAGAAGAATAACTTGGAAACGAGTTGTAGATATGAATGACAGATCTCTAAGAGATATCATATGCGGTCTTGGTGGAACGGGTAATGGCATACCGCGACAAAGTGGATTTGATATTACGGTTGCATCAGAAATCATGGCAGTTTTCTGTTTGGCCTCTGATATTGAGGATCTACAAAAAAGAATTGGTAATATTGTTATTGGCTACACAAAATCAAATGAACCAGTAAGAGCAAGTCAACTCAATGCAGATGGCGCAGTTACTGCATTGCTTAAAGATGCTTTTCAACCAAACTTGGTCCAAACCTTAGAAAATAACCCAGCCTTTATGCATGGAGGTCCATTTGCAAACATAGCTCATGGTTGTAATTCAGTTGTCTCAACAAAAACTGCATTAAAGCTTGCAGATTATGTAGTTACTGAAGCTGGATTTGGTGCAGACTTGGGCGCAGAAAAATTTTTTAATATTAAATGTAGAAAATCTGGCCTTGAACCTGATGCAGTTGTTCTGGTTGCAACAACAAAAGCACTTAAAATGCATGGTGGTGTGAAGAAAGAAGATTTAGGAACAGAAAATGTCGATGCAGTAACATTAGGTTGTAAAAATTTAGAAAAACATGTTGAAAATATAAATAAATTTGGAGTTCCTGTGGTTGTTGCAATTAATGATTATGTTACAGATACCGATAGAGAACATAATGCAATTATAAATTTCTGCAAGAATCTTGGTATTCAGTGCAAAATTTCTTCACATTGGGAAAAAGGTGGTCTGGGAGCATCAGATCTTGCTGAAGAAGTTGCAAAAGTAGCTGACTCAAATAAATCTGATTTTAAGACTTTGTACGACGATACTATGTCTTTATGGGATAAGACCAAATATATTGCTCAAAATATTTATGGAGCTCAAGATATTATTGCTGATAAAAAAGTTAGAAATCAGTTTAAGAAGTTAGAAGATGATGGTTTTGGCTCTTATCCTGTGTGTATGGCAAAAACGCAATACAGTTTTTCAACTGATCCATTGCTAATGGGAGCCCCAACAGGTCATGAAGTTCCAATAAGAGAGGTAAGACTGTCAGCTGGCGCAGAATTCGTAGTAGTGGTTTGTGGTGAAATTATGACGATGCCTGGACTTCCAAGAGTTCCAGCAGCAGAGGCAATTGGTCTTGACGAAAATAATGAAATTGCCGGACTATTTTAATAAGATAGTTCAATAAATACTATTTGGTTATAATTTGATTTGTAAATTTTTGGAGAATTAATAATGAGTAATGATTTAAAATTCTATATAAATGGTGAGTGGGTAAATTCAGAATCAAATGAAACAATTGATGTTGTAAATCCTGCAAATGAAGAAATAATAGGACAAGTTACCGCTGGCACCAAAGAAGATATTGGTAAAGCTGTAAGCGCTGCATTAAATGCTTTTTCTTCTTTTCAACAAACAACAAAAGCTCAAAGAATAGAATTACTTAAAAACATAATTACTGAATATGAAGCTAGATATGATGATTTCGTTAAAATTATTTCCAAAGAAATGGGGTCGCCAATTTGGTTGTCCGAAGCGGCTCAAGCCAAGACAGGAATTAAAAATATTCATGAAACCCTGGATGCATTAGAGAGTTATGAATTTGAAAAACCTGAGGGAGATTACACCTTAATAAAGGAACCTATTGGAGTAATCGGCATGATAACTCCTTGGAATTGGCCAATGAATCAAATTACTACAAAAGTGTCTGCAGCATTAGCAGCAGGCTGCACTATGGTCCTTAAACCAAGTGAAATATCACCATATTGTGCAATGCTGTTAGCTGAAGTATTCGATAAAGCGGGTGTACCTAACGGAGTATTTAACGTAGTTAATGGATATGGACCTACTGTTGGAGCAGCATTATCAGAACATCCAGATGTAGCTATGATGTCATTCACTGGTTCAACCAGAGCTGGCATTGCTGTAGCGCAAGCATCTGCAAGTTCGGTTAAACGTGTTCACCAAGAACTTGGTGGCAAATCTTCAAACATAATTCTTGATGATGTAGCTGATCTAGAGAAATCTGTTAAAGGTGGCGCAGGACATTGTTTTTTAAATTCAGGACAGTCCTGTAATGCTCCAACAAAAATGCTTGTTTCTGCAAAGAATTATGATAAAGCTGTAGAAATTGCTGTTGCAACTGCAAACAGTACTACTGTAGGAGATCCTAATGGTGAATTTAGATTGGGACCGATTGCAAATCAAGTTCAATACGAGAAAATTCTAAAATTAATAGAAATAGGCATTGAAGAGGGTGCAACTTTGGTCGCGGGCGGTTTAGAAAAGCCAGATGGATGTGAAAAAGGTTACTATGTAAGACCTACAGTTTTTGCAAATGTAACAAATGATATGACGATAGCAAAAGAAGAGATATTTGGTCCTGTTCTTGTAATGATTAAATACAATAATGAAGAAGAGGCTATCAATATTGCTAATGATACTGAATATGGTCTAGCAGGTTATGTTCAAGGTGATCCCGATCATGCTAGAGACGTTGCTAGAAAAATTAGAGCTGGACAAGTAATTATTAATGGAGGTGCAAGAGGAACTGGAGCTCCCTTTGGGGGTTATAAGGCTTCAGGCAATGGAAGAGAACATGGGCTTCATGGTTTAGAGGAATGCCTTGAAACTAAAGCAATAATTGCTCCATAGATTAATCTAATAGATCAGGCTGCATTTTTACAATTTTATCAAATGCAGGTTGATAACTTGCCCAAGCAGCTATGTCGTTTGCAATGAACTCTCTAGTTTTGATAGCTGTCTCATGTGATACTGAAATTGGTTCTCCTGCAGCTTCAGCCATCAACTGTGCTTGGCAACATCTCTCCATGGACATATAAAACCATAGTGCAATGTCAACTGATGGACCTGTAGTCAAAATACCATGATTCTGAAGTATTGCTACTTTTTTGTCTCCAAGAGCTTTTGCTATTTCATCTCCTTCATCTACTTCCTCAACGACTCCTGAAAAATCTTTATAGATACCTTGATTTTCATAAAATGCACAGGCATCTTGAGATATTGGATCAAGTAATTTACCTAATGTTGAGAAAGTTCTTCCATATATTGAGTGAGAATGAGCAGCTGCATTGACGTCAGGTCTCGCTGCATGAAGCCTAGAGTGAATAGCAAATGCGGCAACATTCACATCTCTATCTCCCTGAACTACTTTACCATCATGATTAACTAGTAAAAGATCTGATACAGATATTTGAGAAAAATGAACACCAAGTGGATTTACCCAAAAATGATCATTAAATTCCGGATCTCTGTAAGTGATATGTCCAGCTACACCTTCATTAAATCCAAAATAATCAAATAACCTAAATCCTGCAGCAAGTTTCTCAAGTTGGTTTCGCCTCTCTTCGGCAGGATTAGCAAACTCCTGAAAAACTAAACCCTTTTCTTTAAGAGGCAACCTTCCATCTGTAGTATCTATTTTAATAGGTGTAACATTTGACATAGTTTTTATTCTCCAAAGCTCTTTAATGTTAAAATAGCTTATCAAATATAGATACAAATATGAAATATAGAATAGAAAAAGATAGTCTAGGTGAAGTTAAAGTTCCATCAAAGGCCTTATGGGGAGCTCAAACACAAAGAGCTGTGAATAATTTTCCGATAAGTGGAATAAAGATGGATTTTCCATTTACCAAGTCATTTGTTTCCTCATTAGGTCTAATTAAGGACGCTGCAGCAAAGGCAAATTTAAGACTAAAGTTAATATCTTCAAAAAAATCTAAGGCTATATCTAGAGCAGCAAAAGAAGTATGGCAAGAAAAACATCATCATGAATTTCCAATAGATGTATTCCAGACAGGTTCTGGAACTAGCTCTAACATGAATGCAAATGAAGTTATTGCAAATTTAGCAAGTAAATATGCCAAGCTTAATGTCAATGCAAATGATGACGTCAACATGAGTCAAAGTAGCAATGATGTTATACCAACAGCTATTAAGATAAGCTCTTATATGGATCTAACAAATAAACTTTATCCCGCATTAGATAAATTAATAATGAGCATTGAAAAAAAAGCTATTTCATTGAGAGGTACTATTAAAACTGGTCGAACTCATCTCATGGATGCTATGCCTGTTGATTTTGCAGAAGAACTTTTCGCTTGGTCAAGTCAACTTAAGTCTTCTAAAGATATGTTATTAATTATTGAAAAAAAACTACTTGAGTTACCACAGGGAGGTACTGCTGTAGGGAGTGGGATTAATGCTCACAAAAATTTTTCTAAATACTTTGCTCTTGAAATGACAAAACTTTTGGGAAAGGGTAATAAATGCGTGCCTAGCAAAAACTTTTATCATGAATTGAGTGCACAAGATTGTTCGGTTCAGCTATCTGGAGAACTTAAAAATCTAGCTTTGGTGCTTATGAAGATATCTAACGATCTCAGGTGGATGAATAGTGGCCCATTAGCTGGGCTTTCTGAGATAGAACTAAAAGCATTACAACCTGGTAGCAGCATAATGCCAGGTAAAGTAAATCCAGTCATTCCTGAAGCAGTTTCAATGGCATCGGCTGATGTTATAGGGAATGATGTATCAATAACAGTTGCTGCTCAGTCTGGAAATTTTCAACTTAATGTAATGCTCCCAGTAATAGCTTATAACCTTCTCAAAAGCATCAACCTTTTATCAGGCGCAATGAATGTTCTATCAAAGAATGCTATAAACAGCTTTAAAGTTAATAAAAAAAATTTAGAAGTATCGTTATCTAAAAATCCCATTCTGGTTACTGCATTAAATCCAATAATTGGATATGAAAAAGCTGCATCTATAGCTAAGAAGGCTTACAAAGAGAACAGACCAATAATTGATGTCGCAGCTGAAGAGACTGACTTATCAAAAACAAAACTTGCAAAGTTGCTTGATCCTTCAAAGCTGGCTAAGGGAAGTTCATAAATTGACAGAACTATTAAACAGTAGTTGTGAAGCATGCAAGGCAGATGCTCCAGTTTTAATGGATAACGAAATTAAAGAACTACTATCTCAAATTCCATCGTGGAAAGTTTTTAAAGAAGATAATGTAAAGAAAATTATATGTTCGTATGTTTTCCTAAATTATGAGGATTCTCTTAACTTCTTAAATAAAGTTGCAGACCTTGCCGAAAAAGAAGACCATCATCCAGAGATTATTCTTGAGTGGGGAAAAGTAACTGTTACTTGGTGGTCACATAAAATTAGGGGTCTTCATAAAAATGACTTTATTTGTGCATCTAAAACTGATGCTCTTTTTGATAACAAAAATTAACCCTATTTAAAATGAAGCAAAATGAAAAACCGCATCAGTTTTTAGCATGGATCGCTACTGCAATATTAATTATTGCGGCTGTCTTGGCAAGCTTTATTCCTGCTTTAGAATATCATCATTGGGCATTTATAATTGCTAATTCCTTATGGGTTATTGTTGGCTACTTATGGAAAGAAAATTCACTTATAGTTTTAAATGCTGGATTAACAATTATTTATATACTTGGTTTAGTTTTATAAAAATATAAATTTTGAAATAAAAATCATAGTCAAAAACCAAGCGCCAGAAGAAATTTCTTTATATTCACCATTAAAAAATTTAAGAAAAACATAGGTTAAAAAACCTAGAGCAATACCATCCGCAATTGAGAATGTTAGTGGAATCATTACTATGATAATTAGCGCAGGTAAAAGCTCAGCAGTTGAAGACCAATTCAATTTTTCCATGCCGCTTAACATGAGAATAGCTACATATATCAGAGCGCCCGCAGTAGCATAAGGAGGAATAATAGAAGCAAGAGGGGATAGAAACATAGCTAATAAAAACAATAAACCAACAACAATTGAAGTAAGTCCCGTTCTTCCCCCAGCTTCAACACCTGCTGAGCTTTCTACATAACTTGTAACTGGAGAGCAACCAAAAAATGTTCCAAATATACTAGCACTACTGTCAGCTTTAAGAGCTTTATTAAGTCCATCAGACTTTTCATCATTACTAATTAAGTTTGCTCTTGTAGCAACACCAAGCAGTGTACCAGTAGTATCAAATAAATTAACAAATAAAAATGACATAATTATTGTTAACATCCCAAGATTCAATGCTCCTAAAATATCAAGTTTCATGAAAGTTGGCCCTATTTCAGGAGGATATGACACTAGACCATTAAATTCTATTAAGCCTATAAAATATGCAATAAAAGTCGTTATTAAAATACCAATAATTATTGCGCCTGTTACTTTTCTTACAGATAAAATTGAAATTATTAAAAATCCTATCGCAGCCAGAAGTGTCTCGATTTGCGAAAATTCTCCAAGCGATAAAAGAGTGGCTTGGTTACCTACAATTATCCCTCCATTTTTTAATCCAATAAGTCCAATAAACAAACCCACTCCAGCACCCATGGCAATTCTTAGATTAAGTGGAATGCTTGATATCATCCATGCTCTTAACCTTGTGATACTCATGATAAAAAATAACACACCTGCTAGAAATACTGCACCCAATGCAACTTCCCATGAGTAACCCATTTCTCCAACCACGGTATATGTAAAAAAAGCGTTAAGCCCCATGCCTGGTGCTAATCCTATTGGCCAATTAGCAAAAAAACCCATTACAAAACATGCCAATGCTGCAGCAAGACATGTTCCAACGAAAATTGCTCCTTGATCCATACCACTTAATGCCATTATTTGTGGATTCACAAATATTATGTATGCCATAGTAATAAATGTTGTAAATCCAGCTAAAAATTCTTTTTTAATGGTGGTATGATTATCTTGAAGTTTAAAAATCTGATCTAAAGTTTGTTTCATAAATTTTTAAATTTAAAAATTTTATTAGAATTAAAAGTATACAATTAATTGAAAGTTAAATAGTCATTTATTGTAATTATATTTTCTTTTTTAAGGATGATTTTTTGGCATACATATTGCATGTAAATATTATACAAACGAAAAAAGAGATCACTTATGAAATTTGGAATTAATCAACTACCTAAGATACTAGTAGCAACTATTTTTATCCTTCATTTGAATGCTTATTCACAAGACGAACAAAGTGTTTTTGAAGAAGTTATTGTCACAGCTGAAAAAAGAGATGAAAGTCTGCAAGATGTATCTCAAGCTGTTACAGCTATTACTGACACGGAAATTGAAGCAAAAAATATTACATCATTTGTAGACCTCACTGCAGTTGTACCGGGCGTCACGGTTGCAAAGAATGAGGGTTATAAAACAGTTATTTCTATAAGAGGTGTTGGTAATGAAACAAACCAAAACGCAATTGCTGCTCCGTCAGTTGCCTATCATATGGATGGCATTTTTATAGCATCACCTTTTTCTCTCCAAACAGATTTCTTAGATGTTGAACGTATTGAAGTCTTAAGAGGACCTCAAGGAACATTATTTGGTCAAAACTCTACTGGTGGAGCAATAAATGTTATTAGCAAAAAACCATCAACAGATTCTCTAAGCTCTAAAGTGCAAGTAACTGCTGGTGATTATGGTCTTATGAAAGTTAGTTCTTCAACTAATTTCCCAATATCAGATACTCTTGCAACAAGATTTTCTTTTTCTTCTGTAAAAAGAGATGGATTTAGTGAGAATATTCAGCTTGGTCAAGAATTAGATGATGCAAATAGTATAAGCTTAAGAAGTGATTGGATGATGGAATTAAGTGATACCTCTTCTCTTAGATTTTTTGCACAATACTTTGACTCTGATAGAAATGGAGCTGCTATGAAGGGCATCGATGATTATCTAGCGCCTGATCCAAGAGAATTAAATCAAGATACAATGTCTAAACAAGAGTTGAGCTCAAAGGTTTTTGCTCTTACTTATGAATCAGATCTTGGATTTGCTAATCTTAAAGTGATGGCTAGTGTTCAGGAAGATGATATTTTGGTTGTTAGAGATAACGATAGACACTCATTTGGAAGACAGCTTATGTTATCGATACCTGGCTTTGCAGGTGTAACATATCCTCAAGCAGAATTTAATCCTGAGACGTCTTTGGTTGATACAACTACGTTTGAGGTTAATCTAATTTCAAATGAGCCTCTAATGGATGGAAAGCTTGACTGGACAGTTGGTGCATTTTTCATGGAGCATGAAATAGAGAATATTATTCGTGGATATGTAGACGAGATAGGTGTTGATGATAACAATGGTGTACTTATTTATGATTGTAGAGAATCTTTTGCTAATCCAAATTATTGTTACGATGTTAATGGACCTGATCCATGGTTCTTTTTTGAATTTGATTTTGTAACAGATACTTTTCCAACAAGGGAATCTTTTTCAGTATATGCACAAACAACATATAGTTTTTCAGATCAATTGCGTCTTATCAGTGGCTTACGATATATTGATGATGAAGTTGAATCTTGTGTTAAAAACTTTTTTACAACAGTTTGCGATAACCTTTCAAGTAGCTCAGATGAGACTACTGGAAAAATTGCTGTTGAATATGATTTCAATGGATCAACAATGGGTTATGCCTCATATACAATTGGATCCAAACCAGGCGGAACAAACCTTACTTATGGTTTTAGTACCAGAGAAGAGCTTGATGCTGCTTTCAGATTTACATCGCCAGTAGTTACACCAATGGTTTTTAGAGCTTTTGAATCTGAAAATCTAGAGTCTATAGAGTTTGGTCTTAAATCAGATTTTTTTAACGGAAAAGCTAGGGCAAATATAGCAGTATTTTCATATGATTATGAAAACTTACAATTTCAAGCAACTGACCCAGATCCATACCGCGGTGGTGTAGCCAATATTCCAAATTCTGAAATGGATGGAGTCGAAATCGAGTTTACAGCCCTATTAGGTGATTCAATAACTTTTGATATGAACCTCGGATTTATTGATACGGAAGTTACATCTGAATATGAAGTGCTTGATAATGTATTAGCATATCAATATTTCCTTGATGAAGAACAAGAAAGATATGACTTAAGAGAAGATGTTAAAGGAAATATGTTAGCTAAAACACCTGAATTTACTGCCGATGCTACTTTAACTTATGAGGGAGAACTTGCTTCTGGTAATCCTATAAATGTTATATTGCAGTTCATTAAAAGAGGAGAGTTCATGCAACGTGTGTCTAATAACCCATTTGTTGATACTGTTCCTGAGTATCAAATATTTAATTTGACTGTAGGGATAGATTTTCCAAACAATATGGATCTTGATTTTCTTTTGTTAAATGCAACAGATGAGAATGGAGTAAATTCAAGCATGACTGATGTTTTCGGTGTTGCTGCAACCGGTATTGAGTTAATACCACCAAGACAAGTAATGACAAGATTAAGTTATAACTTCTGATTTACACAAGCTATGCAGTTATAATTCCCATTTAATGTAAAATTGTTACTACATTTTAATGGATAAATTATTTATAAAATCAGAGGACTTGCTTAAAGATTCTTTTCAACTAGCGTGGAATGTTTATCAAAGCGGTTTTGAACCAAATTATATTGTTGGTGTTTGGAGAGGTGGAGCTCCAATAGGCATAGCGGTTCAAGAATTCTTAAGTTATCTTGGAGTTAAATCAGATCACGTTGCTATAAGAACTTCATATTATTCTGGTATTGACAAAAAGAAAGATAGTGTTCAGGTATATGGTCTTAACTATGTAATTCGGCAGCTAGAGTCAGAAGATAGACTATTAATCGTTGATGATGTTCATGACACAGGCCACTCAATTAAACAAATAATCAGTGATCTAAAATCTGCATGTAAAAAAAATACTCCTGAAATAAAAGTTGCTACTCCCTACTTTAAACCCGATAAAAATCTTACAGACAATATTCCTGATTATTATTTACATGAAACGAATAAATGGCTCGTATTTCCTCATGAGCTGGACGGTCTCTCTATTGAAGAGATTGAAAAGAACAAGCCTGAATTACAGGATTTAATATCAAATATTAAAAACAAAGAATAGTTATTCGCTTATCAATAACCTTTTTTTTCTTAACGGGTTTGGATATAATCTAATATGGAAAAATTAAAACATAAAGCGTTAACGTTCGATGACGTCTTACTTCTTCCTCGATACAGCGACTTTCTTCCAAGCGAAGTTGACATTTCGTCAAGCTTAACAGGAAAAATTTCACTTAAGATTCCGTTATTGTCAGCTGCAATGGATACTGTAACTGAGTCAAAAATGGCTATATCGCTTGCTGAGGCTGGAGGAATAGGGGTTATACATAAAAATAACTCAATTGAAAAACAGGCAAGTGAAGTAAAATCAGTAAAAAAATATGAAAGTGGAATTGTTCGTGACCCTGTTACTATTAGTTCAACAAATTCAATAGAAGAGCTCAAAAATCTTACAAATGAACTTAGTATTTCAGGGATGCCTGTAGTAGATAATGGTCAATTAAAAGGTATTGTTACAGGCAGAGATTTCAGATATGCAGAAAATATGGATTCAAACGTTTCAACAATTATGACTCCATTTGAAAAACTTGTCACTGTTGATGAAGGTTTTGCTCAAGAAGACGTTATGCAATTAATGTATAAAAATAGAATTGAGAAAGTTTTAGTTTTGGATGAAAACAAAAATTTATCAGGGCTTGTCACGATGAAAGATATTGAAAAATCTGCACAACATCCTAATGCAACTAAAGATAATTCTGGAAGATTAAGAGTAGCTGCTGCAATAGGTACAGAGGAAAATACTCTCGAGAGAGCTGAAGCGCTTTTTGAAGCTGGAGTTGATGTTTTTGTTATTGATAGTGCGCACGGTCACTCAAAAAACGTTTTACAGACTATAAAAAATATAAGAAATGAATTCAAAGATATTGAAATCATTGCAGGTAATATAGCTACAGCTGATGCCGCAAAAGAATTAGCAAAAGCTGGAGTTGACGCAGTAAAAGTTGGTATGGGTCCCGGATCAATTTGTACTACTAGAATTATTGCAGGCATTGGAGTTCCACAAATAACAGCAATTCTTGAAATAAAAGAAGCTCTCAAAAAAAATAATGTAAAAATTATTGCAGATGGTGGTATAAGATTCTCAGGCGACATAGCTAAGGCAATTTCTGCAGGAGCTGACTCAGTTATGCTTGGTAGTTTATTTGCTGGAACTGAAGAAGCGCCTGGTAAGGTTGAGCTTTTTCAAGGCAGAAGTTTTAAGACATATAGAGGAATGGGGTCTATTGGTGCAATGACTGAAAGAAATGACGCCAATAGGTATCTTCAAGAAGATATTCAGTCAGATAAATTAGTTCCTGAAGGTATTGAGGGAAGAGTGCCTTATAAGGGGTTAGTTATAAACGTAATAAATCAACTTGAGGGTGGTTTAAGACAAAGCATGGGGTATGTAGGTTGTAAAGATATTGGATCTATGCAGAATCAAAGTCAGTTCGTTGAAATAACTAATGCTGGAATGGCTGAAAGCCACGTACATGATGTGATGATTACAAAAGAGGCTCCTAATTATCAAAGAAGCTAATAATTAATGAGCAACTTATCTAGTAATAAAAAAGAGATTGATACTATTTTAGTTCTTGATTTTGGGTCTCAGTACACCCAGTTGATTGCAAGACGTGTCAGAGAACTTGATGTTTATTCAGAAATCCTTCCATGGGATATTGATGAAGAAAAAATAATAAAACTTAATCCTAAGGGAGTTATTCTATCTGGAGGCCCAAACTCTGTTACAAAAAGCTTCACTCCAAGGATACCTCAAGTAATTTTCGATTTAAATGTTCCACTTCTTGGAATTTGTTATGGAATGCAAACTTTGGCAGAGCAAATGGGAGGCCATGTTATATCTAGTGATAAAAAAGAGTTTGGTCATTCTGAGCTTGAAATCGTTACAGATTCGTTATTATTTAAAAATTTGAATAGAAAAGTTAATGTATGGATGAGTCATGGCGACCAAGTTCAAGATTTACCTGATGAATTTGAATTAACGGCATCAACTCCCACTGCACCTATTGCAGCAATGCAGCATAAAAAGCTTCCTATTCATGCACTTCAATTTCATCCAGAGGTTACACATACCGAAAATGGATTATTAATTCTTAAGAATTTTATCTTTAATGTGTGTAGCGCAAATGATGATTGGAAAATGGATGACTTAATATCTTCAAGAGTTAAAGAAATCAAAGATAAAGTAAGCAATCACAAGGTTCTGCTTGGACTTTCTGGGGGAGTTGATTCCTCAGTTACTGCTGTTTTGTTAAATAAAGCGATTGGAAAGAATTTAACATGTGTTTTTGTTGATAATGGACTGTTGAGAAAAGGTGAGAGTGGACAAGTAATGCAAACTTTCAAGGAAAATATGAATTTAAATGTTATTAAATCTAATAGCCAAGATTTATTTTTGAGACATCTTGAAAATATTGATGATCCAGAGCAAAAAAGAAAAATTATTGGAAGAACTTTTATAGATGTTTTTGATTCAGAAGCAATAAAATTGAAAGATATAAAGTTTTTAGCTCAAGGAACTATTTATCCAGATGTAATAGAATCATCTGGCTCTGAATCAAATGAAGCAAGAGTTATTAAGTCTCATCATAATGTTGGTGGACTTCCTGAAGAAATGGAACTAGAACTAATTGAACCCTTAAGAGATCTTTTCAAAGATGAAGTAAGAAAAATGGGAATTGAACTTGGAATTTCAAAAGAAATGTTAGACAGGCATCCTTTTCCAGGACCAGGATTGGGCGTAAGAATTATTGGTGAGATTACAAAAGAAAAATTATTAATTTTGCAAGAAGCAGATAGCATTTTTATTGAGGAGCTTATTAATGCAGGATTATATAAAAAAGTTAGTCAAGCATTTGCTGTCTTATTGCCTGTTAAATCTGTTGGTGTAGTTGGAGACGAGAGAAGATATGCAGAAGTAATTGCCTTAAGAGCAGTTGAAACAGTAGATTTTATGACGGCGAGATGGGCTCATCTTCCGTATGATTTCCTAGAATGCGTGTCTAATAGAATTGTTAATGAAATTGAGGAAGTCAGTAGAGTTGTTTACGATGTTTCAAGCAAACCTCCTGCAACTATTGAGTGGGAGTGACAAAATGAGTAAGAGTAAATATTTTTGGATTGATGCTTTTATGAATATTGCTGATTTTGTTGCCATTGGTGTACTTATATATTTTTGTATAAGAGAAGATATTTCTTGGTGGATTTTAATAATTGGTATAACTTATATTATCGGACAAAATTTTGTAAGAAATTATTTGGGTATAAATATTTATGCTCCTAAACTATCCAAAAGACTTAGGAAATAAAAATCTTGAGTTATAAAAGTTTGACAAAGTCTATAAATCAAGAAATAGCAGTCAGAAACACAGTCATAGTAGGGGTTTCAGAGGTGGCGTTTTGTGCAACTATAGAATGGGAATAAAAATATAAATTTTTTGTATATTTTTTATTAATGAAATTAATGTTTTTCTAATAAGAATTTTTTGAAATAATAAAATATTCTTACAGACTACTTTTCACAGGAAATATAATTGAACATCATTAGATTAATATTAACCTTTTTTTTAATATCATCATGCGCAACTACTGTTGTTGACCAAAGACAAGTAATTCCAGAACTTTTTGATCCTGAATTAAAAAAAGGAAAAATATTTGTTTTTTCAAATCATATGGATCCTCTTCCAATGAATATTAGAGTTAATGGAGATGTGCGAAAAATAAAACATACAGAAACTCAAATTTTTGATTTGAAAGATGGGCAAAATAGTGTCAAAAACTTAGGGAGAGTTTCAACTGGTGAGTCCAGTAATTGTGATAAGCAACCATACACTTTTAATACAGAGATGTTTCCTGAGGTGGAGACTTATTATTTTGTAATTCAGCAAGGGTTTGATAGCACTATTCGCACATTCACATGCTTCAAAGATTTTGAAGTAACTGAGAAGGCATTCCTTGAACAAATAAACAATCCAAGAAACGGTGGTAGTGAATTTTTGCAGAACTTAAGTAAAAGTTTTATTAACAGTTTAATATTCTGAGTATTATGAAATACACATACATTCTATCTATCTTAATCTTCTTTTTTTCTTGCAGTTCGATGGAGTATGACAATCTTTTTATTCAGAGTGATATTGAAAAAGAGGGCAATGCTCAAATAATTTTAGATCAACTCAACGATTCTGAATTAAGAAAAGGAAAAGTATTTGTTTTTTCAAACATTCAGGATGGACTATGGCATTTTGTGAGAGTGAATGAAACTGAAAGATATATGCGTGACCAAGAGGTACAAGTCTTTGATTTAGTTGAAGGTGAAAATAAAATATTTGCCTTTCTCAAAGCACTGGGTGATGAAGTTTACAACTGTACTGGGGACGAGTTTGCATTTAGTACTAAAGATTTTCCAGAATATGAAACATTTTTTTTTATGGTAGTAAAATCTGCGGAGAGTGAATTTGCTGGAAGAAAATTGAATTGTTATAAAGAATTTCATCTTTCTGAAGAAGGATTCTTCTACATTAAAGATAATCCAAGATCACGATATAAATCGGATTGGTTTTTAAATCAATAAAATCTCAATTTTTAAAATGTATAATGATTTTAATGTGATAGAAATTTCGTATGACACAAATGTGACACACTATTCTGAAACACTATCTATACAAGGGTTTCAGAGGCATTCTACTATTGAGTGGGAGTAATAACACGCCAGCGTAACTTTTTTAGAAAGGAGAATTTGGAGTAGGGCATTAGCACTTGTAAAGTTTACAAGTCAAAAAAATGCTAAACTACTGTTTACACAAGGATTTTTGGGAGAACACAGACGCAGTTATGAATGAGAAAACTTGTAAACCACTTGTAAACTTGATTTTGTTCCTCGCAAACCCTTGCTACATAAGGGCTTGTAAAACTGCGAGTATTGAATGGGAGTGAAGTGGGTGTGAAAAAAAATCTTAAGAAATATAACTTTAACTAGAAATTTAAATGCTAAGAATTGCACTCATTGGTTGTGGAAAAATAGGTTCTAGACATCTCCAATCATTAATAAAACTGAATATTGAAACTGAAATTTATCTAGTCGATCCCAAGAAAGAATCTATAAATGTTTCGCTTAATTATGTAGAAAATGATTTAAATGATAATAAAAATATAAATATTAAAGCTTGTTCTGTAGTTGAAGAAATACCAGATGGAATTGATTTTGCTATTATTTCAACAGACTCTAAACCAAGATTTAATATCTTAGAGAATCTTATAAAAAAAAGATTGCCAAAATACTTGATTTTGGAAAAGTTACTATTCACAAAAGACAAAGAATTTTCTGAAGCATTAGAACTAGTGCAACAAGCAGATATTAAAGTATGGGTAAATCAATGGATGAGTGCGGAACCTGCTTTCAGAGATTTATGTAGTTATTTTAATACTTCTGATGTCATAAATTTATCTGTTAAAGGTGATAATTGGGGACTATGTTGTAATTCTGTTCACTATTTAGAGCTATTTGATTTTTTATGTGATAAGAGTGAATTAAATATTCAAGAATATGACTTTGAAAAAGTTTTTTTTAGTAAGAGACAAGGCTATTTAGAAATCAATGGAAGGATTGATATTAATTCTAAAAATGGATCTAAACTAACATTGATTTGTAATGATGCTGGCATACTTGAAGGAGAAGAGATTTCTATAACAATTAAAGGAACTGACACAAAGGCAGAATGTGCTTTTAGAATGGATAGCTTGAACTGCAAAATAGAAACAAACAATAAAAAAATTAAAAAAAAGTATAACTTAATTCTTCAAAGTGATTTTACTCATAGAATAGTAGAAGAAATTCTTGATACAGGCACTTGCAATTTACCTTCTTTTGAGAGAGCTGTATATCACCATAATTTATTTTATCCTGTTTTTAGAGAATTCTTTGTTAATAAGGGTGTTGCTCTCAATGAGGGAATACCAATAACATAAATAATTTGAATATTTTAATTGTAGGTTCCGGATATATGGCAAATGAGCACGCAAAGTGCTTAAAAAGCTTAGGGGTAAATATATCTGGGGTAATTTCTAGTAAAGGTTCAAAATCAGTAGATAATTTTATGTCTTCATATTATATAGAGCAAAAATTTACCAACCTTGAAGAACTCATTATTAATAAAAATACTTGGGATGCAGCAATTATTTGTTGCAGCGAAGAGTTTACATTTTCTTATGTAGAAAAATTAGCAAAGACTCAAAAACCCTTACTTGTTGAGAAGCCCGTAACCTCAAAATTGGAAGAATTTGAAAATTTAATACTTTATAAAAACATTAAAGTTGGTTTTAACAGAAGGTTTTACGATACTATTTCATTTTTAAAATCTAGATTAGACAAAGAGAGGATAGATTTAGTTAAAGTAAATATACCTGAATCAAGCATTTCTGAGGGCACTTCAAAAAACAAATATCTTCCTGAATTAGTATATTCAAATTCTATACATATATTCGATATTTTGTTTTATTTATTTGGAGACATTTCTTGGAATTCATATGTTAAATCAAATAAAGAAAATACCTTAAGATCATGCTCTTTATTAGGATTGAATAAAGATGAGATAAACTTTTCATTAGATTTGCCATTTGATTATCCTGAAAATTTTTCTATAACAATTTACTCTAATGAAACCAGATATGTATTAAAACCCATTGAAATGCTTAAGATATATGAGGGAATAGATATTCAAGAACCTTCAGATAAATTTCCTCATAGGATTTATAAACCAAGATTGCAAAAGTCAATTGTAGTTGAATCAAATAAAAAATTTAAAACTGGATTGTTTGAACAAGACAAGTCATTTATTGAGTTTTGTAGATCCCAAAAATATGATTCAAGGTTAGCAAGTGTAATGGATGCAAGGTCATCACTCAAAGCAATTTCCAAAATAGATGATTTAATAAGAAAATAGTGTGAACAAAGAAATACTCAAATCTATTTTAAATTCAATAAATACGATTGCTTTAGTTGGGGCAAGCTCTAACCCTCAAAGAGATAGTTATAAAGTTATGAAATATCTTATTGAAAAAGGATACAAAGTATTTCCAATCAATCCTAATGAGAAGGGCAATAAAATTTTAGGAAGAAAATGTTATACAAATCTTGAAGAAATTAAACATAAGATTGATATGGTAGATATTTTTCGTTCAAAAGAATATGTCTTGGATATAACTTTAAATGCTATAAAGTTAGGAGTTGATTTAATTTGGACTCAAGAAGGTGTGATTGATAAAAAATCTCTTAATTTAGCTAAAGAAGCTGGAATTACCTTTGTTATGAATGAGTGCCCAAAAAAAATTCTTGAGAATTAATATAGACTATTAACTATTTATAGCATTAAATTAAAATATGAATGATAACTCTAGCAATATCCTTCTAAAGCAACTCAATGATATAGGCATTCTACGCCTCATTTTGAATGATCCAAATAATAAAAATGCTTTGTCTGACATTATGATGCAAGAACTTATCGACTCGTTAAATAAAGCTGATTTAGATAACTCTGTAAAAGTTATAGTTATTGGGTCAGTAGGAGACGTTTTTTGTTCAGGCCACAATCTTAAAGAAATTAATGAAGCTAGAAATCATAATGATGAAGGAAAATATTATTTTGTTGATTTATTTAATAAATGTTCATATTTAATGCAGTTAATTGTAAATTGTTCAAAACCTGTCATAGCAGAAGTTAATGGTATTGCAACTGCAGCCGGATGTCAGTTAGTAGCATCATGTGATTTAGCTATTTCTTCAAACAAAGCAAAATTTGCAACGCCTGGTGTTAATATAGGTTTATTTTGTTCTACGCCAATGGTTGCTTTATCAAGAAATGTAAGTAAAAAAGACTCAATGAAAATGCTTTTAACCGGTGAATTAATATCAGCGAAAGAGGCAAAAAGAATTTCATTAATTAATGATAATGTGCCTGAAGATCAGTTAACAAACTCAGTAATGGATCTGGCAGAAAAAATTTCAAAGAAATCATCTGAAGTTGTTGGAAACGGAAAAGAGGCTTTTTATAATCAAGCAGAATTAAATTTAAATGATGCTTATGAATATACTTCGAATGTGATGGCTAAAAATATACTTAAAGATGAAGCTAAAGAGGGTATCAATGCTTTTTTAAACAAAAGAGATCCTAAATGGAGAGATTGATGAGTGGCGATACACTTGATTTAAAAAAATTTGTAAGAACTGTAGAAAATTTTCCAATTGATGGTATTACATTTAGGGATATAACCAGCCTTATTGAAGCTCCTGAGGCTTTTGTTAAAACATGTGACGAATTGACAAACATATCAAGAGAATTTGATGCAGATATTATTGCAAGCATAGAAAGTAGAGGCTTTATTTTTGCAGGAACCATTGCAAGAGATTTACACCTACCATTTGTTCTTGCCAGAAAGCCGGGCAAACTTCCAAACCAAACATATAAAAAAAGTTTTGACCTTGAATATGGAAGCACTTCTATAGAGATTCAAAAAAATACACAAATCAGCTCAGATCAAAAGGTGGTCATAGTAGATGACTTGGTTGCAACAGGAGGAACTGCAATTGCTTGTGCAGAACTTCTTACAGAAAATTTTGGAGTTAAAAATTCTAATATATTAATCTTAACAATAATTGATTTGTTAAGCCTTGGTGGAAATAAACTTATAAATCAAAGAGGTTTTAAAATTAAACATTTGATTTCATATGAATGAAAGAATTTTTAAAAGTCATTTATAAACTTAATTTTATTAAATTTATTTTTTAATAGATGATAAAGAGGTAATTTTTTATTATTTTTTGCATCTTCGAGAACTTTAAGTTTTTCTACTGAATTAATTATTAAAAAAATATTTTCAACTTTTGAGAAAAATGACATATTTAAAGTCAATCTTTCAACGCAAGGATTTCCAAGTGGGACTGTTTTTAATATTTTACAATTCCTATTAATACTAAAAAAATTATCATCATTAAGATATTCTGTAAATAACGAAGCAAAATGTCCATCTAGTCCATATCCTAAAATTGCAATGTGACATGCTTTTAGCTTTATCTCATAATCTCTAATAGATTTATACTTTGCATCTACTGCATAATTTTTCAAAAAATTTTCTCTTAGATTTTTTTCATTCGAAAAACTGCTGTCAATATCAACTAGTCTTTCGTCTGATAACATAATTTCAATTTTCTCCCACTGAATTTCAACCATATTTAATTTATTTAATATATTTTTTGGACTTTCACCCCCACTTACAATTAAAGATGCAGAATTGTGAACCGAAATTTGTTTATTTAGTATGCTTATTATTTCATCAGCAGCTTTATTTATTTTCATTTTTTTATTTTTGTTAAAGATTTCCAAATTTTGATTGCATATTTATTGCCTAAAAATGGCCTGACCAATTTATAAACATATCCAGGAATAACTTCCACTTTACCAAGCATTGATGCTTGCTCAGTTTGTTTTACAACTTGATCCGGATTTATCCACATCCAATTAGGGATATTTTTATTTAAATGTTCCAATCCAGCTCTTTCATGAGCATTTGTTCTTACATATCCAGGAAGACTAACAGTGACCGATATATTTTTATGAGTTAATTCATTAGCAATAGATTTTCCATATGAATAAATACCTGATTTAATTGAAGCATATAATGCTGATTTTGGCATTGAGCTAATTGCACCTATACTTGAAATTATTACTATTCTTCCTGATCCTCTATTAATCATTCTTGGAATAAAGCCTTCTATTAGCTCTATAACGCCACCGCACATCAAGTAATAGTAGTAATCTTTCAGATCATTATTTAATTTTCCAATTGCTCCGTTGATTGCCTCTCCGGCATTAGCAACAATTAGATCTGGAACTTCAAAAGAGCTAACAATAGATTCTATTGATTTCCTTTCACCAAGATCATAACTATGAAATTTGGCATTTTTATAAGATAAATTTTTTTTAGCTTCATCTAACCTATTTTGATTTTTTGATACCAAATCTAAATCCCATTTTTTTTTAGATAAATATCTTGCATACTCAAAACCAATACCAGAAGAAGATCCAGTAATTAGCGCTCTTTTTTTCATAATAATTATCTTATATTACTTATACGTTTATATTCAATTTTATGACAACATAACTTAAATCAACTTTCTTTGATATGATTTAAAAATGAATGATTTATTTGGAAGATTAATGATCGACATTAATGATAAGAGTTTGTCAAAGGAAGACATTGCCATAATAAAGAACGATCACGTCGGAGGCATAATTTTATTTTCAAGAAATTTTGAATCATATAAACAAATTAAAAATCTTACTAGTTCAATTTTTGAAATAAAAGAAAACATTATTATCGCAGTTGATCAAGAGGGCGGAAGAGTTCAAAGATTTAAAAATGAATTTACTAAAATACCTTCAATGCAGCGTATATCAGAATATGCATTACAAGAAAATGATGTTGAAATTTTTAAAGATATTGGATGGCTTATTTCATCTGAACTAATTTCAGCAGGCATTGATATAAATTTTGCTCCTGTGCTTGATCTTAATAATAATATATCAACAATTATTGGTGATAGATCTTTTTCAAACAATATTGATGAATTAATTCAATTTTCTTCACATTTTATTGATGGAATGCATGATGCTGGAATGCAAACAACAGGTAAACATTTTCCAGGTCATGGTAATGTATTTGAAGATAGCCATAAAGAATTACCGATAGATACTAGAGCATTTGAGGATCTATATAATCATGATATGAAACCATATTTTCTGCTTGGTCATAAACTTGATGCGGTGATGTGTGCACATATTTTATTTCCTAATGTTGATAACAATATTCCAAGTTTCTCAAAAGTTTGGCTTAAAGATATTCTTTTGAATAAATTAAATTATAAAGGATTGATTTTAAGTGATGATCTCTCGATGGAAGGAGCAGGAGTAGATGATTTTATTATCAAAACACAAAAATGTTTTGATGCTGGTTGTGATATGGTCCTAATATGTAATCGAAGAACTGAGGTATTAAAAGTCTTAAGATTTTTAGAAAAAACTGATATAAGTCAAAGTTCAAAAATATTTTTATTAAAGAAAAGGAAAAAGGTTGATTGGAATGAATTACAAATAAATAATCGAGCCAATAAAACTAAAGAAAAAATAAAAACAATATGGAGTTAATATGCGCAGAATAATAACAGGACATGATAAAAATGGAAAATCAATCATAACTTATGATGGACCACCAGCAAGATCTATTGGTGAAGATGTGGGTGGATTATTTGAGTTATGGAATACTGATGGTAAAGATATAAACTCCACAGAGATAAAAGATAGAGCTGATGAAGATATAATCTTAGCTCCACCAATTGGAGGTACTAAATTCAGATATTTTCAGATAAATCCACTTCCAGAAGGAGTGCCAGATGAAATATTGGAAGAAATTGCTGCAGATGCATTTAAAAAAATTGGTGCAGCACATCATAGAGTTGACACAACAAGACACCCGGCAATGCACAAAACTGAAACAATTGATTATATTATTTTGCTTAAAGGTGATGTAACTTTAATTCTTGATGAAGATGAGGTTGATTTGAAACCTTTTGATGTAGTTGTTCAAAGAGGAACAAATCATGCTTGGGTTAATAATGGAGTTGAACCAGCGTTATTAATAGCAGTTTTAATCGATAGTAATATTAAATAGTTTTTTAAAAACCAGCTTGGCCTCCTTCAATGATATTGTAATAGTCACTTTCTAAAAGAGAGTATTTTTTTTCACCTGGTTTTTTAACAAAGACTTTATCATCCTTAACCTTATCAAGGTGATATGCCTCATTCCTTAAGACATTTTTTTTTAACTTAAATGTTCCTGTTGTTTCAAGAACATCAATGATTCTTACAAAAACTGGTTGAGCATAACTTGGAAGATTTTCAGTCACAAATTCGGCAAATTTATCCCAATCAAAATCATTAAGATTACAATTGAATGCAACCATTCCAGCTCTTCCTTCACTTTGTGGCACTTTAACACCATAAACATTTGCCATATTTACTTGTTCAAATGCATTAAGAATTTCAGCAACTTCATTTGTTGAAACATTTTCAGATTTCCATCTAAAAGTATCCCCAACTCTGTCAACAAATTGATAATGTTGTCTGCCTAGAGCAAAACCAACATCCATAGTTTTTAAGAGGTCACCAGTGTCAAACCATCTGTCTCCTTCTTCGACAACATCTCTTATTATTTTTTTCTCACTTGCCTGAGCATCTGTATATCCGTTGTAAATTGCATTTGGGCCAATTTTCATTAGGGCTAGTCCTGGAGAATGATCTTCTATTTCGATATATTTACCGTTTTGATCAACTATTAACTTGTCTTCGGCTACATCATAAGCAAAAAGCTTTATTTCTGTGTTTGTCATACCTATTGTTTGATCTTTGTTTAGAAGATTCATAAACATACCATTAGCTTCACTTGCCCCATATATTTCACATATTCGTTCAACTTTAAATCTATTCCTAAAAGTATCCCAAAGATCTGGTCGAAGACCATTACCTACCATTTTTGAAATTGGATTATTTATTTCATCATCTGAGGGATCTTGGAAGCTAAGGTATCTGCATAGTTCACCAACATAAACAAATGCAGTTGTTTTAAATTTTTGAACTTCACTCCAAAATGATGAGGCAGAAAATTTTCTTTTTATAAATGTTGATGCACCTACTTGTATACATGCACATAGACCAAGAATCAAACCAGTTGAATGATATAAAGGAAGACAGTTATACATACAGTCATCACTATTTAATCTATATCCTGCTTTAGTAATATTATATGAACCTGCCACGACTTTTACATTTGGAAATAATGCTGCTTTTGGTACACCAGTCGTTCCGGATGTATATATATAGAAAGCAGTATCACCTGCAACAACTTTATCAGTCTCTTTAAGATTTGATCCTTTTGATTGATCAATATTTTTATTTATATCAGATGCCCATTCAGGACACTTACTTGTATTATTGTCTTTAACCCATAATAGGTCAGTTGATTTAGTTATATTAATTTCTGATAAAACATCTTCTAAAGAATTAGATAATTCATCACCAAATATACATTTTTTTGAATCAGATGTATTAATACAATGAACAAGAGGGTTTCCAGTAAGACTTGTATTAATTAAAGCACCAATAGCACCTAATTTATTTAAAGCTATTAGAGAAATTACAAAATTCGGTCTATTTTCCATGAATAAAACAACTTTATCTCCATGCTCTATACCTTCACTTGCAAGTTTGTTTGCGAGAATATTTGCTGCTTTATTTGTTTCTGCATATGTCCATACTTCATTTTCAAAGTATAAGAAATCTTTTTCACCGTGATTTTGAACTGTTTCTTGAAAGGTATGTGCCAGTGAAGCATTTTGATCTAATTCAGGCCACTTATACCTCAATAAAGGAATGATAAATCTCAGTTCACCGATAACCCTAAAAAATTCAATTATTTTTTTTATCATTTAATTAATATATATATTTTTAATATTATAATGCCTAATCATTTATGTAGGAATTAATATGAGTAACTTAAATCAATACGACTTTGTAATTTACGGAGCAACTGGCTTCACAGGAAAGCTAGTTGTTGAATATGTAATTAATCAGTATGACGGTAATGATGATATCTCGTGGGCAATCGCTGGAAGAAGTAAGGAAAAACTTGAAAGTATTAAACATAAATTTGATCTTCCATCTGATATTGGCATGATGATTGTAGATAGTAATGATCAGGAATCTATTGACACAATGGTAAGTCAGACAAAATGCGTATTAACCACAGTGGGTCCATATCAATTATACGGTGAAAAAATTATCACATCATGTATATCCTCTGGAACTGATTATGTCGACTTATGTGGAGAGCCAGGTTTTATGCATAAAATTATTTCTGAATATTCTGATGAAGCAAAACAAAATGGTGCAAGAATAATTTTTTCTTGTGGATTTGATAGCATTCCATTTGATCTTGGAGTTTTATTTGTTCAAGAAAAAGTAATGTCTAAGTTCAATAAATACGCACCTTCCGTAAGAGGTAGGGTTAGAGCAATGAATGGAGAATTTTCTGGTGGAACAGCTGCCTCAATGAAAGCAACAATGGCTGCAATTAAAACAAATCCTGAGCTTATAAATGTTCTCATCAATCCTCATGCCTTATGTGAAGGTTTTCAAGGCGCTCAACAAGATGACGACTCTAAACCAAAATATGATGAAGAGCTTGATACTTGGGTAGCTCCCTTTTTTATGGCTCCAATAAATACGAAAAATATTCATCGCTCTAATAAATTAATGAATCATATTTATGGTGAAGACTTTAAATACAATGAAATGTGGATCCAGGGATCTGGGGAGGAGGGTAAAGCAGCTGCTGAATTTATATCAACTATGAATCCTCTTGGGGATGCGCCTGAGCCTGGTGAGGGACCTTCAAGAGCATCAAGAGAAAATGGAAATTACGATATTCTTTTTTGTGCAGATTTAGATAATCAAACTATAAAAGCCTCAGTAAGTGGAGATATGGATCCTGGTTACGGATCAACTTCTAAAATGATCACTGAGAGCGCAGTTTGTCTTGTTAAAGATTGTAAAGATTTACCTGGCGGTATTTACACTCCAGCTGCATCAATGGGTAAAAAATTAATCCAAAGATTAGAGAGCAATGCAGGACTTTCTTTTAAAGCAGAATAACCTAAAGCTATATATCTTATTTTTTTATCTGATTTTTGTAATAGTAAAAAGTTCGTTATTAAATTCTATATTTCCAGAGTTTTCAATAGTTCTTTTTACCTTATTATAAAGTCTTGGATTTTTTTCAATTAATTGGATATCTTTTTCAGGGATTTGTCCTACATAAAGAATGTTTGCCCACTTTGCATCAGTATTATGTCCAAATAACTCAGTTACAGTCTGATCAGGCGCTTTTTTAAACTTAAAGTTGTACGAAACTGGATTTGAAAAGTTATACAAATTATTTTCTCCAGTTGGATTATTTTTTAAATAATCAATTATATCTCTTGCATTGTTAGGAAATGCCTCTTTTTCTTTAAAAGCAGTTTTTAAAACTTTTTGAATACTTTTTCCACCATATGAGTGAGTCACCAAAAGCTTGCCAGATTTATTCAATAGCCTCATTAAAGGACCAATTACATTATTTACTTTTATCTTGACTGAAGAAGCTGCTCTATAGGCTTGAGAAGCAATAATTAGGTCATAGTTATTGTTCTTATAATCATTGTTAAGAAATTGTTTAAGATGTCGAGAATTATCTTCCCTGTATATTCTCACAATACAGGGGTTTGAATATGAAGTCCTCCCTTTGTTGTCAATCTCAATGCCCCAATATTTTTTGATGAAATTTCCAAGTTTATTGCCTGTAATTTCTGAATTAAAATCATAAGAATTGTCGCTTTTAAGAATTAAATTAAATTCTCTTATTTTTTTATTATTAATCTTAGATGCACTTTCTATTAAACCAAGTTCTGAAAATTTTACATTTGTCATTGTTACTAAAAGGTTTGGATGTTCAACAAACCTATCTGGCATTTTTTCTAAAGTATTTTTAAGATCTTCATAACTTATTTCTTTGCCTGTAATAAGAAGAGAGGTGTATGGATGATATCTATGAAAACTTTTAATAATATTAGCATTTATTGTCCCATCTCCAGTTCCAGCATCAAGTATTCTCAAATAAGATTTATTTTGAGATAGTCTTGAAATAAAAGGATAAATCTTTTCTGATATTGCCTTTTTTTCTCCAGTATTTTGAATAAATGATAGATATTTCAATCTGTCATCAAAAAATCTTTTTTTGCCCATTTTTCCCCTATAAATAGCTTTATAAATAATAATCTAAATAAGTAAATAATGCATTTACTCATTAGATATTTTGAGATTAAAATACCACTAATTGAGGAGCATTACACATGTCAAAATCACAGCTACCATTGCTAATAGGAATAGGAACAAGAATAAGAAAATCTCCTTACTATGAGTCTAATCTTAAGTATGGAGTCACAGGTTTTACCGTTTATAACAAAATGTATTTGCCTACAGCTTTTTCAGGTCCTGAGAAAGAATATGAAAGCTTAATAAATGATGTAACATTTGGTGATTTTGCTGCAGAGCGTCAAATAGAAATTAATGGTAAGGATGCTTATGACTTTGTTAGGTATATAACACCAAGAAACTTAGAGAAGTGTGAAATTGGTTTTTGCAAATACATTATTCTTACAGACATGGATGGCGGAATAATTAATGATGCCTGTTTGTTGAGACTTGAAGATAATAAATTTTGGATTTCACCAGGTGATGGAGATGTTATCTTATGGCTTCAAGGAATTGCAGTTAACTCTGGAATGGATGTTTCAATTCATGAACCTGACGTGTCTCCGTTGCAAATAAGTGGACCAAAGTCAGGAAAATTAATTCAAAAGCTATTTAATGGCGAACATGATGACTTAGGCTACTACAAAGCAAAACAAACCAAATTAGATGATATACCAATGGTAATTGCTAGAACTGGTTGGAGTGGGGAGCTTAGCTATGAGTTATATCTTCAAGACAGAAAACTTGGCAATAAGCTATTTGAATTAGTCTATGATGCTGCACAGGAATTTAATGGAAGAGTTATAGCACCAAATACTATAAGAACTATTGAAGGAGGATTACTTTCATATGGAAGTGATTTTGGAAGAGAGCATAATCCTTACACAATTGGATTTGGGAGATTGGTTGATTTAGATCAAGAAATTGATTTTATTGGTAAAGAAGCTCTTAAAAAAATAAAAGAAAATGGAATTAAAGAAAAACTAGTTGGACTTGAGCTTGATGGTGATCCTTTAACAAAGGCTCCCGAAAATTTCTGGCCTGTAAATAATTCTGAAAAAAAAGTTGGAAGGGTATCTAGAGCATTTTTCTCACCACGACTTAAAAAAAATATCGCACTTGCAATTGTAGATATTGAGTTTGCTGATGAAGGCTCCAAGCTAGTTGTTGAGAGTCCTTATGGAGATTTAAATTGTGTTGTTGTGAAGATGCCATGGTATCAAGCAGATAAAGACACTCATCTAGATTAATATGTTCAAGGTAGTTTTTGTTTCTTTATCATTTTTTTGTTTAAACTTATCTGCAATGATTATCGATAATCTCAATGATGTAAGAGCGAACTGGTCTGCAATATCTGATCAGGTAATGGGCGGCATATCTGAAGTTAACTTTTATGAAATAGAAGAAGATGGTGAAAAATTCTATAGGCTTGAAGGCGATGTCAGTACTGAAAATAATGGAGGATTTATACAATCCAGGGTTGGCGTATATTTAAATAGTAATGATTTCGAAGGCATTAGGCTAAAAATTAGAGGTAATAATAATGAATACTTTGTCCATTTAAGAGCTCCAAGAATGATGCCATGGAATTACTATTATGCTGAATTTTACGCTACAAGTGAATGGCAAGTTATTGAACTACCTTTATCAAGTTTCAAATACTCCAGAAATCAAAAGCAAGGTCTTGATTTCAAAACAATAAGATCTATTGGGCTAGTTGCATATGGTAAAGATTTTACTGCTCAACTAGACATTGCAAATATAGAACTTTACTAAAAAGTGCATTTCTCAGATCAAGACAGATTTTTTATGGAATCTGCCATGGAACTCGCTAAGGAATCTTTTTTTAAAGATGAGGTTCCAGTTGGCGCAGTGGTCGTTAAGGAAAACAAAATAATTGGGAGCGGAAGAAATACTGTAATTGCTGATAATGATGTCAGTTCTCATGCAGAAATTAATGCATTAAGATCTGCTTCAAAAGAATTAAATAATTTTAGACTAAATGGATGTAGCATTTATGTTACTTTAGAGCCTTGTCACATGTGTGCTAAAGCAATTGTTGATGCAAGATTAGATATGTTAGTTTTTGCTGCAAAAGAACCTAAAACTGGAAGCATCTGCTCAATTGATAACTTTCTAGAAAACAAAGCATTGAATCATTCAGTAAAGTATAAATTTGGATTAAGTGAAGATATCAGTGCAAATTTATTAAAGGATTTTTTTAAACAAAAAAGATAACTACAGTATTTTTTCCATAGTTGTGTGAGGAATTCCAGTATCAGAACCTTCATACTTTCTCACTGCCTTGTACCCAGACTTTTCATAAAATTCTATTACGTGATTTCTTGCATTTAGAACAATTCTATTTATTCGTTTTTTTTTCGCTTCTGCTTCAAGCAATTCAATTATTTTTACACCAATCCCTTTTCTTTGAAAATTCTTATCGATTGCCATGTATCTTATTTGCGCTTCGTTATCGCTATTAAAATGCAGTCTCCCACATGCAATTATCTTATTATCAATTACTCCAATTAGATGATAGCTTGAATCTTCGTATTTATCCTTTAAAGACTCAATGGATTTACCTATCGGCTTTCTTAAAATTTCCCATCTAAATAAATCATATTCTTCAAATTCTTTAGAACTTGAAGGTGTCTTGAAGAGTATATTATTCATTTAATTCTAACCACACAGGACAGTGGTCAGATGGTTTTTCCATTGCACGAGCATCGTAATCAATACCAACAGCATTAATTGAATTTTTTAAATTCTCTGATAATAGAATATGATCAATCCTTAGACCTCTTTTAGGGCTTTGGTCAAACATTCTTGATCTATAATCAAACCAAGAATAAATGGATGACTCGGTAGGATAAATTTCCCTCCATGAATCAACAAAACCCAAGTTTTTAATGCTATTCCACATATCCCTTTCTTGAGGTTGAAATGAAGTTTTTCCCTCTCTTAACCATCTTTTTGCATTTTGTTCACCAATTCCAATATCAATGTCTTCAGGGGATACATTAAAGTCTCCCATTATTATTAAGTTTTTTTCGTTCTTTTTAAGATCGGAAATATGCGAATGAAGATCATCATAAAATTTTATTTTCTTTGGAAACTTTGTTTCATGATTGATATTTTCACCTTGAGGAAAATAACCGTTCATGACAATTATTTCGCTTTTACCATATGTAAATTTTGATTGTATAAATCTTTTTTGATCCTCATCAGAATCATTAATGAAACCCTTAACAGTATTAACTGGCTTTTCCTTACTTAAAATTGCGACACCATAATGTCCTTTTTGACCCCAAAATTCTGCGTGATATCCTATTTCATTTATGACCTCAATTGGAAATTCAGGATCGTCAACTTTAGTTTCTTGAAGCCCAATGACATCTGGATCAATGGTATCTCTCAAATGTTCAATCTGATGTGGCCTGGCTCTTATACTGTTAATGTTAAATGAAACTATTTTCATATTATTTTACTGACGACAAAATTATCTCTTTCTCAAGATCTATAAAATCATTAATTATATTTGTAGATTCAATTAATTGATAATCGTCTATTAAATTAATATTATTTTCTATAGTAGTATCAGATTCATTAAAGTCTTCCATTTCTTTATAAGAGATAAATTCTTCCAATCCAACCTTTAGCCTTCTCTCATTTTCAATGCTTAATAGCCAGTCTTTACGCAACTCTTTTTGTGTTTTTCTGTCTTCAAGATTTAAGCTCAACTTCTTTTTATTTTTATTTAAGTCATACCTATCTCTTACTTTTTTTAGATAATTTAAATTCGGCTCTTCACTTAAACGAAATTCATAATTTGCGATAACTTTTTCAATTAGATCTGGGTTAATTTTAAATTTTTTATGCCTATATGGCCTGATTACATCCCATTCCATTGCAGTCGGATAGGAACTTTCACCAACTGATTCAATATCCCAAGTTACAGGAAGTTCTATATCAGGAATTACTCCTTTATTTTGAGTACTCATTCCATTGATTCTGTAGTATTTAGATTCCGTAATTTTAATTTGTCCTTCTGATAAACTCTCTAAACTTTGAACAGTTCCTTTCCCAAATGTTCTTTGTCCAACAACAAAACCTCTTTTGTAATCCTGAATAGCTCCTGCAACTATCTCAGAAGCAGATGCAGAATAGCGGTTAACTAAAACAAGCATAGGTTTATCCCAAACTTGAACAGCTCTTGAAGCACCATAAGGTTGAATGTAGCCTCGACTTTGTTTAACTTGAACAGTTGGACCTGATGAAACAAATAACCCAATGATCTTATTAGCTTCTATTAATGCACCACCACCGTTATTTCTTAAGTCCAAAATTACAGCATCTACATTTGAAGCATTAAAATCATTTAGTATTTTTTTTACATCATTACTACTACTCCTATAGTCTTTAACTCTATTCTGATACTCGTTAAAGTCTATATAAAAAGATGGTAGATCAATTATCCCAATCTTATTATTGTTTATATTAATAATTTCTGATTTTGCTGCTCTATCCTCAAGTTTAATTTCCTCTCTTTTAAGAGTCACCAATTTGGTTGAATCGCTTGACGAGTCAAATGAAATAAATTCTATCTCTACTTCAGTTCCTGCTTCACCCCTAATTAAATCGACCACTTCATCAATTCTCCATCCAATAACGTCTTGATAATTATCTGTTCCAATTTGCCTGATTTTTGTAATCCTATCTTCTGGTTTAATTTTTCCAGATTTTTCAGCAGGACCACCAGGAACCAAACTTATGATTTTTGTGTAGTCGTCCTCTATGCCAAGTAGAGCGCCAATGCCGTTAAGTTTTAAGCTCATATTGACATCAAAGTCTTCTGCAGATCTTGGCGATAAATATGTTGAGTGAGGATCAAATTGGTTAGACAAAATATTTATTGCCAATGAGAATATGTCTTCCTCTTTTTGTTGAGTTATTCGTCTTATTCTATTCTTATATCTTTTTATTAAGTCATTTGATGGCTCTGAATTTGATGAATCAGATAATTTTGCAACTAATAGATCATTTTTGGTTTCTAGTTTCCAAAGTTTATATAGATCATTAAAATTAGATTGCCATTGGTTATCTTCATAATAAATATCTAAATATTCTTTTTTTGAAAAGTCGAAGGTATTTTCTTCGATCAAATCAATTTGATATTCAAAGAAATCAGTCAATCTGTCAAAATATAGATTAATTAATTCATAAGCTAATTTAATGTCAAAATCTCCGTCAATGACATCTCTTGATTTCTTAATATATGACTGAACTTCTTTTTCAATAAAAAGATTCTTTTCTTTATCAAGCTTCTCAATTATTGCCTCAAAATACCTTTCATTGAAATTATCTTTATCAATTTCTTGAATGTAATGTTCATTGTTAAGTTTCTTAAAAATCTCTTGGCTAAGCTCTTTTTTAGAATCACTAAGTTCAATACTTATATATTCCTCAGCAATGACAAAAGAACATAATAATAAAATATAAAGTCTAAAATTAATCATAATATTTATAAGCCTTGAGACTTGGCTGCTTCTTCTCTAATTATTTCTGGAGATCCAAGAATTTGTCTATTTACACCAATTCTTTTGAACCAGTAATGTAATCCAAGTAAATCTGTAAATCCCATTCCTCCGTGAACTTCTGTTGCTTTTTTTGAAACCATCTTGGAGATATCTGAAATATGAGATTTTGCATGACATGCCATAATTTTCTTATTCTTTTCTTTGCTATCAAAAGAATGTGCAGCGTGCCAAAGAATTGAATAGCATGGCTCGAGCTCTGCAGCCATCTCAGCACACATATGTTTTACTGCCTGAAATGATCCTATAGCTCTATTAAATTGTTTTCTTTCTTTTGAATACTCAATAGCTTTATTTAACATAGCTTTTGATGCTCCCAATGAGTCAGCAGCGATTACTATCCTACCTGCATCAATTGCATTATCAACTGCTTCTTTTGAACTTGAAGTATTTTCTAAAATATCAACATCAGTATTTTTAAAAATTATTTCTTTGAATACTCTAGTTTTATCAACGGTAATCAAATCCACAACTTCAATTCCAGTTGATTCCAGGGAAACAATACCTATTTGACCATCTTTATCGCATACCATTATGTGTGTTGCATAATCAAAATCCATAACAAAAAAAGTTTTGCCATTTACTTTATTTTTTAAAAAGCTAAGTTCTGATTCATTTCTTGATCCAAAAAATTCTGAAAAACCAATACTAAAATTAATATTATTATTAGACATTTCATTTAAATAAAAATTTCTTTGCTCCTCATTTGCACCATATTTAATTGCTATTGGAGCCATAACATATGAGCCTGTAAAGGGTAGGGTAGCTATACCTTCTCCAAGACTTTGTGAAACCGCAGTAGCAAACAATAGATCTAATCCTAGTCCACCATTGTCCTCAGGAATTAAAATGTTATTGATGCCTAAAGTTATAATTCCTTTATGAAGATCTTCTTTGCTTGTTTTATCATCTTCATTTGCAATCTTTCTAATTACATCTAGAGGAGCATTATCTTCAAGAAATTTTTTAACATTATCTTGAAAAAATATCTGGTCTTCAGATAATCCAAAGTACATATTATGCTCCTTGTTGAACTTTTGGTTCTTTTGGCATACCAAGACCCCTTTCAGAGATAATATTTTTTTGAATTTGGCTTGTTCCCCCACCAATTATTAATCCAAGAAAATACATATATGCAATTTGCCACGATCCACCATCTCTAATGTTGGGACTGTTTTCATAAAGTGTCCCGAGCTCGCCCATAATATCTATAGCGAAACCTTCAAGCTCATGCCTTAACTCTGTACCAACAAGTTTTTGTATCATGCCAGCAATCTTGACGTCTTGATTTTTATTTAATTTAGCGGATAAAACTCTAAGAGAGTTTGATTGAAAAGCAATAACTTTTCCTTGAATTTTCATAAGTTTATCTCTGTAGACTGGATTATTAATGACTTTTTCACCATTAATAGTTTCCTTTTTCATTCTATCAATAAGTGAATTTAATCTATTCATCATTGCATTTGGATCTGAGAGAGACCCTCTTTCATGACTTAATGTTGCATTTGCTACAGCCCAACCTTCACCTCGCTTACCAACAATATTTTTTTCAGGAATTGTGACGTCGGTAAAAAATACTTCATTGAATCCAGCATTGAGGGTCATATCAACCAATGGCCTGATTTCAATACCTGGAGTATCCATTGGAATTAATAAATAACTTATTCCTGCATGCTTAGAGGCATCGGGCTCAGTTCTGACCAGACAAAACATCATTTGTGAATATTGAGCAGTACTAGTCCAAATTTTTTGCCCATTTATTACCCAATTTCGATCAATGAGCTCACCCTTGGTCTGAAGGCTTGCTAAATCACTTCCTGCATTGGGTTCTGAATAACCCTGACACCAAATAATTTCTCCATGCAATGTAGGTTTTATGTATTTTTGTTTTTGTTCTTCTGTTCCTAGCTCTAAAAGAGTTGGAACAAGCATATCAATTCCTTGACCACCCATTGGAGGTGGTATTTTTGATTTGGCAAACTCTTCTGCGATAATTCTACTTTTAATAATATCGCTCTCTCCACCATAACCACCATACTCTGAAGGAATTGATCTTGCGAAATAACCTTTTTCAATAAGAATTTTTTGCCAATCAGATCTAGTCATCTTAATTTCACCTGATTTAAATGAACCGGATAAAGGTACTTTTGATGAGTCTATAAAATGTATGCCTTTATATTTTTTACAAAAATCTTTTACTTCTTTTGTAAAATCTTTATATTTTTTTCCAAAATTTAAGTCCATATAATTTTCTATTTAATCCCAGTTTGGTTTTCTTTTTTCAAGAAAGGCAGTTATACCTTCTTGAGCATCCTTACTCTCAAAGCATTTTGCTATTTGTTCTTTTAAGTATGGAAGGGCATCATCAAAACTCTTTGAATCTTGTTTCTCATATGCCTCTAGGCCAAATTTCATTGTTTCTGGCGCTAAACTCGCAAGCTCATTAGCTAGTTTATCAACTTTTTCATTTAGTTCCTCTTTTTTTACAGATTCGTTAATTAAACCCCAGTCTTCAGCTTTCTTTGAATCAATAGGTTTACCGCGCATTATAAAATCAAGGCCAGCTCTTTTAGGCATAACTCTAAATAATCCAGCCATAACCATAAATGGCCACAATCCTCTGTGAATTTCAGGTGCTGAGAAGGTTGCTTCATTAACTGCGATTGCATGAGTCGAATTAGTTACTATCAAAAGGGCTCCGGCTAAAACTGAACCCTGAATTTTACATATAACCGGTTTGTATAAATGTCTTAAGGATAAGCTTATATCATCAGCATCATCTAATTTTGGTACATTTGACTCAGATTTACTTCTTGATAAATCTGCTCCAGCACAAAAAATATCACCCTTTGCAGAAATAATTACCACTCTTACAGATCTTTCTTGTTTAGCGTAAGCTAAAGCATAGTTAATTTCGTTCATCATTACATTATTTAGAGCATTCTTTTTTTTAGGCCTATTAAGCGTGATATTCATTATGTTATTTTTAATATCTATCTCAGTTGCTTTAAATATGAGACCATCTAAAGATAATTTTTTCATCCTATATCTCCAATAATACTTTGTGGAACTTTAACTTTTTTTGCTCTTAAATATTCACCTAAAGATTTAGCTTGTCCGTCTTTTTTATCATTTGAAGATACTCCATCTTGCAATATGTCATGAATATAAAAATTAAGAGAGTTTATGTTAGCCAATTCAAATCTTTCAATTTTATATTGATTTAAATCTGGTAGTAATTCCTTGAGTTTTTTTACAGTTAAAAAATCATGAAGAAAAGCAAATGAGTTCGCATTTTTGGCCCAAACGCCAAGATTAGCACAGCCTCCTTTGTCACCAGATCTTGTCCCGTAAATTTCACCAAAGTAAATTTCTTTTTCATCTTCTTTTTTAATCTTTTTAATTTTTATTGGCTCTTTCTGGTAATAAATCTCTTCTAATTCCAATTGACTTGTTGGAATAACTTCAATTTCTTCACCATCAACATGCACTTTCTCTTTAATATGCTTACTATCTACTAAAGCGGGCCAATAAATTATTACTGGTCCACTGGATTTTACGCCGCCTTGTGCAAAAAAACCTGGAATATTTGCTAAGGCTAGTTCAATTATTTTTGCGCTAAATAGCCTGCCAACTAAGTTTTGATCTTTCGATTTTACTGAAACTAAAAGGGATGCCATTGCTTCTTCGTTGCTATTTGGATTTTCTTTATCTGTTCGATGAAGCTGAACGGAAACTTCATCGAATTGCTTTCTGCCGCCAACTGAATTAAATAAAGCATCTGTAAAAACCTTTGCTTTGTCTTCTATATCTAGACCCGTCAAGATAATCTCCATTCCGTTTCTAAAACCTCCTGCAAGATTAATGCATACTTTATGTTTATCTGGTGGTGAACTTCCTCTGCAACCAGATACATAGACTTTATCTTTCTCCACTTCCTCAATTTTTAACGTATCAAAATGAGCTATCACATCTGGATTTACATAAGCAGGCGAATTTATTTCATATAGAAGTTGAGCTGTAACTGTTCCAGTAGAAACTAAACCTCCTGTATCAGGATGTTTTGTAACATAGAAACTACCATCTTCATATATTTCAGCAATTGGATAGCCAACATTATCAAAACTTTCAACTTCTTTAAAAAAAGCATAATTTCCTCCAGTTGCTTGGCATCCACATTCAATAATATGTCCTGCAGCAAGAGCTCCTGCTAAAGCATCATAGTTATCTCTTTTCCATTTAAATTTCCATGCCGCTGGGCCAATTACTACGGCTGCATCTGTAACTCTTGGACAGACAACAATATCAGCACCTTTGTCTAAAGCTTCTTTTATGCCCCAAGCACCAAGGTATGCATTTGCTGTTAATGGAGAGTAACCGGATTCGTCTAATTTTTTGCCTTTATCAATATTTTTAAACTCTTCTCCCGATTTTTTTAATTTGGAAATTGTTGGCATTAAATCATCGCCATCTATGTAAGCTACTTTCATATCTATTGACTGTTCTTTCAAAATTTTCTCTATCTCAATAGCCATAGACTTTGGATTTAATCCACCAGCATTACTTACAATCTTGATATTTTTTTCTTTGCATGACTTTGCGATTTGATTGATTTGTTTCAAAAAGGTTCCAACGTAGCCTTTATCTTCACCTCTTTGCATTTTTTGACCAAAGAGAATAGCCATTGTTAATTCAGCAAGATAGTCACCAGTAAGAACATCTATAGGACCTCCATCAACCAAATCTTTTGCTGCAGATAATTTATCCCCATAAAACCCACTGCAATTAGCAATTTTTATACAGTCTTTATTCATTAGTTCTCTAATTTAATTCCATTCAATATTATGCTTGTAATTGAATTTGCAGATTCTTCAGGTGTTAAATTAATTGAATTTTTGTTTTTTTCTTTAAAAAATTCTCTACCTATTCCTCCTAGAAGTATTGAAAAGGCTTTAACATCAATCGATTTAATTTCTTTCTTTTCAATCGCCTCTTCTAGGAGCTTTTTAATATAATTTTTTATAAAGTTTTCATGGTAATCAGCTGTTGTTTTTGACCCATTAATTTTTTCCATGTCAATTAAGAATCTATCAAACTTTGGACCAACAGCTTGATTTACTATAAAAAGATATTCTTCTAATTTGTTGATTGGCGAATCAATATCTTCCACAGAATCCATTGCAAATTTTCCTAATTTTTTGAGAATATTATCCATTGTCATCAAAATTAATTTATCTCTGCTTGGAGCAATTTCATATAGTGTTCTCAATGAAATTTTTAGTTTCTTAGCTATTTCAGACATAGTTAATTCTGGAACGCCTTGCTCTAGTAATCTCTCTAAAGCATTTATAATTTCATGGTGCCTTTTTGTATAGATTCTTGAATTTTTATTCTGTTGTGAATTACTTTGGTGATCTAAATTTTGCATTAATAAATTATTTAACAACCATCAATAAGGCACCATTTTCAACTTGATCATTTACAGATATTAATAGTTCTGAAACAGTTCCATCTTCAGAAGCTTTAATTGAATGTTCCATTTTCATTGCTTCAAGAATAACTAAGGTATCACCAGCTTTTACCTTTTTACCTTTTTTAACTTTTACATCAATAACTTTTCCTGGCATTGGAGCAATTAGTCCACCAATAGTAACTTCAGTACCTGGCATTTTAAACCTAGGCTTCAATTGAAGCATCACATCACCGAATGGCATATGTACTAAAATATTGTTTTTTGATACCGTCACTCTGGAATAGTGTCTTTTACCATCAAAAATCATGTCTATTCCATCCTCATCACTCGAATAAATGAATGCTTCCTTATTATTTGAAAAAAGAAACTTTTGATCTCGTTTTTGTTTATATTCAAAATCATATTCAGTATTTTCAAATTCAAATGTTACTTTTTGATTTGGCAATCTTCCGTTTGTCCAACCGGAGGGCATAAATTTTGCAACATTGGAATTATTTCTATTTTGTTGTTGCATCCACATTGCGGCAATAGCAGAAGCATGCTCAATTTCTGATTGATTAATTTCGAGCTTTCTGCTGGGTTTTACTCTTTCAATAAAATCTGAGGTGGTATCCCCATCTAAAAATTCTTTAGTTTTTAAACAATTCACTAAAAAATCTCTATTTGTTTTTACACCACCAATGTGAGCTGATTCAAGAGCTTTAGCTAATTTACCGGCAGCATCAGTTCTATTCGGAGCATACGAAATTATTTTTGCAAGCATGGGATCAAAGTCTGTTCCGACTACCGTTCCTTTGTTTACACCTGTATCCCATCTGGCCTCTGCAGAATTATTTTCCTCGAAAGCAATTAATGTCCCAATTTCTGGAAGAAAATCATTATTTGGATCTTCAGCATAAAGCCTTGCTTCTATTGATGAGCCAGTCCAAGTTATATCTTTTTGATCAAATTCAAGTGATTCTCCTCTTGCAATCTTTAGTTGTTCGCATACTAAATCTATACCTGTAACTTCTTCAGTAACCGGATGTTCAACTTGAAGCCTTGTATTAACCTCTAAAAACCAAAATTCTTCAGTTTTATCATCAAAAAGAAACTCTACTGTGCCAGCAGATTCATATTTAATTTGTTTCGCAAGCTTAACTGCTGCTTCACCCATTTTATTTCTTACATCATCTGAAATCCTTTGAGATGGAGACTCTTCAATTATTTTTTGGTGTCTTCTTTGAATTGAGCATTCTCTTTCACCTAAGTGAACAACATTGCCTTTACTATCCCCCAAAATTTGAATTTCAATATGTCTAGATTTTTCTACATATCTTTCAATAAAGATTCTTTCATCATTAAACCCGCTTTTAGCTTCTCTTTGAGCACTAACAATAGATTCCTTTAGATCCTTTTCTTTATTTACAATTCTCATTCCTTTTCCACCGCCACCTGCGGCTGCTTTAATTAGAAGAGGGTATCCAATTTTTTTTGCCTCATTTGGTTTTGATGTCATTGGTAGAGTAGGAACATCAGCTTTAATAGCTAATTCTTTTGCTTTTAATTTATCTCCCATTACAGAGATAACATTGGGGGATGGACCAACCCAGATTAACTTTTCTTTTTTTACTTTTCTTGCAAAAGAAGCGTTCTCTGACAGGAATCCATACCCAGGATGAATTGCTTGAGCACCAGACATTTTAGCAGCATTAATAATTTGATCTCCATCAAGATATCCTCCATCTTCCAATCTAATTGATTCATCAGCTTGTTTTACAAATAGCGAGTCTTTGTCTGCATCAACATAAACAGCAATAGATCTTATCCCCATTTCTTTTGCAGTTTTAATAATTCTGCAAGCAATTTCGCCTCTGTTAGCGATCAATATTGAATTAAAGATCATAATCTAAATACTCCATATTCTTTTGCTCCTTCAATAACGTTATTACTTACAATTGATAGACAAAATCCAATTACATCTCTGGTATCTCTTGGATCAATAATTCCATCATCAGTTAGCATACTGCTTGCAACAAGACCATGAGACAATTTTTCAAGGTAGTCAATTACCATTGCTTTAAGTTGTTCATCAGCTTTCTCATCAAATTTTTTGCCATCTCTTTTTGCTTTTGCCTTTCTAACAATAGACATTACACCTGCCATTTGTTCAGGCCCCATAACTGCAATTTTGGCTGTTGGCCATAAGAATGTGAATCTGTTATTAAATGCTTTTCCAGACATTGCATATGTACCAGCTCCATATGATGCTCCAACAATAAACGTTATGTGCGGCACCATTGAATTTGAAACAGCATTTATAAGTTGAGAACCTTTTTTGATAATACCTTGTCTTTCAAAGTCTTTACCAACAAGAAATCCAGTTACATTGTGAAGAAATATCAGTGGGATATCTCTTTTATTACACAATTGAATAAAACTTGCTCCTTTTTCAGCAGATTGAGGATAAATAGGACCATTGTTACCAATAATTCCAACTTGATACCCATGAACTGAAGCCCAACCACATACCAAAGATGACCCATATAAAGGTTTGAATTCTTCAAATTTTGAACCATCAGTAAATCTAGCAACAATTTCCTTTATATCAACTGCAGATTTTAGATCTTCGCTAAGAATTCCCAATAACTCTTCTTTATCATGTTTTGGTTCTTCAGATACAATTTGTGGCTCTGGGCCTTTTTTTGACCAATTCAAATGAGATACAACTTCTCTGCATATTCTAAGAGCATCCATTTCATCTTCAGCAAGATAATCAGACAGCCCAGAAACTTCAGAATGCATTTGAGCTCCACCAAGCGTTTCATCATCTGATTCTTCTCCAGTTGCCATTTTTACCAAAGGTGGACCTGCAAGAAATGCCTTTGATTGGTCTTTGATAAAAATATTGTAGTCAGACATTCCTGGTTGATATGCACCTCCGGCTGTTGATGAACCAAATACAACTGAAATCACAGGAATTCTCAATTTTGATAATTCAGTCATTTCATAGAAAAATCTTCCTGTTGATGCAAAGTGTCCTTGTTGAAGGGTTGGCGCAATTGGAGGAGTGTCACCACTGTTATTTGAAACATTTAAATCTCCTCCAGCAGATTCAACAAAACTTATAAATGGTATTCTATTTTCTCTAGCAATTTCTTTTGCTCTTTTCCATTTTTCACCAACATAAACAGTCATTGCTCCTGCTTTAACAGTTGGATCATTGGCAAAAATTACACACTCTATTCCAGATATTATGCCTACACCTGAAACACATCCACCACCAACGTTATAATTATTGGTTCCATAAGCAGCAAAAGGTTGAATTTCTAGAAAAGGACTGTCTTGGTCAAGAACATTCATGACTCTTTGTCTAACTGGCATTTTACCTCGTTTTGCTAAACGTTCATGATGATGCATACCTCCGCCTATTTCTGCTAAATCAAGGAGACCATCTAAAAATTTTAGTTTTTCAAGCATAATTTCTTTATTTTTAAGATACTGTTCTGACTTGGTGTCT
>CACMIG010000001.1:0-250217 GCA_902613705.1 uncultured SAR86 cluster bacterium | reverse complement strand
ATTTTAGATATATCAAAATATTTATTGTTGATACTTGAATATTCAAAATCAATAAAAAAAATATTATTTTTACTCATCAAAATATTCTTAGCATTTAAATCATTATGACTAAATACATTTTCATTTTCATGCACCTTTAATTCATTATAAAGTTCAATAGCTTCCTTGAGATAATTATTTTTACTTTCTGAATTTAGTTTATTTATATATAAATTAAATTGATCTTTATAAGTTTTTGTTCTTTTATTAAATTTTATTTGATGAAATTTTTTTAACTGCTCTCCAATACTTTGTATATTTTTTACTATTTTATTCTTCGATTCTATTTCTATATATTCATAAATTAACAATCCAAATTTTTTTTCATAAAACAAAATATTGGGTGTAACATTTTTTTTTGAGATATTTTCAATCACTCCACTTTTTAAATATTCATTTATTATCAAATTAAAATAATTTCTTTTTGTTAATTTAAAAATTGATTTTCTTCCATTGAATTCTCCTAGAAATATCTCTGACGTTTCTCCATCATTAATTTTTTTAAAAATTTTAAAATTGAAATCTCTTTCATTTAAAATGATTTCTAATGTATTCATTTATTTTCTTTTAACTTTTTATTCCATGATTTATATCCAAAAATAATAATAATTAGATAAATAAAAAATAGTATGGATGTTAAATATAGCTCCCTTGAATAAAATAGATATATTGATATTGAATCAATCACAAACCAGTAAATCCAATTTTCGATGATTTTTTTTGCAACCATATATGTTGTGATGATTGCACCAAAAGTTGTTAATGCATCTAAAAATGGAAATACTGCATTTGTATATTTCTCTAAAATATCTTTTGAAATTATTGCTAAGATTACAACTATACCTACAGCATATAAATGATTAATTTTTTTCCATTTCTTAATTCTTATTTCGTATTGTTCATTTGATAACTTATTCCATTGTTTCCAACCATAAATAGCCATTCCTACATAAAAGACTTGAAGAATCGCCTCCATTAATAGTCCAGCATTTAGCATAATATAAAAGTATAAAGATGAGCTAATTATTGCCGCATACCAACACTTTACGTCTTCTTTTGCAGCTAAGACTAAATATAATATTGCTGTTATTACAGCAATGATTTCAAGGCTTAAATTTAACATAAAGGTTAAAAATTATATCTCAGAGATATGCCAATATTTCTAGGGTCTCCTTGTCTTCTGTATAAAGTATCAATAAAGTTTGGTGCTTCGTTACCAAAGTAAAATCCTCTCGTTGAGTAATATTTATTAAATATATTTCTTATCCAGAGATCAGCAGAAAAATCAGAATTCGAGTATCCAAATATTATGTTAGTCAATTGATAGCTTTTAGATTGATTGTCATGTGAATCTGAATAATAAAAACTACTTTTTCCGTTAATGTCTAATTTTAAATAAAGATTATTTTTAAGATTTAGATTTCCTCCAATCGAATATGAGTGCTCAGGTGCATGAGCTTGTGACCTACCTTCTAAATCAATTCTTGATTCCCAATTCTTAATTTTTGTTTTAAGAAATCCTAAATTAGCAAATAAATATAAGTCATCTCTTAGTAAATAATTTGAAGTGATTTCAATTCCATAATTCTCACCCTCAGCAGCATTTTGAGTTAAATATGAAAAAGTATTAGGATCGGTCGGGTCAACCTGTCTCGAAATCAAAACTTGTTGATCTTTTCTTTCAGAGAAAAAAATTACAAATGAATAATTTAAATCCCTATCCTTTAAGTTTGAGCTTATGCCAAATTCATAATTAGTTAGATATTCCGGATCATAAATAATAGATTGTCTTACTAAATTATCTGTGGCATCAAGACCCAGATTAAATCCACCTTGTTTATATCCTCTTGCTATTGAAAAATAAATATTTGAATCATTGTTGGTTTTTTTGACTAGTGAAATTTTTCCTCCACTCATATTATCTGAGGGATTAAAAGATTCATTATTTGAATCTTTATATTTTGAATCCCAATTTTCTAATCTCAAACCAAAAGCAAGTTTAGTTTTATTCGTTAAAAAATAATCAATATTTCCAAACAATGATAAATTTTCAGATTTATAATTTCTTGAAATTGAAGATTCGCTAACATATGGTCCAAATGGGTCAGACGGATCTCCATAAACCCCATCATCTTTAGTAAGATTTGATTCATCTAATTCACTAAAGTCAAAACCAAAGACCCACTCAAATGGATTACTTTGAGAAAAATCCTTATTTTTTGACAAAAAACGTATTTCTTGACTAAAAGTGTCTCTCTTTCTTAATGTTTCAGAAAAATAATCATAAGTATATGGAAAATGTGAGTCAGAATTACCCCAATCTGCATCATAACTGAAAACAACGTCAGTTTTTGTTGAGCTTGTTAAACTTTGGAGATCAAAATTATTAAAATTCTTTGTTATTTTTATTCCAATTGAGTCCGTTATTTGTGAATCCATACCTGGACGATCTGATAAAGTATTTAAACTTCCATCAATTGTCCAAATATCAGCTGGATCATCCATATCAACTTTTGAAACAAGAAAATTAATATTTGTAGTTTCATCAATTTCCCAACCAAGTTTGTAACGCAAAGTAAGCTCATCTTTTTTTGATGTATCTGATTTATTTAAGTAAATATTTTTTCTAAATCCGTCAGCATAGTCTGTTCTTACTACCAAACGATATTTCATTTTTTCATTCTTTAATGGTCCTCCAAAAGCAACACCAATATTTTGAGTTCCATAATCTCCAAGAGTTAGCTCTGAAGTCCCTTCGAATTTTTCAGTTGGATCTTTTGTCTTTATGTAAATCAATCCTGCGAGAGCATTTGCTCCTGACCTAGATCCTTGAGGTCCTCGAAAAACTTCAACTTGATCAACATCAAATAAAGTTGCAATTCCACCTTGTCCATAATAATCAATATCATCAATTAAGAAGCCAACAGATGAATTTGGTGTTCCTTGATAACCAGATCTTTCTCCTATACCTCGAATTTGAAAATATCTTGCTCTTGAGTCTGAAGCTGCATAATTTAAATTTGGTACAAGATATGAAAGTTGCTGAAAATGTTTTATAGCTTGTGACTTAATTTTTTCTGACTGAATAATTAAGATACTTGAATCCTCTTCAATAATAGATTTTTCTCGATATTCACCTTTTACAATTATTTCCTCGATATCTTGAGTGAAGACTGAAAATGATAACAACAAGATAAATATAAATAGAATTTTTTTTCTGATATACATATGCAATTCCTCCGCAACTATTGTGTTGATCAGGTTCAAAGAGTTTCAAAAGATCTCAGGCAAAATTGCCACCCCTTTGCATTAATTAAATAATATGTCAGATTTTCAATTAAATCCAACATGATCTAAATGTAATTAAAAAATCTCGGATTAATTAGATATTTCTTTTAAAGCGTAACCATAAATCTCTGAAATCTGATTTATGATTTTATCTTTTGGAGTACCGGCTCCATGCCCCGCTCTATCTTCAATCCGAATTAATATTGGATTTTCGCAACCCTGGTATTCTTGAAGTTTGGCTGCAAATTTATATGAATGAGATGGAACAACTCGATCATCACGACTTGCTGTAGTTACCAATGTAGTTGGATAACATTTATCTTTCTCAATGTTATGAAGTGGACTATAAGCTAAAAGATTTTCGAACTCATCTTTTTTATCTACGGATCCGTAATCACTCTCCCATGCCCAACCAATTGTAAATTTACTGAACCTCAACATATCAAGAACTCCAACTTGGGGAATAGCAACTTTGAATAAATCTGGATTTTGTAACATGGTAGCTGCAACAAGAAGTCCTCCATTTGAACCACCAATAATTGCAGTAGTTTTTTCAGATCCAATATTATTTTCATGAAGAAATTTTGCAGCAAATGCAAAATCATCAAAAACATTTTGTTTGTTTAATAACATTCCAGCTTCATGCCATTCACTGCCATATTCTCCACCACCTCTTAAATTTGCTACAGCGTATACTCCACCTAAATTTTTCCAAGCAGCATGAGTTTTCCTAAAACCTGGTAAAAGTGAAATATTAAATCCACCATATCCATATAACATCAAAGGAGTATCTTGATTTATTTCTAGTCCTTTTTTGTAACTAATATGTATAGGAATTTTTGTTCCGTCTTTTGAAGGATAAAATTTTAATTCTGAAACATAATCCTCTGACTCATATCCATCAATTTCTTCTTTCCAAAAGAGTTTTACTTCTAATGAATCCAAATTAATTTCATATATCTCTCTTGGAGTAACGTAATTTGAAACTGAAAAATAAGTTTCAGTGTCATCGATCTCTCCACCAAATCCTCCAATGGTTCCATTTTTTGGTAACACAAGATCTTGAACAAAATTTCCTGACAAATCAAAAATTTTTATACTGGAAAAAGTATCGACTAAATAATTTATGACAAATGAATTATTTATAACATTTACAGACCGAATAGAATTTTCTGATTCTTGTATAACGTCATTCCATACAAAGGAGCCATTTTTTATTTCTAAATTAACAATTTTCCCATTTGGAGCACCTTCTGTAGTATAAAACCATAAAATACCATCTTTGCTGTCTATAAAACTATATGCCCCTATCAATTCATCAATTAAAGGAATGAATTTTTCACCAGTATTTAGCTGTATATATAGCCTATTTCTCTCATCTGTTCCTTCAGATATAGATAAAATTTTAATATTAGTATCTTCTATTACGTTAATGCCCCAACCCCATCTTGGTTGGTCTGGATTCTCATATACAACATAGTCTTCAGATTGATCTGTACCAATTTTATGAAACATTAATTTTGGAGACTCATTTACTTCCTTTAAGAGCTCTCCCTGTGGCTCATCATATTTTTGATAGAAAAAACCTGAATCATCATTCTCCCAGGATGCACCAGAAAATTTAGCCCATTTAATTTCGTCTTCAAGTACTTTACCGGTTTCAATATCTAACACTTTCCAAACTCTCCAGTCTGATCCTCCATCAGAAATTGAAAAAGCAATCATATTAGCTGAATTATTAACACTTGTGCCGCCTAGAGATATGGTCCCATCATCTGAAAAAGTATTTGGATCAATTAAGATACGCTCATCACACTTGTCACAGTCCTTGATCATCAATTTACTCTGTTGGAAAGATCCGTCATTGAAATAGTAAAAAGTCTTGCCTTCCTCCTTGTAAGGGATAGAAATAGATTCATTCTCCCAAATTTGCTTAAGATAGTTTGCTATGTCCTTTTTATAATTATTTTTACTGATAAATGTTTTAGTATATTTATTTTGTCTCTTGACCCAATCAAGAGAATCATCGCTTGTAAAATCTTCAAGCCATCTGTAGGAATCTGATATTTCGTATCCATGAATAGTTTCAGTAAATTTTTCTTTTTTAGTTTCAGGATAACCAGATGAATTCTGATTTGAACAAGATGTGATAATTAATATTAAAAATATATGTAGACATAATTTATACATAGATTGCATATTACTTTACAATTGCTATATGAATCAATTTAAAAGTTCTTGGGAATTTGCATTTTCAAATTGGAAATATTTTTTAGCTTTAGGTTTGCCCCTAATAGTCATAGAAAGTTTGTCAGCTTTTTTAATAATGCCTCTAGGAGAAATGACTCAACCAGAAGATTTCGTAGGATTTTTTGAATCAAATGGGTTAATAATCGGACTAGTTACCATCACTGGTTTAGTCTTACAAATTTCAGTTATTGGAGGGCTTTGGGTAAGCTACATGGCAATTGACTCAAAACAAGATATAAATCCAATTAATGCATTACAAGCCGGTCTTGCAAAATTTTTTCCGATCGCTGGTGCATATATATTGGTCGCTATAGCATCAGCTTTTGGCTTCCTTTTGTTAATACTTCCAGGCATATACTTAACTGCAAGATTTTCTTTATATGCAGCTCATATTATGTTTGAAGATAGCAAAGTTTTTGAATCGATAGGTGCTTCATGGGAAAAAACAGATGAACATGGATCAAGGTTATTTATGTTTACCTTAATTTTTGCTCTTTTAATATTATTTTCAGTTTTAATTGTTAGTAGTGTTGTGCCTGCCGGTTTTGCTCAAGCACTTATAAATTCTTCTATTGAATATGCGATGACCATTCCATTAGGTTATATATATTTCACTCTTTATAAATCTATTAAAACTAACTAGATCAATTGTCCAAATCTTAATTCAAAGGTAGAATGCACATTCGTTATAGGGCCTGTAGCTCAGTTTTGGTTAGAGCGTTCGACTGATAATCGAGAGGTCGGAAGTTCGAGTCTTCCCAGGCCCACCATATTTTGAAAAAGTTCTGATAAAATAAGTCATGGAAAAGCTTCTAGAAATCATTCTTGATCATAACAAGATATGGTTTGGTTTAATTTTTATTGGAAGTGTATTAAATGCAGTTTCTCAAGAACTTGTTGTCTTAAATCAAGTTCCATATCTTTCATTAATTAGTTTTCTATCAGGTTTTGTTATTGGGCTAGTGGCACACATTAGAGGAAAATGGTTATGGGTGTAGATATCAAAGATGCTGTATCTGAAGAGTTTTCATTTGAAAAAGAAAAAGCTGTTGCTAAAAAATATGCTCAAAGATTTCAATGGGAAATGATTCTAATTGGCATTGGTCAAGCCTGTGTATGGTTAAGTTTATGGCCATTGGTTATGTTCGAAATTATTCCTCTATGGTTGGGATTTATAGTAGCTTGCTTTTGTGCTTGTATGTCTTACCTACCTTCTCATGAAGCGCAGCATGGTAACTACTCAAGAGGTGACCCTAAGAAAAGATGGATTGACTCATTTGTTGGACACATTACTCTGATAACATTAATTTATCCATATGAAATATTGAGAGTGACGCATATGAAGCATCATGCATATACAAACCATGATGATAAAGATCCTGATTTTTTAACTTCAAATGCAAAATCTGTAAAAGAAGTTATCTTACTTTCACTTGATGGTACTTCTACAGACTACGAAAAATATAAAGAGATATATTCTAGTGATGCTGTATTTCAGTATGCTTTTGAAAAAGGCGTAAAGGTTTTCTTAACATACAGAATAATTTTAATGTCACTAGTTTTTCTTTTCCCGCTTCAAACATTACTTTTGTGGTGGTTGCCAGCAAAGATAGGTGTCGTTTACACAACTCTTTTCTTTTCATATTATCCACATATTGGTACTGAAATTGGTAGATATAAAAATACAAGATTTTGGCAACATTGGATGCCAAGATACATTAACCATTCAATGCAATTACATTTCGTTCACCATCTTCATCCAAATATTGGCCATTATGATGAGCCAAGAGCAATTGAAGAATTAAAACCATTTTTAATAGCCAGAGGGGTTCCTGGTGCGGAAGAAATACCTGACAGAATTACCTACAATCCTCTAATTAAAATTTAATTAACTGCAATTAGCTCTATGTCAAATATAAGAATAGAATTTGAAGGTATTCCTGGTCTTCCCTCCTCTCCATAGGCCATAGTAGGATCTATAAATGCTCTCCATTTGTCTCCTACCTTCATTAATGAAATTATTTTTTGACATCCTATGATCAATTTAGATAATTCGATTGTTAATGGTTCAGAGTCCAAAGAACTCCAAAAAACCTCACCATTAGTGAGTGTCCCATGAAAGTGGGCAGAAATAATTTGATCTGCTTTTGGTGATATTCCTTCAGGATTTCCCTCCTCTAATACAAGATATTGAAGTCCTGATTCAATTTCAGTAACTCTATTATCAGATTTATTATCGATGAAGAATTGTAAATTTTCTATTTGTTTAATATTTGGGCTATCTTGAACACAACCTGTCAAAATTATTAGAAGGCATGATACAAAAAATATTTTATTCATACCTTAATTTTTAGAAACTTTCTTTTTCCAACTTGATAAATATTTTCTGTGCCTTTATCAATTTCAAATTTTGAATCCGAAACTTTTTCTGAATTAATCTTTATTCCTCCTTGTTGAATTAATCTATTTCCCTCTGAAACGCTAGCGATCATTCCTGATTCTTTCAATAGATTAACTAACAAAATAGAATCTTCATCAATATCTATTGTTTTAGATTCAATTTCATCAGGTATATTGCCTTTTTGAAATCTATTTAAAAATATTTCCCTACATTTTTCACCATCTCCTTGTTTATGAAATCTGTCTACAAGTTCTTCAGCTAATATGAATTTAATATCTCTTGGATTTTTACCGTTTTTCATTTCATCTTTTAAACTAGAGATATCATCCTCGGGAATAAAACTAAGCAAATCAAACCATCGCCACATTAATTCGTCAGAAATGGACATAATTTTCCCAAACATCTCGTTCGGCTCCTCATCAATTGCAATATAGTTATCTAGAGATTTAGACATTTTGTTTACCCCATCTAGACCCTCTAATATTGGAACAGTAATTACAACTTGAGGTTCCTGATCATAGTCTCTTTGTAATTCTCTTCCAACCAGAAGATTAAACTTTTGGTCAGTTCCTCCACATTCTACATCTGCTTTTAAAGCTACAGAATCATATCCTTGAACTAGAGGATATAGAAACTCGTGAATAGCAATACTCTTATTCGATGTAAAACGCTTATTAAAGTCATCTCTTTCAAGCATTCTTGCAACATTATATTTTGAAGCGAGTTGGATTAATCCATTTGCACCTAAGTCATCACACCACTCTGAATTGAATTTAACCTCGGTAAGTTCCTTTTTTAATATTTTAAAAACTTGCTTTTCATATGTCTTAGCGTTTTTAACAAGATCTTCTGAATTAAGAATTGGTCTTGTCTTATTTGTACCTGATGGATCCCCAATTCTTCCCGTGAAGTCTCCTATTAAAAATATTACTTTGTGACCCAAGTCTTGGAAATGTCTTAACTTATTAAGCAAGACTGTGTGACCAAAATGAAGGTCTGGAGCTGTTGGGTCAAATCCAGCTTTTACAATAAGTTGCCTTCCTGATTCAAACTTTTTTTGAAGGTCTTCCTCAGTAAGAATTTCATCAGAGCCCCTTTTAATAAGCTTTAGTTCTTCCTTCATATTACTATCATAGTATTTTTGGAAGATTATTAGAATCACAAAGTTGCTACTTAGTGCTTAAACATTAAAATAGTTGCTATGCTTGAGGCAAAAAATAAATTTATTTGTGAAGAAAAGCTTTTATTAAGTTTGTCAGATGAAACTAAGTTCTTAGAAGATAAAGAGATATCTAAAAATGCACAAAAAATAATTGAGTTATGTAGAAAAAACAATGTAGATAGGACTAAGCTTGATGCATTTTTAAATGAGTATGGCCTGGATAACAAAGAAGGTGTTGCTTTAATGTGTCTTGCTGAATCTGTATTAAGAATTCCTGACAAAAAAACAAGAGATCTAATTATTTCTGAAAAATTATCTGAAGGAAAATGGATAGATCATTTAAATCAAGCTGATAGCATCTTTGTAAACGCATCCACATGGGGATTGCTGCTTGCTGGAAAAATTGTAAAAACTCCCTCAAAGTGGTCAGAAAATCCAAATACTTTTTTATCAGAACTTGTATCAAAATCTGGTGAGATGCCTATAAGAAATGCTGTACTTGCCGCCATGCAAATTCTTAGCCAAGAATTTGTAATTGGAAGAAATTTTAAAGAGATTGATAAAATGCCTGGCTTAGAAAAGGAAGTATTTTCTTTTGATATGCTTGGTGAAGCAGCAAGAACTCCGCAACAGGCAGATGATTATTTTGAATCATATAGAAGCGCTATAGATGAAGTTGGAAAAATTAATACTGCAAGAAATTTGTCTAATGGAGTATCAATAAAAATCTCAGCACTTCATCCAAGATATGAAATGAAAAAAATTAATCAAATAGAATCTGAATTATTACCAAAATTAAAAGAACTAGTTAATTATGCTCAATCAAAAGATGTTGAAATAACGATTGATGCAGAAGAACAGGATAGGCTTGCTTTAAGTCTGCATATTATTGAAAAACTTGCATATGAAAAAAACATTAGAGACTGGCCAGGGTTTGGAATTGCACTTCAGGCGTATGGAAAAAGATCATTTGATGTCATTCATTGGTTAAATGGAATTTTAGATAAAAGAGATGGTATGCATCTCAGATTAGTTAAAGGAGCATACTGGGACTATGAAATTAAACATGCTCAGGTCTCAGGCTACGAAGGATATCCAGTCTTCTCAAAAAAATCACTTACCGACATTGCATATCTTGCTTGTGCAAAAAAAATATTCAAAAATAAAAAAATATTTCCAAAATTTGCCACGCATAATGCACATACGATCTCTTCAATTCATCATATTGGAAAAGATTGTAATTATGAATTTCAAAGATTATATGGAATGGGTGAACTTTTGTATAAAAGTGCATCTGAAGTTCTGGGAATTAAAAATAATCCCTCCGTTTATGCTCCGATTGGAAGCTATAAAGATTTATTACCCTATTTAGTAAGAAGATTGCTTGAGAATGGTGCAAATAGCTCATTCATAAACAGGCTGCTAGATCCTGATACTAATTCTCAATGGTTAGCCGAAAATCCATATATCAGAGTTGAAAGTGAAAAAAAAGAAATTCCATTACCAAATCAAATATTTATTAATAGACAAAATTCATCTGGTATGGACATATCAGAGAGTAAGAACTTAGAAAATCTAAAGAATAGACTCATCGATTTTGATGATAAATTAATTGATGCCAAATCAATTTACAAAGGAAGAGAAGAAGACAATAAAAATGTTGAAAAAATATTCTCAATTTCATCTAAAAAAGAGATTGGAACAGTGGTTTTTGATAATCCTAAAAACATTAAACAATCACTTGCCAAAAGTTTAAAAACAACTTGGTCAAACACAAATCCCAATGAAAGGTCAAAAATTCTAAAAAAAATTGCTGACAATATAGAAGAAGAGCCCTATGAGTTAATATATTTTCTTATTAATGAAGCTGGCAAAACTATTCAAAATGCAATCGATGAAATTAGAGAAGCTGTAGACTTTTTGAGGTATTACTCAAATCAAATTCTTAAAATATCAGATACTAGCCATCTTGAAGGACCAACTGGTGAAGAAAATTTAATTACATATACACCAAAAGGAAGATTCTTATGTATAAGTCCATGGAACTTTCCTGTTGCAATTCTTATAGGTCAAATCTCTGCTGCTCTTGCATGCGGAAACAAAGTCATTGCAAAACCATCTGAGCATACCTCAATACTTGGATATCTAGTTGTAAAAAAATTTCATGAGCTTGGTATACCAAAAGATGCTTTGGAATTAATACTTGGTGATGGAAGTTATGGTGAAACATTGACAAAAATTTGTCCACTTCATGGAGTAGCTTTTACAGGCTCATTAAAAACTGCAAAAAGTATTCAAGCTAATCTTTTAGAAAGTCAAAAACAGATAGTTCCATTAATCGCTGAAACAGGTGGAATTAATGCAATGATTGTTGATTCAAGTGCTTTATTAGAACAAGTAACTGATGATGTTATAAGGTCTGCATTTGATAGCGCTGGACAAAGGTGCTCAGCATTAAGAGTACTTTGTATACAGGAAGAAATTTATGATGATCTAGTTACTATGATTAAAGGTAACATTTCAACTCAAACTGTAGGTGATCCAAATGATTTTGACATAGATATAGGGCCGATAATTAATAGTAAAGCGTTAGAAAATTTAAATAATTACATATCAAAATGTAAACAAAAAGGAATGGAGGTATTTCAGTTTGAAGGCAAAGAATCAAAAACACATATCAATCCAACTATAGTTAATATTAATCGCATTTCTGATATAGAAGATGAGCAATTTGGGCCAATTCTTCATATTCTTAAATATAAATCTAATGAGATTGATCAATTAATAGCTGAAATAAATGATAGTGGTTATGGACTAACGATGGGGATTCATACCAGGATAGAATCAAGAGCAGATTATTTTGGCTCAATGTCTAACGTTGGCAATATATACATAAATAGGGATATGGTTGGTGCAGTTGTAGGCTCTCAACCTTTTGGGGGAGTTGGATTATCTGGGAGTGGTTTTAAAGCAGGTGGGCCAAACTATCTTTTACAATTCCTTAACGAAAAAGTGGTATCAAAAAATTCTGTTGCTTTTGGTGGGAATACTGAATTACTAAATCTTCAAGAAGACCTATGATTGGATTTAAAAAAACTCCAATCAGGCTTGTATTGATAGCATTTTTAATATCTGTTGTCTCAATAATCCTTATTTATGTTGATTCCCTTAATAATGAACCATTAGCTATTGAAGAAATTACAATTTCAAGAGATCTAAGTGAGAGTTTAACACCTATCAAGAGTAAGCAAATTCATACAGTAAGAAAAGGAGATAGCCTATCTGTAATATTTGAAGACAAACAAGTCCCATTAAATACAGCCTACAAAATTTTTGATTTTGACAAAAATTATCTGTTATCAAGCATTATTCCAGGCGACATTATGGAATTTAATTACATGGGTAATGATTTGCTGAGTATAGAAATAATTAAGGATGACGTTAACTCAATACTTATTAAAACTGAAGATGAGATATCGATTGTGAATATTAAAAAAGAAGCACAAACTATTACATCTTTTGGATTTGGTGAGATAAGAGACTCATTCTATAAAAGCGCAAAAGATGTAGGTATTCCTGATAGCATAATTATGGATTTTGCGTATATCTTTGGATGGGACATAGACTTTATCTTTGATGTGAGAAAGGGTGACAAATTTTCAGTGATCTATGAAACTGAATTTTCTGAGGGTGAAAAAATTTCAAATGGAGATATTGTTTTTGCAGAGTTTACAAATAGAGAAAAAAAGTACATTGCTCAAAGGTTTTTTGACAGTGTTCAGGGTAAGCAGTATTTTAACGAAAATGGAGAAAACGTTAAGAAAGCTTTTCTTAGAGCTCCTCTAGATTTTGCTTATATCAGCTCTCATTTTAATCCTAATAGGATGCATCCAATTCTGCATAAAATAAAAGCACATAACGGTGTCGACTATGCTGCTAAAAGAAATACTCCGGTAAAAGCATCTGGAGATGGCGTAATCTCTTTCATGGGAAGACAAAGCGGATATGGAAGAACTGTTGAGATAAAACATGGTGGAAATATTAAAACTCTTTATGCTCATCTTGAAAGATTTAACACAAAATTAAAAGTTGGAAGTAAAGTAAAACAAGGAGAAATAATTGCCTTTGTTGGTGATTCTGGTCAAGCTACTGGACCTCACCTTCACTTTGAGTTTTGGCAAGGAGAAATAAGATCAGATCCAGTTAAAGTAAAACTACCCTCTGCAAAGCCAATAAATAATGCACAAAGAAATGAATTTGAAGATTTATTAGCATTAAATTTAAACAAACTATATGAGTATAATCTTACAAAGTATGAATAATTATTTTATTGGTATCATGACAGGAACAAGTGCTGACGCACTTGATGGATGCATTGTCTCTTTTGATGAAGGTTTTAAATTTGTCGAGTCAGCATCGATTTCACTTGACGGCGATTACAAAAAAAACTATGAAGCATGCATAAAGGCAGGATATAAAACATCAAGCGAATCAAATGTGCTTGCTGAAATAGAACAAACTCTTAACAGACAAACTGTAAAACTTATAAAAACTTTAATTGATAAATCAAATATAGATGTTTCTAAAATCTCTTTAATAGGATTTTCAGGACAAACAGTTTTTCATACCAATGAAAGGAGCTATCAAATCGGCGATCCTTTGTTTATAGCAAAAGAAACTACAATTAATGTTTGTTCAGATTTTAGGAACTTTGATATAAAGCATGGAGGTATTGGTGCCCCTTTAATACCAGCATTTCACAATTATCTCTTTTCTGAAAATAACAAAAGTAAAATCATTTTCAATATTGGTGGAATTGCAAATGGTACATTCTTAAATGACGGTGAAATTGTATTAGCTTCTGATGTTGGGCCCGGAAATTGTTTGATTGATTTCGTTATGGCTGAAAGATTTAATAAGCCCTTTGATGATAAAGGCGATGAGGCCTCAAAAGGTGAAATCAATCAGGAATTGTTAAATGATTTGAGAAGCTCTTGCAATGACATGCAATACCCAAGAGCTGATGATAAGCAAAGTTATTACGAATTAATAAACGATTCCTTTTATGAAATACAATCAAACTCAGTTCTTAAAACTTTGACTGAATTTACAGCAGAAAAAATCGTGGAATTTTATGAATTTTGTAAAGAGCCTGATGAAGTAATTATTCATGGTGGCGGAACAAAGAATTTATTTCTGATGAATTTGATTAAAAGTAAAATTTCTGGAACTTTAAAGACCACCGAAGACAAAATACCATCAAGGTTTGTTGAAGCTGCTGGTTTTGCTTATCTTGCTTGTCTAAATAAAGGTGAGGTGTTTTTGGCTAAATAGTAAATGACTCACCGCATCCACATGTCGTTTTTGCGTTTGGATTATTAATTACAAATTTAGAGCCAGATAAGTCTTCTACAAAGTCTAGTGTTGAACCAATCAGATATGGATATGACATTGAATCTAGTAAAACTGAGAAATTATCAAATTCAATTATATCATCATCAAAAGCTACATCAGAATCAAATTTAAAACCGTATTGAAATCCTGAGCAACCCCCACCAGTGACATATACCCTGAATCTTGTTCCCAGATCTTCATTAGTGCTCATTACATTATTTATTCTAGCTAAAGCACTATCAGTAAGAGATAAAGATTTATTTTCAGTTTTTTCCATAACAATTAATTAAAATTGAATAACAGTATAAAATATAATTATGCTTAAATGCTTTTTTTTCAAGGTATTCAATATAATTTAATTAATGAAAAAATCCCTAATTACCTATTCGACCGTTGATGGTCAAACTAAAGAGATTTGTGAAAAAATTTCAGAATTATCAAATAATTCTTTTATTGATATTCTTCCGATAAATAAAGTAGGTAGTATAGATGCCTACGAAAAAGTAGTAATTGGCGCAAGTATTAGGTATGGAAATTATAGAAAAGATGTTTTTCAATTTATTAATAAAAATATTGAGAAATTAGAGCTTAAAGAAAATGCATTTTTTTCAGTAAATGTTGTTGCGAGAAAGAAAGAAAAAAATTCTCCTGAGACAAATCCGTATGTAATTAAATTTTTAGATAAGATAGATTGGGTTCCAAAAAAAATTGGGGTATTTGCAGGAAAAATAGATTACCCTAGTTATAAATTTTTTGATAAATATGCAATAAAATTTATTATGTGGATCACCAATGGTCCAACAGATACATCTAAAACCTTTGAATTCACCGATTGGAAAAAGGTTGAAGAGTTTACAAAAGATTTAAATTTATGAATAAAATAAATAAATCCATTGAGCTTTATAAAGAAGCAAAGCTTCATATGCCTGGTGGCGTAAATTCACCTGTAAGAGCCTTTAAAAATATAAATGGAAATCCTATTTTTTTTAAAAAAGCTAAAGGGCCATATCTAATAGACGCAGATAATAATAAATATATTGACTATATTGGCTCTTGGGGCCCTATGATTTTAGGGCATTCTAATCCAAAGATTATTAAAGCCGTTTCTAGACAGTTAGAGCTTGGAACCAGTTATGGGGCTCCAACGAGCATTGAATCTGATACAGCAAAGTTAATTAAGAAATGCTTCCCTTCTATCCAAAAGATTCGAATGGTTAATTCAGGTACTGAAGCAACTATGAGTGCTGTTAGACTTGCTAGGGGATATACTAATAAAACTAAAATTATTAAATTTGATGGTTGTTACCATGGTCATGTAGATTCGCTTTTAATCAAAGCTGGATCAGGTGTCAGTACATTTGGCTTGCCTGATTCTCCTGGTATTCCAAATGAATTAGCAAAGAAAACTTTAAGCTGTGAATTTAATAACAAAGATAGTTTCTTAAAAATCTTTAATAAAGTAAAAAATGATCTTGCTGCAGTGATTGTTGAACCAATTGCTGGAAATATGGGATTTGTTCCTGGCGATAAATCATTTTTAAAGTTATTAAGAAAAAAAACCTCTGAAAATAATTCTTTGTTGATTTTTGATGAAGTTATGACAGGTTTTAGAGTGTCTCTAGGTGGAGCTCAAGAATTATATGGAATTAAACCTGACTTAACTACGCTAGGAAAAGTAATTGGAGGAGGACTTCCAGTGGGAGCTTTTGGTGGAAAAAAGAAAGTTATGGATTGTCTTGCACCTAATGGACCGGTTTATCAGGCAGGCACTCTTTCCGGAAATCCCTTAGCAATGGCAGCAGGATCAACTTTAATTAAACTTTTAATAGATAAGAATCCATATAAAGATCTTGAAAGTAAAGCTAAAAATCTCTTAGAGGGTATGAAAGAAATTTTTGATAGATATGATATCCCATTCTCTACAAATCAGATTGGCGGTATGTTTGGGTTCTTTTTTTCAGAAGAATTACCAAACAATCTTGTGGATGTAGAAAATACTAATGACAAACAATTTAAGAAGTTTCTAAATAAATGTATAGATAATGGAATTTACTTTGCTCCATCAAAGTTTGAAGCTGGTTTTATTTCAACAAAACATACTAAAACTGAAATAAGTAATACAATAAAAATTGTAGAAAAGATTTTAAAAGAAGGAATATAGAATGAAATATGATATCAGTGCTCTTGGAAATGCTCTTGTAGATACTCAATATATGGTCGATCATGATTTTTTAGATGAAATAGGTCTTGAGGCTGATTCAATGACTTTAGCTTCTGCTGAAGAACATAGTCCAATAATTGATAAACTTCAGTCCATGGGGGTCGAGTCAGTATCAGATTGTGGTGGTTCAGCAACAAATTCATTGGTAGCAGCATCATATTATGGTTCTAAATGTCATCATGTTTGTAGAGTTGCAAATGATGAGGACGGAAAAAAATATCTTGAAAGTCTTCAAAAAGCTGGAGTTCAGCATATTGGTTACAGCAAAGAAGATTCTGAGATGCCTACTGGAAAATGTTTAATATTTGTTACTCCTGATGCAAAAAGAACTATGAGTAGCATGTTGGGTATCAGTGCTTACCTTGGTTCAAAAGATATTAATTATGATGCGATAAATAATTCAAAAATTTTTTACATAGAAGGTTATATGGTAACTAGCGATGAAAATTTTAGTGCTGTCACTTCTGTTCTAAATCATGTAAAAAATGAAAACACTAAAAAAGCACTATCCTTATCGGATGCGGGTATCGTTTTAGGATTTAGAGATAAATTTGCTGAAATAGAATCTTATGGGATTGATATGATATTTTGTAATGATGATGAAGCAACTGCGTTTGCTGGCACAGAAAATTTAGATGATGCTATAAAATTTTTTAGAGAACAGTCATATATGATTGCTATTACAAAAGGAGCAGAAGGAAGTGTTGTCATAAATAATGGTCAAGAAATATTCTCTCCTGCTATGCCAATTACACCTGTAGATACGAATGGTGCAGGTGATATGTATGCTGGTTCTTTTATGCATGCTTATTTGAATGGCCTTGATTTATCTGAATGTGCAGAGTTCTCTAACTTTGCTTCATCAAAGATAGTTGAGACATTTGGGCCCAGGCTCACCCCTGAAGGATACAAAGAAGTTTTAAATAAATTGAAAAAAAGCTAGCATATTTAGCTTGTATCTGATATTTTCTCCACCCTAAAATTTTTTCATAAATCTATGCCAGTAAAAAAAGTAACTAAATCTAAGAAGAAGCCTGCAAAGAAAGTAGCTGCTAAGCCTAGTGCAAAAAAATCAGCACCAAAAAAAATTTCAAGAATAAAAAAAACAACTCAGTCAAAAGTAGCAAAGACTAAAATTACAGGAACTGTTGCCAACAATAAATCTAAAATTGCGCCTTATAAAGCAAAGAAAAATGAAAAATACATGAGCGCTGCAATGAAAAGACACTTCATTGCTGTTTTACTTCTTTGGAAAGAGCATCTCAAAGAAGAAATGCAAAAAACTTTTGATCATCTTAAGACTAAAGGTGAAACCTATGCCGATCCAGTGGATAGAGCATCTCAAGAAGAAGAATTTGCATTTGAACTTAGAACAAGAGATAGAGAAAGAAAATTAACTAATAAGATTGCTCTATCTATAGAAAAAATTAAACAAGACGATTACGGATGGTGTGAATCTTGTGGCGATGAGATTGGCATTAAAAGGTTAGAAGCCAGGCCAACTGCTACACACTGTATCCATTGCAAGACTTTAGATGAAATTAAAGAGAAACAGCTTAGCGGATAATTTTCAAGCTATTATCAAAAATCTACTTTGATAAATAATAAAAAAATAAGTAAATTTGCAATCTCAATTATTGAGGATCTTCAAAAAAATAAATTCCAAGCATATCTAGTTGGGGGTTGTGTAAGAGATCTTTTGTGCGGTCTTGATCCAAAAGATTTTGATATAGCAACAGATGCCACTCCTGAACAAGTTAGAAAAATATTTAAAGCCTCAAGAATTATTGGAAGAAGATTCAAATTAGTTCATGTCTTCAACAGATCAGAGCTAATTGAAGTAGCTACCTTTAGATCTGGTGAAATTAACAGTAATGATGGTGAATTAGTTAAAGACCAATCTGGAAAAATTATAAGAGATAACATTTGGGGCAATCTTGATCAAGACACTTATCGAAGAGACTTTACCGTAAATGCTCTTTACTATTGTCCAAAAACAAAGAAAATCATCGGCCATAAAGATGGCATGAGTGACATTCACAAAAAAAGTATTGTCTCAATAGGAGATCCTAAAAAAAGATTTTCTGAAGATCCTGTGAGAAGTTTGAGAGCTATAAGATTTAGCAATAAACTTAAATTTAAAATTGATACAAAGATTAAGGATGCTATCTATGAAAAAGGCCATCTTTTATCAAGCATATCTAATGCAAGAATATTTGATGAATTTTGCAAAATGTTTCTTAATGGGATGGCTGAGAAAAACTTCAACAAACTCAATTCATTTGGGTTAAGTAAATTTTTAATAACAACTGAACCTGATCAAAATGAATTTACAAGCAAGTTAATAACAGAAGCTTTGCGAAATACTGATAAAAGATTGATAAATAATCAATCTGTAACTCCTGGATTTTTATTAGCAGCACTTCTTTGGCCGCAACTCATAGAAAAATGTTCAACAAAGAAGGAAATTAATCTTAGAAAATTTTTTAGATCGATGGATCCAATTTTAAGGAGCCAGCAAAGAATTACAGCAATCCCAAGAAAATTTCATTCTTATATTAAGGATATTTGGGTTTTACAATTAAAACTTCATAGCAGAATTGGTAAACAGCCATATAAAACACTTAAACACCCAAGATTTAGAGCTGCATATGATTTCATGTTAATTAGAGAGAAATCTTCAGGTGAAACAAAGAGTCTTGGCAAGTGGTGGACAAATTTTCAAAAAAATGACGAAAATCTAAAAAAATCTCTAATAGGTTCTCTTAAAGAAAAAAGCCAACAAGAATCATTTAAAACATTTGGTTTCTCACAAGAGTTAAGATAATCTATATATTAAAATATAATTATTTTAATGAAGCCGGCTTTAAACGAAATACCTTTACCAAAATATATTGCTATTGAAGGACCAATTGGTGTTGGCAAAACCACTCTCGCAAATAAAATTGCTGAAACATTTAATTACGATGCATTTTTAGAACAACCTGCAGAAAATCCATTTCTTAAAAACTTCTACAGAAACCCTAGTCAATCAGCATTAGCCACACAACTTTTTTTTCTTTTTCAAAGAATGCAACAAATACAAGATCTTAAACAAAGGAGTTTGTTTGAAAATGTACGTGTAGCAGATTTTTTAATAGAAAAAGATAGGTTGTTTGCAGAGGTAACGCTATCAAATGAAGAAATGAATCTTTATGACAAGGTTTACGAGCATATAACGCTTGATGCCCCTACTCCGGACTTAGTTATATATTTACAGGCACCAATTGAAATCTTAAAAGAGAGAATTACTAAAAGAGGTAATATAAATGAGCAATACTTAACTTTGGATTATCTTGAAAGATTAAATGATGCATACTCTCGTTTTTTTCTTGACTATAAAGATGCTCCTTTGCTTATTATTAATGCAGCTGATATCAACCTTGAATCTAATGAAAAAGATTATGAGACACTCATAACAATGATTATGTCTAATCCTAAAGGAAAGAATTTTGTGAATCCACAGCCTTCAATAATTTAGTTTAATGTCAACGAATTCAATTCAAGCAATTGCGTCTAATCCTTATATCAAAGATCTTGATGAATATAGAAAGTTATATGATGAATCAATAAATAATCCAAAAGATTTTTTTAAAAAAATGGCTAATAAAAATCTTTCATGGATAAAAGATTTTGATGAAGTTCATAATAGCAAGTTTGCAAATACAGAATGGTTTAAAAATGGAAAGATAAACGTTAGCGAAAATTGTCTAGATAGGCATCTAGAGGACAGATCTGAAAAAACTGCTTTGATTTGGGAAGGAGATGAGCCTGGAGACTCTAAATCATATTCTTTTAAACAGTTACATGAAGAAGTGTGTAAGTTTTCAAATGTATTGAAGAATCTTGAAATTACTAAAGGTTCAAGGGTTTGTATTTATATGCCTATGATTCCTGAGGCTGCATTTGCAATGTTAGCTTGCTCAAGGATCGGAGCTATTCATTCAGTCGTTTTTGGTGGTTTTTCACCAGAATCTCTAAAAGATAGAATTTTAGATGCTGACTGCGAGATAGTAATCACAGCTGACGAAGGTGTTCGAGGAGGAAAAAAAGTTCCTTTAAAAGCGAATGTCGATGAGGCTTTAGAAAAATGTCCAAATGTAAAGAATACAATTGTTATCAAAAGAACAGGTGATCAAGTAAATTGGGTTGCCGATAGAGACTTATGGTATGAAGATCTTTCAAAAGATGTTGATTTGACATGCGAACCTGAACCGATGAATTCAGAAGACCCTCTATTTATTCTCTATACGTCTGGGTCTACAGGAAAACCTAAAGGCGTTCTTCACACAACAGCAGGTTATCTTCTTGGAGCACATATGAGTTTCAAATATTTGTTTGGTATAAATGAATCTGATGTTTATTGGTGTACAGCCGATGTTGGTTGGATTACTGGACACACATATATCTTGTACGGTCCTTTATCAAACGGAACAACAACAATAATGTTTGAAGGTGTCCCAACTTATCCAAGCTCATCGAGATGTTGGGAGATATGTGATAAATATAATGTAAATGTTTTTTACACAGCTCCAACAGCCATAAGAGCCTTAATGTCTCAAGGTGATGAACCTGTTCTTAAAACTAAAAGAGACTCTCTTAGAGTTCTTGGAACAGTGGGAGAACCAATTAATCCCGAAGCTTGGGATTGGTACTATAAAGTTGTAGGGAATGGCTCATGTGATGTTATTGATACTTGGTGGCAGACAGAAACAGGTTCAGTTTTGATATCGCCAATATCAGGTGTTACTCCGGTAAAACCTGGATCAGCAACATTGCCATTTTTTGGGGTAAAGCCAGCAATTTATGATGAAGAAGGTCAAGCATTAGAAGGTGCAGCCTCAGGTAATTTAGTTATTGAATCCTCCTGGCCTAGTCAAATTAGAAGCGTCTATGGTGATCATGAAAGAATGATATCAACTTACTTTAAAACATATGAAGATATTTATTTTACTGGTGACGGAGCAAGACGAGATGAAGATGGGTATTTTTGGATAACAGGTAGAGTTGATGATGTTCTAAATGTTTCTGGACACAGACTTGGAACAGCAGAGATTGAAAGTGCTTTAGTACTTCATGATTCTGTTGCAGAGGCAGCGGTGGTAGGATTTCAACATCCAATTAAAGGACAAGGTATTTATGCATTTGTTACCTTAATGAAAGGTGAAGATTTTAATGATGCTCTTGAGCAGGAACTAACAAAATTTGTTTCAAAAGAGATAGGTCCTATTGCAAAACCTGATCTTATTCAAAACGCTCCTGGTCTTCCTAAAACAAGATCTGGAAAAATTATGAGAAGAATATTAAGAAAAATTGCTGAAGGTGATTTCGATAATCTTGGAGACACAACAACTCTTGCAGAGCCTGCTGTTGTTGCATCTTTGCTTGAAAATAGCAAAAAACTATGAAGAGATTGATTCCAGTTTTAATTCTATTTGGCTGCAATATTAATCAAAATTATGACAAATCATTGTTGCCTGATGCAGATCCTTCATTATTGAGCAAAGTTAATTCAAGAGGATTGATAACATGCATGCAAATACCCGTTCCTCAGCCGCCTATACCAATAAACAAAGATCATAAAATACCGCAAAAAGAAGTTTACGATTCTAATGATTGTATAGACAGTGAAATGGCTAAAGTAGAATCAAAAAAAATTAATAGTGAAAGGAAAGAAAAGAAAGAATTCATTCTTGAGATTGATCTAAAAGATCAAGATGATAAAGAATAATTGCCCTGATTCTTATTTAATCTTCCCTCTTCTTCAAGTTTAATTAAATGTGCTAACAAGCTCATCTTAGCAATAGGATGAAGCATTTCAGGCACATCATCATATACTGATAGCAAAAGTTCATCGATATTTGAATTATTTTTATCTTCAATGCATCTAATAACCTTAGACTCTCTTGAAAGCCTATGTCGAATAATTGACTGAATTGTTTTTGAAGGTTCTTCCATAAAATTGCCATGCCCTGGAGCAAAGTAATCAATATCATAATTTTCGAGCAATTTTAAAGAGTCGATATATTCAGTCATGTTTCCATCTGGAGGAGCTATTACTACAGTTGATCCATCCATAATATGGTCGCCTGTTAATAGACATTTAATATCCTTCATATAAAAACATAAATGATTGGATGCATGACCAGGAGTATGAATAGTCTCAAGGGAATATTCGTTTGTTGAAATAGTATCACCATGATTTAAGACTGTGTCGGGAACAAATGTTTCGTCTTCCCATTCAGAATCTCTATCAACTAATCGCCCAAACATAGGAATATTTAATTTTTTTGAAATTGGTAATGCTGCTGGTGAGTGATCCTTATGAGTATGTGTAACCAAAATTCTTTTAATCTTATCTTCGCCTAGTGACAAAATCTTCTCTATATGTTCAGCATCATTTGGGCCAGGATCAATTAAGGTAATATCATCACTTCCAATTAAATATGTATTTGTTCCATTACCAGTAAATACTCCACCATTGTTTGCAGTAATTTTCTTTATTAGCTTATGCATTAATGATCCTCATAACCCTCATCGCCTGGATACAAAACATTCCATGTTCCATTTTCTTTGTAAAACTTGGGTAGTATAGGCTTGATATCATTTTTCGTTAAATTTTTTTGATTTTCAAGCATTTCTCTTGCAGAAGTAAAATTTGAACATAATTTTAGATTTTCTATAGTGGGCAAAATCATCTGCATGTTACCTTCCATTGCTTTTTTTAGTGCGATATTTGGATTTATCCATAAGCTATGAGTTAATTCCATACCATCGTGCTGTACAACTTGATTTTCAGGCAAATATGCAATAAAAAATCTTGTGTCAAAACGTTTTATTTCAAAATCGGGCGTAATCCAATGAGATAATGGTGCAATATTTTTAACAGTTAAAATTAGCTCTTCTCTCTTACAAATTTCTAAAAATGATATCTCATGATTGATTAGATCGATTCGATATTTGTCAAACTTATTTTTATCCTTACCTTCTAAGTCTAATTTTTCTCCAGACTTTCTTTTTGCTAATAATATTCCGACCTCTTCAAAGCTCTCTCTTATACAAGCAATCCAGTAACTCAAACCGCTCTCGTTAAGACCAAGAATTTCAGAAGCTATAGAATCGTTATATCCATCACAGTATGATTTCCATTCTTTTTGAAGGTCATCTTCATCAATCTTTCCACCAGGAAAAACATATAAGTTTCCAAAAGGTGACTTTTTAGATCTTTTTACCATTAAGACCTCAATTCCCTCTTTCGAATCCCTTAAAACAAGAACAGTTGCAGCAGGAGTTAAATTTTTATTCATATATTTAATTGATATGGCTTAGAATACTGCTTATGAGAATCAGTGACAATCTAATTAAAGACATAGCAAATGCTCCTGAATGGTTTTTTGAAGCCATTAAAGTAGAGCCAACAGAATGTGAAATTGAAAATCCAAAAGGAAATCTCTCTTATTCAAAATGGGATTGTGATTCAGAAAGTAAAAACTTGCTTATATTTATCCATGGAACTGGAGCACATAAAAAATGGTGGTATCCAATAGCTCCACATTTTACAGAAAATACTAATGTGATCGCAGTTGATCTTCCAGGTATGGGTGATTCGGGTTTTAGAGATAAATACAGTATCAAAGATTTTGGTCAATGTATTATTTCAATTATTGAAAAAGAAAAATCAGCTAAGCTCATTGATAATGTCTTCATTGTTGGACATTCTCTAGGTGGTCAAGTTGCAGCATATGTCGCCTCTGAAAAAAAAGAACTTGTTTCTAGCTTAATAATGATCGATACCTTTATAAGGCCACCCGACTGGGATCCTTCGCAACATGAGGGTGGTCCTCTTAGAATGATCAAATATTATCCAGATAAAGCTACTATTTTAAAAAGGTTTAGGCTTTTACCTGAACAGGAATGTCTAAATGATTGGTTTGTTAGATACATAGCAGAACATTCTGTACGAAAAACTGATGAAGGATGGCGATGGAAGTTTGATGATTCTATGTTTAATAGCTTGGAAAGATTGTTTGGTTATCAATTTTCATTTGGATGCCCTGCTCTATTTATTCATGGTGCAAATAGTTTACTCATGTTAGGTAATATCCTTGGAAACATAAAAAATATGTATTCAGATATCATGGAATTTGAAGAAATTCCTGGTGCAGCCCATCATGTCCCTCTCGATAAACCCTTGGAAATAGTTGATATAATTAAAAATCGTTTATTTTAAATATGAACTACTTCTATTTCTTCTTCTTTGTTTTTTTAGGTATTTTGGTTTGGATTAGACCATTTGCTGAATTTTTAAAAAATAGGATTCTTTCAAGCAATAACATCAATGTTATTGCAGGCATAACATTATTAATAGGTTTGATATGTGTTTATGTAGCTTTGGCAGATGAATATTGGTTTGAAAGAGTATGGAGGATTGTTACTTTTTCTTTAGGAATAATATTGATCATAAGAGGTATAGCAGCGATGTTCTTTTTTAATCAAATAAAAAAAGCTATCCCTTTTGTCTTCCTTCATTATTTTAAATTTATGAGCATTATTTCAGTAATGTTTTTTTCATTAGCGTTCTTTGTCGTTTCCTCTGACTATGTTGGGCCACAAAAAGATATAAGTAATTGTAGTTCAGATAATAAAGTTAAGCTTATTTGTGGCTTTAAGAATCCTGAGGACATAGTGATAACGCCTGACAAAAAATTTCTGTTAATGTCAGAATTTGGAGGAATTGGTCCATATGAGGAACAAAAATCAGGCAACTTTGCTTTATTAGATTTAGAAACAAAAACTAAAGTCATTCCAAATATTACAATTGAAGAAAATATTTGGGGTGATCCTAAATGTACGAGAACAATTAATAAAAAGTATGGTCCTCATGGAATTGACTTAATAAAAAGAAATGATGGACGTTATCAACTTGGGGTCATTAATCATTATCCAGACGAAAGTGTAGAAATGTTTGAGATGATAAAAAAGGAAAATTCATGGGATATGATTTGGAGAGGATGTATAGATGTGCCATATGAGTTTTATTTTAATGACATTAGTTTAAGAAAAAATGGTGGCTTCTATGCTTCTCATATGTACGATAGGAAAATAACTCTTAACGAATGGCTTTTCGTTTCAATAATAAAATCTGATACAGGGTTTCTTGTTGAGTGGATAGAAAATAGATTCAAAAAAATTGATGGCTCCGATGGAAGCGGTCCTAATGGTATTGCTTTGGATGAGAACTCTAATATTATTTATATAAACTATAACCAAGGTGATTCGATAACAAAATTTGATCTTTCACTTAATAAAAAATTAGATAAAAAGTTTATTGAAGCGCCAGATAATCCTTATATAGATGGTAATGACATTTGGATTACCTCATTAGATTTTCAACCTAATGATTTTGGAGATTGTGAGTTTAAAAAAAGTTGCTCCCTACCATTTTCTATTTATAAATTAGATAAAAATAATTTAGAAATAAAAAATGAATATTCATTTTCCAAAACTGTTTTTGGTCTTCCCACCGTTGCTGTTCCAATAGAAGATGAAGTTTTTTTAGGGTCATTCCATTCTGATAGATTAGGGATAATAAAAATTAACTAAATGATAAAAGAATTCAACTTCGATTCACTTGAGAAAAGTATTCTAAAAAGATCTAGTAACTCTCATAAAGGTGATTTTGGAAAAGTCATGGTTGTTGGGGGTTCCAAGGGGATGGGAGGTGCCGCAATATTATCATCTGAAGCAAGTTTATTTTCTGGTGCTGGACTAGTTCATCTCAGTACACATCCAATAAATGTAGAAGCAAGCCTAAAAAGAAATCCAGAAGTAATGGCATATGGTATTGATAAAAGTTTTTCTATACCTGAGAACATTGATGTTTTGCTATGCGGTCCAGGATTAAAAAATGACGAATGGTCTAAAAATATCTTTAATGAAGTTATTTCAGCAAATAATTTTGGGGTAGTAATATTGGATGCAGGTGCACTTCATTTTATTGTTGAGAACAATTTAGAGACAAGCAAAAATAAAGTTCTTACTCCTCATCCAGGAGAAGCTGCACAGCTTTTAGGTATTTCAAATAATGAAGTTCAAGAGGACAGAATTAATGCCGCGAAATCAATATCAAATAAATTTTCAGCTTCTGTAATTCTTAAAGGTAAAGAGACGATTATTTGTTCTTACGGTGACGAGGAATTATTTATATGTACTGAAGGTGGTCCAGAGTTATCTTCCGGAGGCACAGGTGACGTTCTTGCTGGAGTTCTGTCAGCCCTTATAGCCCAAAAAGTTGATATTACTGATGCTTGCAAAATTTCTGTTGCTGTTCATGCTAGAGCAGGAGAAGAATTTAGAAATAAAACAGGTGAAATTGGCTTAAATGCATCATCATTGATACCAACCATAAGAGATTTACTTAATAAATGAATAAAATTTACCTAGAAAATGACGAGTCAACCAATAAGCTTGGTGCACTAATATCAGAGAAACTGAAAGAAATTAATAAATCTACAATTGAGATCCATCTTGAAGGTGATCTTGGTGCTGGAAAGACATTTTTAACCAGATCGATAATATCTAATTCAGGATGGAGCGGCTTGGTAAAGAGCCCAACTTATACTTTATGTGAAGAATATGACCTTGGAGATGTGATTTTCTTACATATTGACTTGTATAGAACCGATGAACCAGAAGATATTCATATTTTCGATTTAGATAGAAAAACTCACTTAAAAAAAATTATAATTATTGAATGGCCACAGAAGCTTGCTATAAAAAGAAATTTTGACTTAAAAATATCTTTTGAGCACTTCGAGGATGGTAGAAAAGTATTTATTAATGATAATGATGAATTATTTTCAAGTTTGATTAAACATTATGAATAAAATTTTATCTTTTTTATTACTTCTTTCTTCACTTGTGCACTCAAATGAAATCTCGTTTTATGAAATAAAAGATTCTGATGATCAATCTTCTGAAATATCCTTTCTTTTAGACAAGGTCTCTTTTATAAAATCTTATTCTCTCGTAGATCCCTCAAGAATTGTAATAGACGTATATCAAAGTGATTTAAAGTCAGATGTTGAGGAAAAATATAACTACCCTATTAAGCTAGTAAGGGCTTCGTCAAAAGATGACTTAACAAGAATAGTTATTGATTTATATGAATATGTTAATTGGAGTAAGCCAACTCAAGAAAAAACAGATGAAGGAATTTTATTAAAGATTAACGTCAAAAAAAATAAGAAGCTAAAAAATAACATAAGAGATATTGTAGTTGCAATTGATGCTGGACATGGTGGAAAAGATCCTGGAGCAGTAAGTAGTAACAATGTTTTGGAAAAAGATATTACTTTGTTGATAGCTAAAGAGTTAGAGAGAACTCTTAGAGATACAGAGGGGTATGAAGCAGTATTAATTAGAAATGATGACAGTACTGTAAGTCTTAATGATCGATATCAAAATGCGAGAAAGTTTGGAGCTGATGCATTTATTTCAATCCATGCAGACGGTTTCAGACTGGCATCTGTTAAAGGTGCTTCAGTTTTCATATGGTCAGAAGAATCTTCAAGCAGTGTTGCTAGAAATCTTTCAGAAAAAGAGCGTAAGAGGATTCAAGCTCAAATAAAAAATATAAAGTCTTACGATTTCAATGAAGATGCTGCAAGAGATCTTTATCCAAATACTTATAAGAAAAAGGTCGATCAAAGCAAAGAATTAGGTACAAAGATCTTAGATCAGCTAAAAAGAGATCCATTCACTAAGATTCATAAACAAAATGTTGAATATGCTGACTTTAGAGTACTTAAATCAGTTGATATACCATCTGTCTTGGTTGAGTCTGGATTTATAACCAATCCAGAAGACGCAAAAAGACTTAAAACTAAGGCAGGAAGAAGAATGATTGCTAGGTCAATTTTTCTTGGCATTCATAATTATTTCAAAGAAGCACCAGTTTCAGGTACCCTTCTAGAAAATTATCAAAATTATCTTAATTACGAAATTCAAAAAGGTGATGTGTTATCCGAGATTGCAATCAGATTTGGCGTGACGGTAGATTCTATTAACAAAACTAATAATCTAGAAAATAAATCTATATTTCCTGGCCAAATTATTAGAATAGGAATATAGACAACTAAGACATGTCATATGGATCGATATCATAAGACCATTTAACTTTCTTTGTTTCAGGCCAAGTTTGAATTTCATAAGTAAGATAATTAAGCACTCTGTTTAGATAAGTTCTCGTATCGGACTTAATAATCAGATGATTTCTTATATTCCCTTTAACCTTTAAGGGTATCGATGGAAGTGGTCCAATAACATAAATATTTTTTTTATCATTTAAGAGATTGTTCGCCTTATCTAAAAATTTGTAGCAGCTTTCTGGACTGGGCGAGATCGCTCTTAATATTGCAACTGTTGAGTATGGAGGCATATTCAAAGTCTTGTTTGTTTTCAGGCATTGCTCAGAAACCAACCTATAGTCTCCAGTTTTAATTTGTTTAAGATTTTCATCATTAGGATATCTAGTTTGAATAATTACTTTTGCAAGATTATTATTTCTACCTGCTCTACCAGAAACCTGAATTAATTGTTGTGAGATTTTTTCAATTGCATTTATTTCTGGACTTAATAAACCTCCATCAGCATTAAGAATTACGCATAGCGTTACTTTAGGAAAGTCATGCCCTTTAGATAGCATTTGTGTTCCCACCAATATTGCTTCTTTGCTTGTGTTAACCTTTTCATAAATTGCTTCAATTGATCCCTTAAGTCTTGTCGAATCATAATCCATTCTAATGATAGGTACTTTTTTAAATGTACTTCTAAGAACCTCTTCAACTCTTTCAGTGCCAGTTCCAAGAGTGTTTATTTCATTTGAATGGCAATCTGGACATGTTTTATTTACCCCATAAACGGATTCACATTTATGACAAATTAGTCTGTTTTTTGACTTGTGAAAGACTAAATTTGATTCGCATGATGAGCATTTTGCAACCCAGCCACAATTATCACATTCATATAATGGAGCAAAACCTCTTCTATTTAGAAAAATTAATACTTGCTCTCCTTTATTGATTGCTGCTTCAATGATGCTCATAGTTTGAATAGCAATTCCTCCAAGTAAAGGAGAGTCACTAATATCCAAAGGAATTAATTTTGGTGGCTTTTTACCATCTACTCTCCTTAATAAATCAAACTTTTTGAACTTTTTCTCTTTTACAAGCTTAAGGGTTTGCAGGGATGGTGTAGCAGAACCTAAAAAAACCGGTATATTTTCTATCTGAGCCCTTTTTATAGCCAAATCTCTTCCTGAAAACTTAAAACCTTCAGCTTGCTTATATGACTGATCATGCTCCTCATCAATAATAATGGCTCCTAAATTTTTTAACGGCATCAAAACTGATGATCTTGTTCCAATAACAATTCTTATTCCGCCAAACTTAGATCGCAGCCAAACCTTTAACCTTTGGTTTGGAGTTTGTCTAGAATGATATACGCCAATATCGCCATTAAAACGATCCTTAAATCTTTTTTCTAATTGTGGTATCAGATTAATTTCTGGCACTAGAATCAAAATAGATTTATTTTGAAGAATAAATTTTTCAGCTAGTTGAAGATATATTTCTGTTTTACCAGACCCTGTAACCCCGTATATTAATGAAGGGCTAAATTTTTCAACTTTATTAAGTTTAGATATATTAATGTTTTGTTCTTTTGTTAATTTTAATTTCTTGTCTTCTTTATTTAACTTATATTCAGTATTATCATCAAGGTCGATAATAATTTTATCGTTTCGTTTTCTTAAGAGCGTTGGCATGAAAGAGAAGAATACCTCGCCAATTGGATGATGATAGTAATCTGAGGCCCATGTAATTGCTTCAAATATTGATCCGTTAAAACAAGAATGTTCATCGGCTATTGAGATTATTTCTTTTAAGCCTTTTAATGACTTGGGTTTAGCTATTTTCTTTACAACTATTCCTACAATTGACTTGCTTCCAAAAGGAACTATTACCCTTTTACCTTTTGTGATTACTTCTTTTGATTTATAGATAAAACATTGTCTTAGTGGCAATCCAACAGCAATATCATAGTAAAAAATATTCATTTTTTAATTGTAATGGATTTAATTTTTGATATAGTTCTCATCCTAAATATATTTTATTATGAAAAAAGATATACATCCTGAATACCGCGAAGTTCTATTCCATGATATCAGTGTGGATGAATATTTTTTACTTCGCTCTACTCTGAAAACAGATAAAACAAAGGAATGGGAAGGAAAAGAGTACCCATACTACACTGTTGAGGTTTCTTCTGCCTCACATCCTTTTTATACTGGTAAACAAAAGATTATTGATACCGGCGGAAGAGTTCAAAAGTTCGAAGAAAGATTTGGTAAGAAGTAATAAATTTAGTCTATACCTGAACTGCCAAAACCTTTAGTACCCCTTTCTGATTTTTCGAAATCATCAACTATTTCAAAATTTGCTTGAACTATTGGCACTATTATCATTTGAGCAATTCGATCGCCAGAATTAATTACAAATTCCCTCTCTGATCTATTCCATGCAGGAACCATTAATTCACCTTGATAATCAGAGTCTATCAATCCAACTAAATTACCAAGCACTATCCCATGTTTTGAACCAAGGCCTGATCTTGGAACAACCAGAGCTGCTAATTTCTCATCTTCAAGATGCATTGCAAATCCCATTGGAATCATTTCAGTTTTTCCTGGTTTCAGTATTAATTTATCTTTTATGCATGCTCTTAGATCTAAGCCTGCAGAACCTTTAGTCTCGTATTTAGGTATAGGTATTTCATTGCCAATAAGTTTATTTAATATTTTGACTTTAACCTTTTTCAATTTCTTAATTCCTTTGGTTTAATTAATGATTTTAGTCTACATTGTTGTGAGTTTAATGAAACCCATTCACCATCATGAGAGATTGTTGCTAAATTACATGTTGTAAATCTGTCAATTGATTTATTGGTTAATAATTCTACTAAATAATGAAGGGTAGGATTATGTCCAACTATTAAAATATTTTTTAAGCTTTCATCTAGCTCTTTCAAGCCCTCAATAATATTAGTTGTATCACCAAAATATAGTCTGTCTGTATAGGTTGCTTTGTCAATTTCAAAATTAAAGCCATCAGCAGTTAAGTCAAAGGTTTCTTTTGCTCTTAAAGCATTTGAACATAAAACCTTATCTATTTTTAAATCCATATCTTTTAAAAATTTAGACATCTTCTTTGCATCGCTAATGCCTCTATCTGCAAGAGGTCTTTCAAAATCGCTTAGATTCGAATTGTCCCATGAAGATTTAGCGTGTCTAAGTACATATATTTCTTTCATATTTAATTCATTATAGTATTGATATGTCGGCTTCTGTTCTATAAAATCGCGATTCTATGAGTAAAAAATGCCAAGTAACAGGAAAGATTCCTCAGACAGGAAATAACGTTTCTCACGCTAATAATAGAACTAAAAGAAAGTTCTTTCCTAATCTACATTCGCATAAATTTTGGGTTGAATCTGAAAATAGATTTGTAAACCTAAAAGTATCCGCCAAAGGTATGCGAATTATCGATAAAAAAGGTATAAGCCAAGTTCTTAAAGAAATAAGGGCCCGCGGCGAAAAAGTCTAATTAGATATTATTTATATCCAACTTCTTGAGCTAACAAAACAGCTTGTTTCTGCAAAGAACCTAATTTACTGACATTAATATTATCTTCATTGAAGTCTCCCCATTCCTGAATAGACCCATGCACTTTAGCTCCAATCAATACTGGGTATTCTTTATTTGCTGAGGCATAAAAATTTTGAGCTCTATCAGATGAAAGATACTCTAAGAGAGAAATAGCATTTTCCTTATTTTTTGAAGTTTTAACGATCCCAGCTCCAGATATATTTACATGTACTCCTCTGTCATTCTGATTTGCCCAAAATAGATTCAAATTATCGTATTGCGGATCATCTAACAGTCTTGCTAAATAATATGTATTCACAATAGTCATCCCACATTGTCCACTTGATACAGCTTTCAAAGCATTTGTATCATTTGAAAAAACTTCAGTTGCTAAGTTTGAAATCCAACCAGATACAACTTCTTTTGCTTGATCGAAACCATATTCATCAATCATGCTTGCTATAAGAGATCTGTTGTAGACTTTTTTTGACGTTCTTAAACATAATTTTCCTTTCCACTTAGGATCAGCTAAATCTTCATAGGTAGAAAAATCATCTGATGTAAATTGATCACTTGAGAATACTATTGTTCTTGCTCTTTTTGAAAGGCCAAACCATTTATTTTCAGGATCTTTGAGATATGAAGGTACATTTCTTTCTAATATTTCTGAGTCAACTTTGGAGAAAATATCTCTTTCAGCCGCTTGCCATAAGACTCCTGCATCCACCGTCATAAAAATATCTGCCATTGAATCATTGCCTTCAATATCAATTCTTTCCATAAGCTCTTGAGCATTTCCTGATAATAAATTCACTTTGATGCCTGTATCATCATAGAAGTCCTCAATTATTGGTTCTAATAGTTGTGGTTGTCTAGATGTGTAAATTGTGAGTTCTTCTATTTCATTTTCATTTGCGCACGAAATAAGTAAAAGCACAGAAAGTAATATCGAAATTTTCTTCATTTTATACCTCATTTGATTTGAGTTACTTTTAGGTGTGCTAATTGAATTATAACTGATTCTTTCCAGCAGCATGATTAATAAAAAACTTTTTTAAGAACTGTGTTTTATTTACTCCAGACAGTCCAAAATTTCTAAGTAGCTTTATATATAAATTTTTTGAACCAAAAAGATTTACAAAAAAATCCATAGATTTCAGCATAAGTAGATTCATATTTTTTCTTCTAACTTCATATCTTTTAAGCGTTAAAGCTTGATCAATATGCATAGATTTTTCATATGAACTTATAATTTCTTCACATAAAGCGTCTGCATCTGCAAATCCTAAATTTATACCTTGCCCTGCTAATGGGTGTATGGAATGAGCTGCATCACCAACAAGAACAACATGACCTGAAATATAGTTTTCGAAATGATGACTAAAAAGCTTAAAGGTTAATATTGATGAATTAATATCAATTTTTGTTGAGAGCTTTTGTTCAAAATAAGAAATATTGTTTTTAACATAATCTTTAATTTCAATATCACGAAGATTTTCATTATCCACAGACCAAACAATGGTGTGTGTGGATTTACTATCGTTTTCAGGCAAGGGCATAATTGCAAATATTCCTTTATCTGAGAATATTTGATGAGCTAAATATTCATCTTTAATTTCACAACTTGCTGTAAATGTGATCGCTGTTTGATTATAGCTAGATTTTTTCTCATTTAATTTTGCTATCTTGGCTACATTTGAATTTCTTCCATCACAGCCTGCAATAAACTTTGTTTTAATTTTTTCTTGATTTGATAGTTTTAATTCTGAACAATTGTTTTCATTATCTTGAAAGATCTCCTCGATTTGATTTTCAAAAAAAACTTGGTGGTCTCCGTGGTCTTGCAGCTTTTCTTGAAGGTCATTAAAAAAAACTACATAAGATAGATTTTCTTCATTTATTTCTTTTGAAGAGAAATGAATACTTCCAGATCCATCACCATCAAATACACTTATTTCTTTTATTGGAGCGAAAGGAACTTTTATGCCTAAATCATCTAAAAGTTTTTTCGAAAATGAATTAAGAGTTAATGTTCTTATGTTTTCGTTAATAACATTTTGACTTTTTGACCTCTCAATAATTAACGATTCTATGTTATTTTTACTGAGTCTAGATGAAATATAGTTTCCGATTATTCCGCCACCAGATATTGTAACTACCGGATTCACAGTATTAAGACATTAATGATTCAATCTCAACAGGATCAGATGGAGCTTTCTTAGTTAGGTTTTCGTTTCCATCTTTTGTTACCAAAATATCATCCTCTATTCTTATTCCAATACCTTTCCATTTGTCATCTACATCCATTGAATGACTAATATAAATGCCAGGTTCGATAGTAGTTATCATGCCTGGTTTAAACTTCATAAAGTCATCTCCTTCCATATAATCTCCAGCATCATGGACATCAAGGCCTAGCCAGTGACCTATTTTATGCATATAGAAGTCCTTAAAAGCTCCTTTTTTATGCAATTCTTCAGGATCACCATGCAATAAACCAAGCTCTACTAAACCGTTTGTAATTATTTTTTCAGAAATTTCTTGAGGCTCCATAATATTGTTGCCTTCTTTCACCTTATCAATTGCAGCATTCATTGCATCAAGAACTATTTTATATATCTCAAGTTGTTCCTTTGAAAATTTTCCGCTAATTGGATAAGTTCTTGTAATATCAGAAGCATACATCTCATATTCACAACCAGCATCAACCAAAAGAAGTTCATTTTTATTAAGTTTCTTATTGTTCTCTATATAATGGAGAACACAAGCATTTTCACCACCAGCAACAATTGGAGTATAGGCTGGGAATCTTCCACCTCTTTTTGAAAATTCGTAAACATACAAGCTTTCAATGCTTTGTTCAGACTCTGCATTTTTTACATTTTTCATTGCCTCGATATGAGCTTCTGCTGAAATATCACAGGCTTTCTTAATAAGACTAATTTCGTGATCATCTTTTATTAATCGAGCATTCCCTATCGTGGACGACGCATCCAAAATATTAATAGATTTACTGTGTCTATCTTTGGAGCTTGCTTCAGTAGTCCAATCTATTACTTTTTGATCAAAGCCATTTTTTTTGCCAATAGGATATAAAACTTGATCACATCCAAAAAGAATTTCAGGCATCATATTATCTATTTCAGAATTATCGTATGCCTTATCAAATAAAAATTCTTTTACAGCTCCTATTGGGCCTGACCTGTGGCCATCCCAAATTTCTTTTAATTTATCTTTAGGAGGTACAAAAATTATAGAATTTATTCCATCATCGTTATTAATTATGGCCATCAAAGAATCGGGCTCACAAAATCCGGATAAATAATAAAAATTACTATCCTGTCTGAACGCATATGCTGAATCAGCATTTCTATACTGAGTATTGGCACCGGGAATCAATAAAACCGAATTCTTAGGTAGTTTTTCTGATAGATTGATTCTTCTGCTTTTGTAAATTGCATTATCCATGTGTGTATTTTACTTATTTAAAGTAACTTTCCAATTCATTAAAGTAGAATTAAACTATAAAAATGCCTAAAAACAACGAGTTAAGTTCAAAAGATTTAGAAAAGAGGATTGATCTTTTAATTAAAAGGTTTGAAGAGCAAAAAGGAATTATTGATTCATACGTAAAAAGAGAAAGGGAATGGAAAAAAGATAAAGTTCTTCACAGAAAAGAAATATCTCGTTTGGAAAGAGATTTAAAGAAGGCCACAAATGAGTAAAGTTGAAACCGTAGCTCTTAGAATATTTGGAAGAGATTTAACCATCGCATGTCCACCTAAAGAAAAAGATAATTTAATAAAAGCGGCCGCCTTATTAAATGAGGAGTTAGATAATATAAGTGACAAAAATAATGCTCTGATAATTGCAGGATTAACTCTTTCTAATAAGCTCCTAAATGATGATTCTAAATCTACTAAAAAAGAAAGTGTTGATTACTCTAAACTTATTAAAAAAATAGAGAAAGTACTTCAAAAATAATCTTTAACTTAAATCCTATCTAAACTATACTTCTATAACATTCTGGTTCATTAGCCAATGTGTTAATAAATTTGAACCGATACTATTAAATAGGTGATTTTCCACTGTCATTGTTGAGCATTACCATTAAGGGAAGCCTGATTTGACAAGATGTTCACCACCTGAACTTTCGGTTCAGGTATAGCACATAGCGGTGATCTGGTTTGCTAGCCTCTGCAATTATTATGGTGAAAAATAAAATTAGAAAATCACTACTTAAGCAGGGGCAACTTTTTTGTCAGGATGATATCGAAGAGTTAAATTCTCAGATTCAAAAAAATGTACTAAAAGAAATAGATATAAAATCTTCTAAAAATACCCTTCTCTATTTTCAATATAAAAACGAAATACCTACAAATCTAATAATCGATGAGTTATTAAAATACTCCAATAATATATACATGCCTCGAATAGTTTCTGAAAATGAATTGAAGTTCAATTTATTCAAAGAGGGTGAGACCTTAAAAAAAAATAAATATGGCATAGATGAACTAATGAATGAAGACTATATTAATCCTAAAGTTCTTAACACTATGTTCATACCTTTTGTTGGAATAGATAAGAATGGGCATAGGCTAGGATATGGTGGTGGTTTTTTTGATAAAACACTTGAACAATTAAAGTCTCAAAAATGCAGACCTCTTTTTGTTGGACTGGGATATGATTATCAAATCTTAGAAGAACCTTTTGGCGAGAGTCATGATATTAAATATGATCTAGTTATTACAGAATCGCGTGTACTTTCATATGACTGAGCTATAAAATGTTCGCCGAAACATGAGAACAATCGCTAAATATATTTTAATTTTCTGGATTCCACTTATATCTGGTAAGACAATTATTCTTGATGGGAATTTAGATGAACCAGAGTGGGAAAGTGCATTCGTAATAGATGAGTATTATGAAGTTGTCCCTTTTACTCTTAATCCAGCAAAAGTAAAAACAACTGCAAAGATATTTTCAAATGAAGAAGGAATATATGTCGGCTTTATTAATTATCAAGAAAATTCTTCAATGATTTCAAATAAATCTTTACGAGATGAATGGAATGCGAATGCTGAACAAAACGGTGTTGGTATTGATTTTGACAGTGATGGTGCAAAAGCTTATATGTTCATCGTTACCCTAGCAAATATTCAAAGAGATGGCATTAGACCTTTGGGTGGTTTTCCCGAATTTGATTGGGATGGGGATTGGGAAGCACAAACAAAAAAATATGATGGTTTCTGGGTCTCAGAATTTTTAATACCTTGGAATGTTGTTCTGATGAAGCCTGAGACAAATAATAAAAGAAAAATAAATGTTACAACTTATAGGTATCTAGCAAAAGAAAAGTTATGGCTAAATGATACAAAGACAAGTGGGTTTAGAACAAATTTTCTTTCAAATCTAAGAGCAATAGAGGTAAACAATTTTTCTAAAAGAAAGATCAATTTTTTTCCATTTATTGCAAAAACTCACAACTCAGTCACAAGCTTTAATGAAGATAAGATTGGAGCAGAAATATTTTTAAATACTGGCACAGGGAAACAAATTAATCTTACAATCAATCCAGACTTTGGTCAGGCAGAGAGTGACGAAGTTATTGTTAATTTTTCTGCACAAGAAACTTTCTATTCTGAAAAACGCGCTTTTTTTAATGAAAATCAATCTTTGTTTGATTTAAATCATTACGATAGATATAGAATTATTAATACTAGAAGAATTGGTGCAAGAAGTAGCTATTTGTGTTCATCATCATTAAATGAAGATGACTGCGTTGATTCAAGAAAAAATTACACCGATATTGACTACGCTCTTAGATATACTCAAAAAAATAATAATACAGATTTTGGAGTTTTTGTTGCTAAAGAGTCGGATGAAAGATATACAAAAGGAAAAGATTTTTACGCCATAAGATCAAAAAAGAAAATTGATAACAGAACAATTGGTTACTTTTTAACACATGTTGAAAATAATTTTCTAAATGAAAGTGCTACAGTTAATGTAATAGATTTTGCGAATGTAAAATCTAACAAGCTAACTACCTATAACGATTTAATTACATCTGAAAGAGAGGGTGAGTCTGGATTTGGCTTTAGATCACAATTTAATTATAAGCCAACACAGTTATCGAGTAGATCAGGTAGTCTACTCTATTTTGATGACAGTCTAATGTTAAACGATTTTGGTTATCTCAGAAAAAATGATTGGTTTCACATAGGTCTAGGATCTAATATCACATTAATCGACTTTAAAAAGCGTAAAGAAATTAAGGAGCTGGAACTAGGAATAGATTTTAATTACGACTCAGATACTTCAGGAAATTCAAATCCATTTACTATTGGGCAAAAGAATGAATTTACTTTCCTAAATGCCTCAAAATTTCAGTTTACATGGGATTTAAAAACTTCTGGAAAAGATACAACCATTACAAGAAAGAATATTGATTTTCCTTATGTAAAAAATACTGGAAGTTTCAGCTTTAACTTAGATTATGAATCACCGAGTTTTGGAATCTGGGAGTATGATTGGAGGATCGGATATGAGGATGCCGATAAATATGAGTCATTTGATTCCAACGGATATAAAAGAAGGTATGCAAAGATAGGTGGATCTTTTTATCCAGTGGATGATTTTAAAGTAGGATTTTCATCGAGAATAAGAAACGAGAAAGAGTGGTTAAATTGGATAGAAAACAATGATCTTGCTGTTTATGATTTATCTCAAAAAATTATTTCTATTAATATGAATTGGTATAGGGGTTCAAAGCATGAGATAAGACTAAAAAGTCAATTTGTAGCGTTACAAGCAAAAAATCCAAGAAGTTTAATTGTTGATCAGAATGGTTACCTTAAAAATAATAATAAAGAAGTAAGTCCATTTTCTGAAGGAATTACATCATTCCAAGTAAGATATAAGTATGAGATTGCTCCTCTGTCCTACATATATCTGGTATATACAAAAGGAGGAAGTGTCTTTGAAGATAATATAACTAGAGAGACTTCTAAAATCTTTAAAGATCCTTGGAAAGATCCAGACAATGAAATATTTTCTATTAAATTTAGGCTTAAATATTAAACTTACTTCAAGAAATCTAAATAAGCCTTATTATTACTCTCTTCTTTAAAGGCTGTTCCACATTTATGTAAATGTTTTAAAAGTGCGGACTTATTTTTGTGTGTATCTTCAATTCCTATTAGGATATTTCCATACGCAGATCCAATATTTCTATAGTGGAATAGTGAAATATTCCACTGATTTCCAAAACTTTCTAAGAACTCTAATAATGCTCCTGGCTTTTCTGGAAATTCTCCATTAAAAATTCTTTCATTTTTTTCAGATATATTTGATTGGCCTCCTCTGCCGCCAACCATATGTCTTAAATGATCATTTGAAATTTCATTAGAGGTGTAATCACTAAATTTATATTTAAGTTTTTTTAGTTTTGCCTTCAACTTCTCAAAGCTATTTTCAGATTGAGTTCTTATTCCTACTAATACATATGCATCTTTATTATCTGACTTTCTATAATTAAATTCGGTGACTGGTAATTTGCCAATAGCCTTTGCAAGCTTTAAAAAACTTCCAGGTTCCTCTGGAATTTTGATGCTTAGAATTTTTTCGCGGTTTTCTCCAATTTCAGATCTTTCAACAATAAATCCAAGTTTTTGAAAATTAACATTTGCACCTGAGCTCACTGCAAGTAGATTCTTATTCTTCATTCTTTTTGAGTAACTCTTAAGACCTGCTAAAGCAACAGCTCCTGATGGCTCAGACAATACTCTAGTATCTTCAAAAATATCTTTTACAGCAGCGCAGACTTCATCGATATTAACAGTCATTACTTCATCAACGCATTCTTTAATAACATCAAGGTTGTTTTTTCCTACTTGGGAAACAGCAACTCCGTCTGCAAACAATCCAACTTTTTTTAGATAAACTCTTTTATTTTGAATTAATGCTTCTGTAAGACAAGCCGAATCATTTACTTCAACACCAATTATTTTAATTTTCTTTTTAGTTTGTCTTATCCAAGCTGATATGCCAGCCAAAAGGCCTCCTCCACCAACTGGGACGAAGACAGCATCGTAGTCAATTTCATCCTCAAGTATTTCCCGACCTACTGTTCCTTGCCCTGCTATGGTAAATGGATCATCAAAAGGATGTACAAAAGTATACTTATGTTTTTTATTAATCTTATCTGCATGAGCGAGAGCATCTCCTAAATTTTCGCCATGCAAAATTATTTTTGCTCCAAGCCTTTTTACTGCATTTAATTTGTTTTCTGGAGCGGTTACCGGCATCACAATAGTACATTTTATTTTTAACTTCCTGCAAGCTAAGGCTACACCTTGGGCATGATTTCCTGCTGATGCTGCTATTATTCCACGAGATTTTTTATCTTCAGATAAGTTAACAATTTTATTAAAGGCTCCTCTATTCTTAAAAGAAAAAATAGGCTGAAGATCTTCTCGTTTTAAATAAATTTCATTCCCCTCTTTCATAGAAAGATTTGCAGCATAGGTAGTAGGTGAATTTATTGAAACATCATATACAGATGCATCATTAATCATTTTAAGATACTTTTTAGAGTTCCTATAATTACCTGTTTTTTTTATTTTAAGTCTCAATTTAAATCACGTATTAAAATTTTCTTGTATTATAACTGTATGAGCGCTGCAAAGATAAGTGTTGCAAAAAAAGCAATTGATTATATTGAAAAAAAACTATCGATAGAGACTGTTCTGGGCATTGGTACTGGTTCAACAGTGAATTACTTTATTGATGAATTAGATGCATATAAAAATCTTTTTCGAGGAGCAGTATCAAGTTCGGAAGCATCTTCACAACTTCTAAGAGAAAAGAATATTGAGGTCTTTAGTTTAAATGATGTTAATCAAATAGATTTTTATATTGATGGAGCAGACGAGGTGTCACCAAATAACTTTCTAGTCAAAGGTGGCGGTGGAGCGCATACAAGAGAAAAGATAGTAGCAGCAGCGGCACAAGAATTTATATGCATTGTTGATAAAACAAAGATGGTTGATAAACTTGGGGCCTTCCCTCTTCCAGTCGAAGTAATTCCAGAAGCAAGAAGTTCTGTTGCAAGAAAAATTGTAGCTTTAGGTGGTAAACCAATTTATAGAGAAAATTTTATTACTGATCAAGGAAATCATATTATTGACGTAGAGGAAATAGATATCAGTGAACCTGAAGCCTTAGAGATTTTATTAAATAATATTCCGGGTGTCGTTGATAACGGAATCTTTGCTTTTAATAAACCTGGGGTTGTGTTGGTATCTGACTAGAGACTATAAAAGTTCTTCTATTTGAGATAGTAATTCTGGCGAATCAGGTTTTACCCTTGATCCAAATGTAGATACTACTTTACCGTCTCTAGAAATTAAATACTTATTGAAATTCCATGATGGTGAGACACCACTCTGGGCTATCAATTTTTTATATAAGGGATTTGCTTTGCTACCTCTTACTTTTGAAGTTGCAAACATTGGGAAATCTACCCCATATTCAGTGGAACAAAACTCAGCAACATCTGCTTCATCTGAATACTCTTGCATAAAGTCTCTCGATGGAACTCCAAGAACAACAAAACCTTCGTTTTTGTAATCTTCATAAAGTTTTTGAAGAGAAGAATATTGATAGGTGTATCCGCATCTACTCGCAACATTTACAACTAAAACAACTTGATCTGTATATTCACATAAGTTGACACTTTCACTTGAATCCAAAACTCTCATTTCGGTATCAAGCAGATCTGAACATGCTTCAGAATAGAGAGAAAATAATAAAATAAAAAGAGGTGCAATCTTTTTCATGTGTGTATTCTAACCTAAGTAATAGGAGTTATTGCAGAAAGAGAGGAAATGAAAATAGTTACTAAAAAAATGACTTCTATATTATCCCTAATTTTATTCATAAATTTACAACCTTTTAAAGAGATGGAGGGACTGAGCCCTCCATGATTCCAGAGTGTCAGCAAAATATAATAGGGGAGAGGAGTGCTGACATACATTATTATAAGTATTTATAATCAATTATCAATACTATTTATAAAATAAATCATGTTTTTTTATGTATAATGCTTTTTTAACTATTTTTGGAGAAATATCTTGAAAGGTACAGTTTTATATGAAGTAAAGGACAATGTTGCCCTACTCACAGTTGATAATCCGCCAGTAAATCCCCTAAGCGATGGAGTTAGGACTGGTTTATACGAATCATTAACAAAAGCAGAAGAAGATGATTCAGTTGTAGGAGTTGTTTTAACAGGAAATGGTAGGGCCTTCATTGCTGGAGCTGATATATCAGAATTTGGTGGAAATGTAGAAGGTGTGAGCTTAAATGAGGTATTTCAAAAACTGGAGCATTGCAGTAAACCCGTTGTAGCTGCCATAAATGGTATAGCTTTAGGAGGCGGACTAGAAACAGCATTATGCTGTAACTACAGGATTGCAGATAAAAACGCGTTTGTTGGCCTTCCAGAGGTTAATTTAGGCTTATTGCCAGGTGGAGGCGGTACTCAAAGGCTTCCGAGGCTTACAGGACCATCTGAAGCACTAAAGATGATGCTTACTGGAGGACATGTTCCTGCTAAAAAGGCTTTAGATATGGGAATAGTTGATGGTATATCTGAAGATGTAGTTAATGAATCTATAGAATTCATAAAAAATAAAGCTGACAGTGATGAAGAACATCCAAAAGTAAGAGATTTAAACTCAAAAATGATAGAGGCTCGTGGCGATGATAAGGTTCTTCTTGAGGCTCAGGCCATGGCATCTAAGGGAAGAAAGGGTCAATTTGCTCCTGGACAAATCATAAAATGTGTAGAAGCAGCAATTAATGTTGATGATTTTGACGAAGGACTAAAAAAAGAAGGTGAATATTTTCTTGAATGTTTAATGCATCCTCAAAGAGAAGCAATGATCCATATTTTCTTTGGTGAAAGAGCAGCTTCAAAGATTTCTGACGTTCCTAAAGAAACTAAAGTTATGGATATCAAAAAAGCTGGCATTATTGGTTCTGGAACTATGGGAGGTGGAATAGCTATGTGTTTTGCTAATGCTGGCATTCCCGTTCATATCATTGATCAGGATGAGGAAAACCTTAAAAGAGGAGTTTCAGTAATAGAAAAGAATTATGATTTTATGGTTAATAAAGGGCGTCTATCTCCTGAACAAAAAAATGCTGTATTTGGACTAGTATCGTCAAGCTTAGATTATAAAGATGTCTCTGATTGCGATATTGTTATTGAGGCAGTATATGAAAATCTTGAATTAAAACACGAAATTTTTAAGTCATTAGATACTCATGTTAAGGAAGGCGCTATTCTGGCCAGTAATACTTCAGGTTTAGATATAGACTCTATTGCATCAGTTACAAGTAGGCCTGAATTGGTAGTGGGTACTCACTTTTTTAGTCCTGCAAATATAATGAGACTATTAGAAGTTGTAAGAGGTGAACAAACATCAGATGAAACATTAGCTACTATTATGGCAATAGGCAAGAGGCTTAAAAAGGCAGCTGTTGTTTCATTAAATGCTCCTGGTTTTATTGGTAATAGAATGTTATTTGGCTATACAGCTCAAGCAAACATGTTATTACTTGAAGGTGCATTGCCACATCAAATTGATCAAGCATTAGAATCCTTTGGTCTAAATATGGGTCCATTTAGAATGATGGATCTCGTTGGATTAGATCTTGGTTGGAGAGCAAGAAAATTAAGTGGTAAAGAATCCCCACTTCATGCAAAAATCGGCGATGAGTTATGTGAACAAGATAGATATGGTCAAAAAAGTGGTGCTGGTTATTACAATTACTCTGAAGGTTCTAGAGCACCAAATCCAGCTCCTGAAAATGAAGCAGTATATGAAAAGATCTCATCAGAAAATGGATTTACCAGAAGAGACATTTCTGATGAAGAAATTGTAGAAAGATGTATATTAGCTCTTATTAATGAAGGTGCAGATATTTTATCTGAAGGTGTCGCGCAAAGAGCGGCTGATATTGATGTAGTTTATATAAATGGATATGGATTCCCAATATGGAGAGGTGGTCCAATGCATCATGCAAATGCAATGGGACTTGATAAAGTAATAGAAAAGCTTGAAAAATATAGAGAAATTACAGGTAATGATGTCTACAAACCAAGTGAAATGCTTGTGAATCTGGCAAAAGACGGTGGAAAACTTGGAGAGGCACCTCAAAAAGGCGATAGGAAAGAAAAATTAGGTTTTGAAATGTCGTCGGTTGCAAACAATTTTTAGATTTAATAAATTAGAAAACTAGATGATTTAGGCTCTAATTTGGACTTTTGTCCCTTCTGATACCATATCGAATAGCTCTATCACATCATTGTTGAACATTCTTATACATCCGTGTGAGGCTTTTTGACCAATTAAGCCCTCTTCGTGGGTGCCATGTATATAGATATATCTACTATAAGAATCTACTCCAACCCCCCTATTTATACCATTTTCAAGACCATCTAGCCATAATATCCTGGATGTTACAAAGTCATCCTCTGTATCATTAGGATTGATTTGAATTTCTGCTCTTTTGTTTGTGTTTTCTCTTGCAGTAAATATTGTATTAATTGGCGCTTTATCTCCAATTTTTTCTTTAATTTCATGCAATCCCAGTGGAGTTTTAAAGGAATTTTCAATTTGCCCTTCCCCATATTTTGATGTTGAAACTGGAAAACTTTGGACTAAATTATCATTATTATACAAATAGAGCCTTTGCTCAGAAATATCAACAATAATTTCGTTATTTTGACCATAAGATTCAGTAAAGAAAAATGTCATAACAACTGAAAAAATTAAGATCTTAGTGCTTTTTTCCATATAATTTTTAAAAAAGGAATTAAAACTATTATAAACGATAAAATTATAAAAAATAAATGTCCATTTCTTGAATAAAAAGTACTGTTTTTAATTAATTTTACGTTACCCTCAAGAATGTCTGACTTTCCTTTATCTAATAAAGTAACAATTGTCCCTTTATTAGAAATAATTGCTGATAAACCGTCATTTGTTGCTCTTATTGTATATCTATTGTTCTCAATAGATCTCACTCTAGCAATACTTAAATGATGATATGGTCCAATAGAATTTCCAAACCAAGTGTCATTTGAGACATTAATCATTAATAAAGAACTTTTATTCATCTTTCTTACTGTATTTGGAAAGGCAATATCAAAGCAAATTGGACTAGAAATGGGAATATTATCAAGAATCCTTATATTTTCTTGTAACTGGCTCCCATGTGAAACATTGGACATTGGTAAATCAAAAAAATTTATTATTCCTCTAAGACCTTCAATAAAAGGAATATACTCACCAAATGGTACTAGATGTATTTTTTTATATGCTTCATTATATCTAGGACTATAAATTGCGTTATATAATTTTGCATCTTCATATTTCCATACGCCTAAAATAATTTTTTCAGAAATTTCTGTATTTTTTAGAAAATCTATAAATCTAATACTATTCTGAGAGTACGGTAGCTCAGCTTCAGGTAATACTACTAACTCAGAATCTTTAGAAACTGTATCTATAAGTTTATTTAGGTTGTCCTCGATCTTTAAATAATAATTATCTTCATATTTTAAAAAAGGATCTGATGCTGGTTGAACAATTGACACCTTGATACCATCTTTGATTTCATCTGCAGGTGAAAATGGTAATAAGGAAATTATAAGTATTGCAGCTGAAACACAGGATATCATATTATTTGAGTAAACGATGAACAATGCGCATATAAAATAAATGAAAAAGGAGGCAGCTGTTACGCCAAAGATAGGATAAATATTCTGTGATATTGTATCCAAAAATATATTACCTGGTATTAGCCATGGAACCCCGTTTAGAAAAAAATATCTACTAAACTCGCTAATAGTAAATATAGAAGAAATAAAAAGAACACTAAAAAAGTTGTTGTTTATTTTAGTAAAACTTAAGGCTGATTTTAGTATCAATAGGGGGGAAGTAAATATCAATGTTAATATTACAACTAATAGAATATATATAATTGAGGACATTGCTATTGTTGTTTCTCCATAATAGTAAACACTTACTATTATCCAAGACATTCCTAATCCCCAATGCCCTAAACCCCAGCAAAAAACTTTCCAAAAGACACCATTATTATTTGATATTAATAAGTGAATCAAATAACCATAAGATATGAAAATTAAGAATTTAATTGAGAAGGGTGCGAATGCAAAAATTCCTATTAATCCAAATAATGCTGGAATAATAAAATTTAAAATCTTCATTTATTTATTGAAACAATAAACTTCTTTATTCTTCTATTATCTGTGTCTGAAACCTTTATTGAGATATTCTCTAATTTAATTTTATCGCCAATTTTTGGTAACACTCCATATTCAGAAATAAATAAGCCTCCCAAGGTTTCGGCATCAATAGTAAGTGGATCTAGTTCAAGTTCAAAGAAACTAACAAACTCTTCTATTTCAATTTTTGCATCTACATTATATTTATTAGTTGAGACTTCAATTATTTCTTGCTCTTCGATGTCATGTTCATCTTCAATCTCTCCAACTAATTCTTCAAGAATATCTTCAATTGTTATAAGTCCACATATTTCTCCATATTCATCTATAACTACTGCTAAATGAGATCTATCTTGTTTAAATTCTTCTAGAAGTGAATCAGCCTTTTTGGTTTCAGGAACAACATTTGGATCTCTAAGCATCTCATTAATATCAAAATCGGCAGTACCTTTAAATAGTTTTGGTAAGATATCTTTAGCTAATAAGATGCCAGCTACCTCATTTCTTTCCTCACCCAAGACTGGATATCTAGAGTGGCCTGATTCAATTATTCTTTTGATAATTTCGTTAGTATCGTCTTTAACTTGTATTGTTACCATATCAACTTTTGGAATCATTATCTCTTTTACAGTGATATCTCCTAAGCGAATTGCTTTACTGGCAATTGATTCTGCTTCTTTATCAATTATTTTTTGATCAACAGCGTCTTTTAGAAACTCAGTTACTTCAGATACGCTTTGAGTTTTTATGAAAAATGGATTTCTAAAATATTTTTTTAATTTATTAATAATCCCCGACGGAGGCTTATTATCTTCTTGATTTTGTTTTTCGTTCATTAATATGGATTGTCGATATTTATTTTTTTAAGCAATTTTATCTCTTTATTTTCCATTTGAGCTGCCATTTCATTATTTTCATGGTCAAACCCTAATATATGATATACGCCATGAATTAACATGTGAATTAAATGATCATCAAATTTTTTATTTTGTTGACGAGATTCTTCTTCTAAATATTGATAACTTATTGCAATATCACCCAAATCTCCTGTGATTGACTTTGAGATATCTTCATTTGTGAAAGATAGTACATTTGTGGGTGAGTTTTTTTTTCTGTACTTGTTGTTTAGTTCTTGTATTTCATTATTATTTAAAATTTTTAAATTCACAGAACAGTTGGAGAGTTTTTCTTCCTCACAAATTAATGAAAAAGCCATATTAAGTTTATTCTCAAGTTGAGTTGAAATTGAAAAATCTCCTGATGTTAAAATATTGAGACTCACCTATAAACCTAGCTTGTCCTCAAAATATTTATAAGCATCAATAATTTTTTTAACTAGAGGATGCCTCACAACATCTAATGATGAAAAGTTAGTAAAGCCTATGCCATCAGTATCTTTAAGAACTTCTATAGCGTCTGACAAACCTGATTTAATATTTTTTGGAAGATCTATTTGAGTTAAATCTCCATTAATTACAAGATAAGAACCAAAGCCCATTCTAGTTAAAACCATCTTCATTTGTTCTTTTGTTGTATTTTGGCTTTCATCAACAATTATAAATGAGTTATTTAGTGTCCTTCCTCTCATATATGCTAGAGGAGCTATTTCAACGATACCTCTTTCAAGTAGTTTTTCAGTTTTTTCAACTCCTAGCATCTCATATAAAGCATCGTAAAGAGGGCGAAGATATGGATCAACTTTTTGAGATAAATCTCCTGGTAAAAATCCAAGTTTTTCACCAGCTTCTACTGCAGGCCTTATTAAAATAATTCTATCTACTTTTTCATTTAAAAGATGATCAACTGCTAATGCAACAGCCAGATATGTTTTTCCAGTTCCAGCAGGACCAATTCCAAAGTTAATTTCATTATTTGAAATATTTTCAATATAAGTTTTTTGATTTTTTCCTCTTGGCATGACACTTTTTTTAGGTGTTTTGATTTTAATAACATTAGTCATGTTTTTATCTGACTCTTGTATGCACAAATTTAGTGTTTCGCTATTAATCTCAATTCCTTGGCCTGCTGCTTCGTATAGCTTTCTCAAAGCATCTACAGATAGATCAACATCTTTTTTGTTTCCTTTAATTTTAAGATTATTCCCATTTTGAAAAATCTTTACATTAAATGTCTTTTCAACAAATTTAAGATTTTCATTAAGTTCACCAACGAACCTAACCATAACATTTGCATCTGAGGGTTGTAATTCTAGACTGGTTAAAGATGAATCAGTTGACATTAATTTTGTAAATTACCTCTTAAACAATTTGGCAGTGCTTCATTAATTTGAATATTAATCATTTGCCCAACTAAATCAATATCATTTGATGGAAAATTAACAACTCGATTACATATAGTTCTTCCTTGTAATTGTCCTGGGTCTCTTTTTGACTGTCCGAAGACTAAGCAGTTTTGCAATGTACCAACCTTCTTTCTGCTAAATCCAAATGAAAGTTGGTTTAGTCTCTCTTGAAGAATATTTAATCTTTCTTTTTTTTCTTCTTGAGTTACATCATCTTCCATATCTGATGCAGTTGTATTTGGTCTGGGACTATATATAAAACTAAATGACTCATCAAACCTTACTTCATTAATTACATTCATGGTCCCCATGAAATCATCATTTGTCTCACCAGGAAAGCCAACAATAAAATCTGAAGAAAAACTCATGTCAGGTCGTACTTTACGAATTTTTTCAATAAGATTTAGGTATTTTTCTACGTTGTAACGTCTTCTCATTAATTTTAATATTCTATCTGAACCACTTTGCACGGGAAGATGAACGTGACTTACAAGCTCTGGTACCTTATCGTAAACTTCAACAAGATCATCTTTAAATTCATGTGGATGGCTTGTTGTATACCTAATCCTTTCAATATTTTCTATTTTTGCTGTTAACTCAATCAGTTTAGCTAAAGAAGATTTTTCACCTTTATAGGTGCCTTTGAAATTGTTTACATTTTGGCCCAATAAATGAATCTCTCTAGTTCCATTTTCTGCAAGTACAGATATCTCATTCAAAATATCTTCAATTGTTCTTGATACCTCATGGCCTCTTGTTTTTGGAACAACACAAAAAGAACAATATTTATTGCAGCCCTCAATGATTGAAACAAACGCTGAGGGTTCACCAGTTCCATGTACAGGAATATGATTAAATTTTTCTAATTTTGGAAATGAAATATCAACTTGATTAATGTTCGTCTTATTTTTATTCTCATATAGCTCTGGTAATTTGTGTAGTGTCTGAGGTCCAAATACGATATCTACTGCAGGAGCTCTTTTGATTATATTTTCACCTTCTTGTGATGCAACACATCCTCCTATAGCAATTTTCAAATCAGGATTTTTATCTTTTATTTTTCGCCATCTTCCAATTTGATGAAATACCTTTTCTTGAGCTTTTTCCCTTATTGAACAGGTGTTAAGGATTAAAAGATCTGCTTCCTCTTCATTTTCTGCAAATTCAAAGTTTTCTTTTTCTTCTAAAAGATCAAACATTTTTGCAGAATCATATTCATTCATCTGACAGCCATGTGTTTTTATAAATAATTTTTTTGTCATATTTAATTAACTTTCTATAACTTTAATTATCAAACATTGTTCCCATATAATTAAGTATTATGAAAACAAAAAATGTTTACAAGATAATTTTCATTCAACTTGGTGAAATTTATGAAGTTTTTGCTAAACAAATTTACCAAAGTGATATGTACGGTTTTATCGAGGTGGAAGAGTATATCTTCAATAAAGATAAACAGCTAGTAGTTGATCCAAGTTCAGAAAAATTAAAAAATGAATTTTCAATGGTTGAGAGAAGTTATATACCTATTAATTCTATTGTGAGAATTGATGAAGTTAACGAAACTGGCGAGGCAAAAATAAAAGAGAATAAAGGTCAAGTAAGTCCTTTTCCTTTAAACATCCAACCCTCTAACAAAAAAGAATAAATTATTCTGGCATAAATAATTTTTTATAAAATCTAAGTTCTTCTACAGACTCTTTAATATCACCAAGAGCTCTATGAGATCCTTTTTTTTCATAAATTTGGGCTTCATTCATCCAGCGTACAGCAACTTCCTTAAAAGACGAGACATCAATATGTCTGTAATTAAAGTACGCCTCTAATCTTGGCATATACTTTGATAAAAAGCGTCTGTCATGAGAAACAGTATTTCCACACATAGGTGATATATTTTCTCCTACATATTTTGAAATAAAATCTAAGGTTTCAATTTCTGCAATTTGTTCTGTTACGTTACTTTTTAAGACCTCATCTATTAAACCAGAAGATCCGTGCTGATTTTGATTCCATTCATCCATAGAATTAAGAATTTCTTTAGATTGCGAAATTATTAAATTAGGACCCTCTGCAATAATATTTAGGCTGGAATCAGTTATTAGAGTAGCTATTTCGATAATCTTTTCTTTATCTGGATCCAAACCAGTCATTTCTAGATCAATCCAGACTAAATTATCTCTTGATTGTAAAGTTTTCATATCTTTTTATAATCGCTTCTTTAGTGTATTTTGTTCCTATTATGAAAAAAGTTCAAACTGGACAGATTGTAGAATTTTATACAAATAGCTGTTTGGTTAAGACAAAATTTGGTGAGTTCTCATGCTTAGCAATAAAAAATGTTGTTGTTGGTGACTTTGTTGAGCTAGAAATTATTCAAGATAGCAAGAAGCTTAATGGAAAAATTCTTAGCATCCAAGAAAGAAAAACTAAACTTTCTAAATCAGATGGCAGCAAGACAAAGCTATTTGCAGCAAACATAAGTCATGTAGGAATAATAGTTACGCCAAAACCAAAAACTTCTTCAGAATTTATAGATAAATGGATATTAAAATCAAAACTATCAAATATAGAGCCTTTCATTATTAATAATAAAATCGATATTGAATCTGATAATGAATATAAAATTAAGCTTGATATCTATAAAAGCTTAGGCATGAAAACTATTGATTGCTCTGCAAAGCATGGTGATAATCTTAAAGAGCTTATAGATTTTTTAAAACAAAAATCTGTTCTTTTTGTTGGTAATTCTGGAGCAGGTAAATCAACTCTATCGTCTAAGCTTATTGGAAAAAAACTTAAAACAAATTCTTTGTCTAATGAGCAAGGAGTTCATACAACTTCAATATCATCATTATATGATTTGCAAAATAATACAAAAATAATAGATTCACCTGGAATGCGAGATATTGAAATAAAAAATTATAATAAAGATCATATTATTAGTGGTTTTGAGGAAATTCTTGAAGCATCTAAAGGTTGCAAATTTACAAATTGTAATCATATTAATAACAAAGGCTGCTTTGTCATTGAAAGTCTGACGAATGGTCAAATTAATCAAAGTAGATACAATAACTTCATAAAATTTAGAGATGATGGTTAACAAAAACAAAAAGACACATTTTGGCTATCAGGAAGTTAACGAAGCTGACAAGAGTAAGTACGTTGGAGAGGTTTTTACCTCAGTAGCAAAAAACTACGACATTATGAATGATGCAATGTCTTTTGGCATGCATAGACTATGGAAGAAAATCTTAGTTGAGCTAGCCGCTGTTGGTGAAAAAGATGTGATTTTAGATATAGCGAGTGGGACAGGAGATATTGCTAAGTTAATATCAAAAGAATATCCAAATACAAAAATTTTTATGAGTGACATAAATTATGAAATGCTTGATGAGGGAAGAAATAGAGCAATTGATGAAAGCTTCAACTCAAATTGTTCTTTTTGTCAGTTGAGTGGTGAAAGCTTGCCCTTCAAAGATTCTTCATTTGACCTAATAACGGTTGGTTTTGGTCTAAGAAACTTCACAGATAAACAAAAAGGTCTTTCTGAAATGAAGAGATGTTTGTCAAAAAATGCGAGGCTTTTGGTTTTAGAATTCTCAAAGCCAATTAATCCAATGTTTTCAAGGTTATATGACTGGTATTCTTTTAACATACTTCCTAAGCTTGGATCTATTCTTGCAAATGATTCTGAAAGCTATAAATACCTTGCTGAATCTATAAGAATGCATCCAGATCAGGAATCTCTTAAAAAGATGATCTTACAAAGCGGTTTTAAGGAATGTAGATTCTTTAATATTTTAAATGGGGTTGTGGCTATACATATTGCTTACAATGATTGATATAAATAAATTATTTATTAGACTTCTAGAAGATCTTGAGGAGTCATCTCCTAGTCTTAGAAAATCTCTTAAAGAAATTTCACCACTAGAATTTTGTATAAACATAAAAGGGCATAAAAATATCTACATTAAAATTGATGATAAAGATTCTGAAATATCTTTTGGAAAAAATAATCCTCAATTTGAAATTAGAGGATCCTTAATTGAAATATTAAATTCAATAGTATCAAAGAAATTAAATAAAAATCTCATTTTTGGAAACTCCGAACTAGCTATTGTTTTTGTAAATATTATTCTTAAATCAAATATTGATATTATTTATTTAATTGATAAATACTTTGGAAACACGTCAGCTGTTTTTGCATACTCTGTTTTGAAACTTTTTAAGTCCTCTGATAATGACTCAGATATTGAATATGAAAATATTCGCAAGCGACTTAGAGAAATTTCTATTAAACTTGATAGGTTAGAAGCCATTAAAGGTATATGAATTTTATTATCGTAATATATGAGTTATTTAGAATGTTATTTTTTGGTATTCAAAAAGGAATATTCTATAAACCTAATGGAGTAAAACTAGCTAGCTGCTTAGAATCATTGGGACCAATATTTACAAAATTTGGTCAACTTTTGTCTACAAGAACAGATATTCTTGATGTTGAAACTGCAAAAGATTTAGAAAGTCTTACTGATAGTTGTAAGCCATTTAATGTTAGGACACTTAAGAAAATAGTTGAATCTGAGTTAGGAGATTCAATAGAAAATATTTTTGAATCATTTGATGAAAAACCCTTAGCAGCAGCATCTCTAGCGCAAGTTCACTCAGCAACACTAAGTAATGGTGATCATGTTGTAGTAAAAGTCCTTAGGCCAAACATACATAAGAAAGTAAAAAGAAATCTAAGATTACTTAAATCGGCAGCAAAAATATTTTCTTATATTTACAGTGAAAGTTATAGATTAAAGCCAAATGAGGTCGTGCGAGATTATGAATCTACAATATTAAAAGAGTTGGATTTAAAACTTGAAGCCTCCAATACAAATTTAACTAGAAAAAATTTTTTAAACTCAAATGAATTATACATACCGGAAGTTTATTGGGACCTTACAACTTCAAATGTTATGGTCTTAGAAAAAATTGATGGCATCCCATGCACAGACACAGAACAAATTGAAAAATATGGAATAAATAAAAAAATTCTTGCCGAAAATGGAGTCATGATATTTCTTAATCAAGTTTTTAGAGATAACTTTTTTCATGCCGATATGCATCCAGGCAATATATTTGTTTCAAAAAAGAATGTTGAAAATCCTGGATATATTGCAGTTGATTGTGCGATAACTGGCTCATTGTCGAATGAGGAGCGATATATATTGGCTAGAATGCTGCAATCTGTTCTTAAACAAAACTATAAAGCTCTTGCTAATTTATTCATTAGCTCTGGTTGGGTTAAAGCGGATACAAATAATATTGAACTTGAAAATACCCTAAGAGCTTGTTGTGAGCCCATATTTGAGAAACCTTTGTCAGAGATAGAGTTTGGTAAGTTACTTCTATATCTTTTCCAAAGCACTAGACAATATGGTTTATCTCTTCAAACCTCCTTAGTTTTGCTTCAAAAAACATTAATTCATATCGAAGGTATGGGAAGACAAATATATCCAGAACTTGATTTCTGGGGTATTGCGGAACCTTACTTAGATAATTGGTTAAATGAGCAATTTAGCCCATTAAAGTTGAAAGATTACATTATTGAAAATAAAGAAGATATTTTGCTTAAAGCATCAGAGATTCCAGCTATAATTTTTGAAACGCTCGATGAAATAAGAAGTTTTTCTAGTAATAAAAATGCAGATGCTTTAAAAGCAAATGAATTAGAAATTCAATTATCAAAACAAAAAAACATTAATAGGGTATTCGGTATTGGTATAATTGTAATTATAACTATCATGTTGATAGTTAATTAGGAGTATTTATGGGTTTTGGCGGAATAAGTATATGGCAGTTATTAATTATTTTAGTTGTTGTGCTTCTTATATTTGGTAGTGGAAAACTTAAATCAATTGGTTCAGATTTAGGCTCCAGCATAAAAGGTTTTAAGAAAGCAGTTAAAGACGAAGACTCCAAAGAAAAAGAAGACTAAAATTGTTTCAGATTGGCTTTCTAGAAATTCTAATTATTCTAATATTAGGTTTAATAATCATTGGTCCTAATAGGCTTCCAGTTGTGGTTAAAGCCACATTAAAATTCTTTAAAAAAATTGAAAATAAATTTAATCTTTTTAAAAAAGACATTGAGGCAGACATTGGTGTAGATGAACTTAAGAAAGATGTTTTTAACGAGTTAAAAATGGAAGAGTTTGAAAAAAACAAAGAGCCTGATAATGACTAAGGATTCGATTTCAAATCATCTCCTTGAATTAAGATCAAGATTATTAAAAGTAATTGTTCTTTTTGTTGCCCTTTCGATATTAGGAATTCCATTTGCCGCTGATATTTATTCCTTTATTGCAGCTCCTCTATTAGCTTCATTGCCTGAGAGTAGCTCAATGATAGCTACAGAGGTTGCATCACCATTTATGGCGCCAATTAAACTAGTTTTTTATATAGCTTTATTATTTTCTATGCCTTGGCTTTTTTTTCAAATATGGATATTTATTGCGCCAGGATTATATGAAAGCGAAAGGAGATTTACTGCTCCTTTGATGATCTCAACAATCCTTTTATTTTTTTGCGGAGTAAGCTTTGCATTCTTTGTAGTATGTCCAATTATATTCAAGTTTTTTGTTGGAATGGCTCCAGACTCAATTCAAGTCATGACAGATATAAATCAGTATCTTAGTTTTATATTTAAACTTGTTTTTGCATTTGGCATTGCATTTGAGATACCCATTGCAACAGTTCTCTTAATTAATAACGAAATTGTTACCAAGGCATCATTAATTGCGGCAAGACCATATTTAATAATACTATTTCTTGTTGTAGGCATGTTACTTACTCCACCTGATATTTTTTCACAATTGTTTTTAGCAATTCCTATGTGGATTCTATTTGAAGTTGGAATATTATTTTCTAGAAATAAATAATTACTTATTTAAATTTATAAGCGTTCTGTAGAAAAACCATGGGAGTAATAACCAAGGCATTTGAGACTGCAACATTATTGTTCTTTCATTAAATTCAAAAAGAATTGGATTAATGTATGGACCAAGCGGTGATAGGGGAGCCCAAGATAAAGCCTTTCCTTCTGCCAGTTGATCATGATACAGAAACATTTCTACTAAAATATTTTGACCGATACACCATAATAATAAGACGGCAAAAGCACTCCATTTCCATTTCATAAATATGCTTTTATCTTTTCCATGAGAAATCCACATTAACCATACGCCACCCAAAAGCACTGCTCCGGCATCGCCCATTGAATTCATTAACCAATTAATATTCTTTGGTAACCACGTATTAAGATTTTCAGATCTTCTTATATCAACAGGATCCCCATCTAGCCATCCAAAGGTAAACCAAAGCTCCCATCCTAACGAGCAAATCACAATGGCAATTAAATAAAATGTTGGAATCCACTTAGGTAAATTTGATTTGTTTTTGAAATAAATTAAAAAAGGTAAGAATACTGCCAAATAGACTATTGTTATTACTCTTGCCTCCTCAAAAGACATTTATTAGAGTCCTAGTCTTTTAGTCCAATTATCGTCAGATGGTCTCTCGTGATTTACAACCAAATCCACTAATTCCTCAGGATTATCAGAAACTAATAATTCTTTAAGGTTTGCTGAAGAAATAAATCCTTCTTCAACAGCCTTATCAAACCATTTTAGTAAATGATCGTAGTAACCTTCAGTGTTTAAAATGCCCACGGGTTTATTGATTATTCCTAATTGATTGCTTGCCATAATTTCGGCTAACTCATCAAGCGATCCTACTCCACCAGGAAGTACTATAAACGCATCTGATCTAGACATAAATTCATCTTTACGATCAAGAAGTGTATCTGTGACTACAATTTCATTAAGTCTTGGATTTGCTAACTCTAATGCATGAAGAGATTTTAAAGATATACCAAGAACCTCAACACCATTATCAAGAGCGGTATCTGAAATTATCTTCATCAATCCAACATTTCCTCCTCCAAAAACAACATTGATACCTTTCTTTGCTATTGCTTCTGAAATAATCTTTGCTGATTGAGCATATTTAGGATTTTTGCCTTCATGAGCACCACAGAAAATTGAAATATTCTTCATATTACTTAAGTTTTAAAATTAAAAGTTACTGGTCCTATGTTTGTCAAAGATATTTCCATAAAAGCTCCAAATTTACCTTCTTTAACATTAGGGAATGATTTTTTAAATTCACGTACAAATTCATCATACATTAATTTGGCATTATCTGGTTCAGCTGCCTTATGAAAGCTTGGCTTATTACCTTTATTTGTAATTGCAGCCAAGGTAAATTGACTCACTATTAAGACTTCTTTTCCTGAATTATTTAAGGGTGATGAGGTTATTCCTTTTGGGCCATCTAACATCCTAAAATTTAATAGCTTGTTCACCATATTATTAATGTTTTGAGACACATCATCTTTCTCAACACACACAAACATTAAGCATCCATCATTAATAGAAGCAAAAATTTCGCCGTCAATAACTATTTCTGCGCTAGAGACTCTTTGAACAGTTGCTAACAAGTCTTATCTGTCTTCAAGTTCTTCTTCCCATTTGCCAAGGGAAGCGAGTTTATTCATTTCTGCCCTGTGAGATAATTCATCTTGAGAAATAAAAACATTTTCTGGCTTTCCACCCCATGCTTGCAATGCTGCAGCTTGAAGAGCCCGTCCATAAGAAAAACTTAATTTCCAAGAAAAGCCACCAATCTTGTTCATCGCATCTAAATGAGCAGTAGCCAAGATATCTGACTGACCTCCAGATAAAAATGCTATGCCAGGAAGATCAGATGGAACATTCTCAGTTAAACATTCTAAAGTTCTCTTAGCTACTTCGCCAATGCTAGCTTGAATATCTGAGTCTTTTCCAGAAGTAACCATATTAGGTTTTAGGATAGTTCCCTTTATATTTACCTCCTTTTTTTCAAGATGATCAAACAGCGATTTTAAAGAACGAGCAGATGCGTCATAGCAATCATCAATAGAGTGAACTCCATCCATTAATACTTCAGGTTCTACTATAGGAACCATTCCATTATCTTGAGCACATTTTGCATAATCCGCTAATGCCTGCATATTCGCGTCAATACATTTATCAGTTGGAATTCCTTCACCTATATTTATGACAGCCCTCCATTTAGTGAATTTAGCTCCCATAGATGAATATTCTTTTAATCTCTCATCTAATCCATCCAATCCAACCGTCACAGTTTCTCCAGGACAATCATCAATAGGTTGAAGACCCTTATCAACCTTAATTCCAGGAAGGGCATCTTGACTAGTTATTAAATCTCGAAGTAAAGTTCCGTCAGCAGCTGATTGTCTTATAGTCTCATCAAATAATATTACTCCACCAATATTGCCTTTCATTCCTTTGGACCTAAAAAGCATTTCTCTGTAATCTCTTCTGTTCTCTTCGGTGGACTCAACACCAATAGAATCAAATCTTTTTCCACAAGTTGGATTGCTTTCATCAGCAGCTAAGATACCTTTGCCATCTGCTACAATATAGGCTGCAATATCTTCAATATTATTTAGTGACATAAATTAACTCCCTATTTTTTTTGAATTTAGAGCTTTAATAGAAGGTAAAACTTTACCCTCCATAAATTCTAAAAAGGCGCCCCCGCCTGTTGAACAATATGATACATCATCTGATTTAATATATTTATTTATTGCCGACAATGTTTCGCCTCCTCCAGCAAGAGAAAAAGCATTAGACTTAGCAATTTCTTTTGAAAGTTCCTTTGTGCCATTTTCAAATAAAGGATTTTCAAATACTCCCATAGGTCCATTCCAAAGAATAGTCTTAGCATTACTAATTAAAGTCTTCGTCTCCTGCTCTAGGTATAAATCTAAAATCATTTCATCATTACCAATATTGCTTATTGAGGCTTCTTTTATATCCTCTCCTTCAAATGTTTTAGATGTTAATACTCTATTAGGTAATATGATTTTACCTTTATCCAAAATGCTCTTTGCTATTTCTAACATTGATTCTTCAGTTAGTGAGTTTCCAACATTAAGGCCTGAAGACTTTATAAAAGTATTTGCAATACCTCCACCTACGATAATATGGTCTGCGACTTCATTAATATGCTTTATAAGATTAAGTTTTGTAGAAACTTTTGCGCCACCGATGATAGCAACATAGGGTCTTTCATATTTTTTAAGCGCCTGCGATAAGAAATTTTCTTCTTTCTCTAGCAATAGCCCAGAGCAAGCTATAGAAGCATTCATTATTGCAGCATGAGTCGATGCCTGTTCTCGGTGAGCAGTCCCAAAAGCATCAAAAACATATATATCTCCAAGAGATCCTAATTTATTACCTAACTCTTGAGAGTTCTCTTTTTCTCCTTCAAAAAATCTTATATTTTCTAAAACTTGAATATTTGATGATGGGTTAAAAATTTTATTAGATTCTAATGTATCAACAAGTTCAACATCCATGTTTATGATTTTACTTAATTCGTTTGCAATAGGTTTTAGTGAAAACTCTTCCTCAAAATTTCCTTCAATGGGTCTACCCAAGTGACTTATTAATAGAACTTTTGCATTATTTTTAAGTGCGTATTCAATAGTTGACAAGCATGCCTTAATTCTTGTTGAATCAAGAACATCCCCGTCTTTAATTGGGACGTTCATATCCACTCTAATGACTAAGTTTTTATTATTAAGATCTAATGATGATAGGTTAATCATTTAGTAATGATTTAGCTGAATTAACAACATTTTCAGTATTAAACCCAAAATGCTCAAGTAATTCACTGCCTGGAGCAGATTCTCCAAAACTTTCTATTCCAATTACTTTATCTTTTCTATTTAAAATCCTATACCAAGAATTAGGATGACTGCACTCAACAACAAGTATTGGTTTATCGGGATTAATTATTGAACTCTGAAATTCCTCAGATTGCTGTAAAAATATATCTAAAGACGGCATTGATACAACATTTGCAGAGATAGAGTGATTTTTTAATTCTTTTGCTGCATCTATAACCAATTGAACTTCGCTTCCTGATGCAATTAGAGTAATATCAAAGTTGTCACTTTCATCGATAAGATAGCCACCCTTGTTAATTAAAGATAATTGATCTTCAGTCCTTGATATTGCTGAAGTTCCTTGTCTGCTAAAGATTAAACAGGTGGGAGTTTTTTTTGATTTAACTGCCTCGTTCCAAGCTACCGCAGTTTCTACAAGATCTGCTGGCCTCCAGCTATTTAAATTTGGAGTAGATCTCAGAGTTACAATATGTTCTACTGGCTGATGTGTTGGCCCATCTTCACCTAGAGCTACTGAATCATGTGTATATACGAAAATACTTGGTATCCCCATTAAGGCTGATAATCTTACAGCATTTCTAGCATAGTCAGTAAATACCAAGAAAGTTGCGCCATATGGTTTTATGCCACCATGAAGAACCATGCCATTCATAATCGCAGACATTCCAAACTCTCTTACTCCATAGTTAATATGATTACCTGAAGGATTTTCATTTGAAAAAGTAGAACTTGATGATGAAAAAGTATTATTTGATGGAGTTAAATCAGCAGATCCGCCAATTAATTCTGGTAATTCTTTTACAAAAAAATCAAGGCATGCTTTTGAGCACTTTCTTGTTGCCATTGGCGTATTATTTGTATCACATTCTGACAAGAAGGTTTTAAAACTATTCTCAAAATCATCAGGTAAGTCGCCTTTAATTCTTCTTTTAAGTTCTGCTGATTTATGAGGATATTTTTCGTCATAGGTTTTTATCAAATTGTCCCAATCCAAATTTAATTCAGAGCCTTTTTTGGTTGAATCCCAAAAATCATATGCCTCTTGAGGAACTTTAAATGCATCATGATCCCAGTTTAAAGCTTCTCGGGTTTTTATTACTTCTTCCTCACCCAAAGCTGCTCCATGAACATCAGCAGTTCCTGACTTATTTGGAGATCCAAAACCAATTATTGTCTTACAAAAAATCATTGTTGGTTTGTTTGTCTCATTTTTTGCATCGACTATAGCTTTATCGATTTCTTCAATATTATGGCCATCTACGCATATAGTTTGCCAACCATAGCTATCAAACCTTTTTATAGAGTCATCTGTAAACCAATTTTCAATTTCTCCATCAATTGAAATTCCATTTTGGTCGTAAAAGCAAATTAGTTTTCCTAGTTTGTGTGTTCCAGCAAATGAACATGCCTCATGCGAGATTCCTTCCATAAGACAACCATCACCTAAAAAAGCATACGTATAGTGATTAATTGGTTTGATATCATCTTCATTAAATTCGGCTGCCATTATTTTTTCTGATACCGCCATGCCAATAGCGTTTGCAATACCTTGGCCTAATGGGCCTGTGGTTGTTTCAATTCCAATATCAATATCGTATTCGGGATGTCCAGGAGTTTTTGAATGTAACTTCCTAAAATCTTTAAGATCGTCTAATGATATATCGTATCCAGTTAGATGAAGTAAGCTATACAAAAGCATCGAACCGTGCCCATTAGAAAGAACAAATCTATCTCTATCAAACCAATGAGGATTCAATGGGTTATGATTTAAGTGTTTGCCCCATAACGAGGTTGCTATTTCTGCCATTCCCATAGGCATGCCAGGATGACCAGAATTAGCTTTTTGAACAGCATCGATGGATAGAAATCTTAATGCGTTAGTAGGAACTGTATGCTGCAAATTTTTTCCCCGTTAGATAAAAAGATAATAATATTTTTGCAATAAAAAGCAACGACATAATTTAAATATTTCATGTTTTTTGATATAAAATAGCCATATTGTGATCTCAATTCTTTTTATAGTAAGCACTCTATAAAATAATTCTTCACAGTTTAAATTCAGGGAGAGAAAAATGAGTTATATATTTACTTCAGAATCTGTTTCGGCAGGACATCCAGATAAGGTCTGTGATCAAATTTCAGATGCAGTTTTGGACGCATATTTAGCAGAAGATCCTAATAGTAGAGTTGCATGCGAGACTATGATTAAAAATAATATGGTATTTATTGCTGGTGAAATAACTTCAACTGGAAGCCCTGATTTAGAACCTGTAGTAAGACAGACCATTAAGGATATCGGATACGATAATGATGAATACGGCTTTAATGGCGATACATGTGAATTTACAAACTTAGTTTTTGAACAATCCCCAGACATTTCTCAAGGAGTTACCGAAGGAGAAGGCGAAAACCTAGAACAAGGTGCTGGAGACCAGGGGCTGATGTTTGGTTATGCCTGTACTGAAACTGAAGCACTTATGCCTCTTCCAATTGATCTTTCTCATAGACTAGTACGACAACAAGCAGAAGTTATGAAAAGCAATGGGCTTTCATGGCTAAGACCTGATGCAAAAAGCCAGGTTAGTGCAATTTACTCAGATGATGGAAAGACGATTGAGGGTCTTTCAGCAATTGTACTTTCAACTCAACATGACGAAGATGTTACACAAGATGAAATTAAAGAAGGAGTTATGGAAAATATCATTAAGCCAATTGTTCCTCAAGAATGGATACTTGATTCAACAAAGATATATATCAATCCAACAGGGAAGTTTGTAATTGGTGGCCCAGTTGGTGATTGCGGTCTTACTGGAAGAAAAATTATTGTTGATACCTATGGCGGTATGGCAAGACATGGTGGTGGTGCATTTTCAGGAAAAGATCCATCAAAAGTTGATAGATCAGCAGCCTATGCAGCAAGGTATGTAGCTAAAAATATTGTTGCAGCCGGTCTTGCAGATTATTGTGAAATTCAAGTTTCATATGCAATTGGAGTAGCTAAGCCTACATCAATTAATGTAAATACATTTGATAGCGAAAAAGTATCAAAAGAGACTATTGAAAAAATAGTTGAAGAAAAATTTGATCTTAGGCCTAAAAGTCTTATAAATATGCTTGATCTCAAAAGACCAATCTATCTACCAACAGCGGCTTATGGTCATTTTGGAAGGACTGATATTGATCTTTCATGGGAAAAGACTGATAAAGCATCAGAAATCTCACAATAAATAAATATAAGGAAATTAATATGGAAAATGATTATAAAGTTGCTGATATAAAACTTGCTGAATTTGGAAGGAGAGAAATATCTCTTGCAGAAAATGAGATGCCGGCATTAATGGCTTTAAGGGATAAATATCGAGACGAGCAGCCTTTGGCTGGTGCAAAAATAATGGGATGCATTCACATGACTATTCAAACTGCTGTTTTGATGGAAACATTACTCGATCTCGGAGCAGAATTAAGATGGTCATCCTGTAACATATTCTCAACACAGGATCATGCAGCAGCAGCAATGGCTGCAAAAGGAGTTCCTGTATTTGCTTGGAAAGGTGAAACTGAAGAGGAGTACGAGTGGTGTATTGAACAAACTATTTGTAAAGATGGAAAGCCATGGGATGCAAATATGATTCTTGATGATGGAAGTGATCTTACAGCTATGGTGCATGCTAAGTTTCCTGACATGTTAGAGACTATTCATGGTGTGTCTGAAGAAACAACTACTGGGGTACATAGATTAAAAGAGATGCTAGAAAAAGGCGAACTAAAAATTCCTGCTATTAATGTAAATGACTCAGTTACAAAAGCAAAAAATGATAATAAATATGGATGCAGACATAGTCTTAATGATGCTCTAAAAAGAGGAACCGATATGTTGCTTTCTGGTAAGAAAGGATTAGTAATTGGTTATGGAGATGTCGGTAAAGGTTCGGCTGCAAGTTTGGCTCAAGAAGGCATGATAGTCAGTGTTGTTGAATCAGATCCAATTTGTGCGATGCAAGCATGCATGGACGGATTTGCAGTTGTTTCATGCTACAAAAATGGTGTGGTAACCAGAGACCCTAAGGATATTAATATGGATGTTATCGGTGATACAGATTTAATAGTGACTACCACCGGTAATGTAAATGTATGTGATTCCGCAATGATAAGTACTTTAAAAAATACTGCAGTAGTATGTAACATTGGTCATTTTGATAATGAGATTGATACTGCTTATATGAGGGAAAACTATTATTGGGATGAGATTAAGCCTCAGGTACATAGAGTTTTCAGAGATACAGCCCCAGATGGAACTCCTGATTTGTCCAGCAAAAACTATATAATTTTGCTAGCTGAAGGAAGGTTAGTAAATCTTGGAAATGCAACAGGACATCCTAGTAGAATTATGGATGGATCATTTGCGAATCAAGTTCTTGCACAAATTCATCTATATAAACAGGGTTTTGCAAATGTAAACGATGCTGACAAAAAAGCTGAAATGCTAACAGTTGAAGTTTTACCAAAGAAACTTGATGAAGAAGTTGCTAGCCTTATGGTTGAAGGCTTCGGAGGAACAGTAACTCAGCTTACAAAAGAACAAGCAGATTATATTAATGTCCCACAAGAAGGTCCTTTTAAAGAGGAAACATATAAATACTAAAAGCTTTTATATCAATTTAAATAATTTAATTCATAATACTATTTATGGATTTCAAAAAAATTTTTAGTTTAATTATATTCTTACTTTTGTCTGGATGCGGCGTGAAAGGTCCTCTAATTTTCTAAAAGTCATGTTTTTGTATAGGTAAATCTTGTATCTAAGTTTTGAAAAATGGCATGGCAATGGTAATGATTTCATTATTATTAATTCGATTGAGAACGAATTAAAAATTACCAAAAATAAAATAATAAAAATATCTGATAGAAATACTGGAATTGGATTTGATCAGCTAATAAAAATTGATCTTCCAACGAAGCCTTATCAAGACTTTTTTATAAGATTTTTTAATGCTGATGGATCGGAAGCAGGGATGTGCCTGAATGGCATAAGGTGTGCTGCAAAATATATATGGAACAATAGCTTTGCTCCAATAGGTGCAGTAAATTTCCAAACAAAAACAAAAAATATTATCTGTGAGCCTAAAGCGAACAATATGATTCAAGTTAATGTCGATTCACCAGATAAAATTATGCACAAAAGTTTACATAACAAATTAAAAAATAAATTCGTAGATAATTTCTTTATCTCAAATATCGGCAATAATCATCTTTGCATTAAAATGAAATCTATTAAAAAAGTAAGTCTTAACGAAATATATGAAAATCTCGAAAGAATCGTTAAAGAGCTAGATATGAATGTGTCAATATTTAAAAAGAACGGAAACAGTATTGATATAAGAACTTATGAGAATGGCGTTGGTGAAACTTTGTCATGTGGATCAGCTGCATTATGCGTTGCTTCATATTTTCTTAAGGATAAACTTCTAAAGATAACATCAATTGGTGGTGAATTAGTCTTTAAAAAAAATAAAAATGGTATATTAATGACAGGTCCTGCAAGTTTTATATATAGAGGAAATATTAGTGACTAAAGAATTAAATCCCAAAGATGTTGAGCTTTTCTTACTTGATAATTTAGATTTCTTTGAAAACAGAGAGTCACTTGTTGGAGAGATGAAATTTAAACATTCTTCTAGTTCAGCCTCATCGATTCTTGAAAGACAAATATTAAAACTTAGAGAAGAGCATAAAAATCTTATAAATTTATTGTCATCATTCGTTGAAACAGCCAATATTAATGAAGATCTATTCAATAAATCAAAGAGACTCACATTAAAAATTCTTGAATCTAATTCTAAAGAAGAGATTATAAAAGTAGTCGAAGATGCTTTTAAAAAAGACTTTAAAGTGGACAAGCCAATACTTAAATTTTATAAAAATGAGAAAATTGATGAACTTGAAAAAGTAACTGATCTTTCATTTCACAAAGGAGCTATTCATTGTGGATCATTCTCTTCAGAAAAAATTTCAGTTTTATTTAAGGATAAGAAAGTTGAATCTATGGTGGTGTCAGTAGTGCTTGTTGGAAGTCAGATTGGTCTTTTGATGTTAGGAAGCTATGATAGATCTAAATATCTTGGTGACGAAGATACCACTTTTATAGAATATATAAGGGATGTTTTAGAGAAAAAATTATCAAAATAATATATGAAGAATACCTCGCCTATTCTTAATGACATTAATGCATACCTCGTTTTTGTCTCACAAGTAAAAAATCTCTCAGAAAATACAACAAAATCATATGAAAGAGACCTTAAAAAACTTTATCTATTTCTAGATAAATTAAACGTAACAAATTATTCAGACATTAAAGAGGAAATCTGTTCTGCATGGATAGGCGACCTGTATTCACAAAATAATAAGCCTAAAAGTATTCAGAGGCACTTATCATCTGCAAAAGGATTTTTTAGATTTCTAAAAAAAAATGATCTTATAAGCTCGTCACCTTTTGAACTAGTTACTGCGCCAAAATCATCAAACACTTTACCTGATGTCCTTTCACCTGAGGATGTTGAACAACTTTTGAACTTCAAACCTTCTAATACAATAGAGATTAGAGATATGGCTATAGTTGAGCTAATGTATTCATCGGGATTAAGAGTTTCAGAGACTGTAAACATAAATATTAGTGATTTTGAAGAAAATATGTCTTTTCTTCGAGTAATTGGTAAAGGTTCTAAAACAAGATTAGTGCCAATGGGTAGATTTGCTATTAACGCAATTAATAATTGGTTGAATGAGCGGGAGAAAATTTCAAATAATACTGATGCGCTTTTTTTAAATTCAAAAGGTTCAAGACTCTCAGTTAGAAGCATTCAGCTTAGGCTAAAAAAAATGGCAATAAAACAAGGTCTGCCTCCAGTTCATCCTCATATGCTAAGACATAGTTTCGCTACTCATATGCTTGAATCTAGTGGTGATCTTAGAACAATACAAGAACTTCTTGGTCATAGCTCTTTATCAACTACACAGATATATACAAAATTAGATTATCAGCATTTGGCAAAAATTTATGACAAATCGCACCCACGAGCAAAAAAGTGAATAAGAAAATAAAAATGATAACTTTTGATCTTGATGACACCTTGTGGGATAACCGTCCAACTATAATCAAGGCAGAAGTGGACACAAGAAAATGGATAGAAGATCAAGTTGGCGAAGTTGAATGGGGAGATTTTAATGATTTTTTAGAACTTAGAGAAGATTTAATAAAAGAAGATAAAAGCATTGCATGGGACATAAGCAAACTAAGAAAGGAAATCTTTAGAAAAAAACTGTCTCATGTAAATCCAAAAAAGTTAAGGAATGAAATTGTAGAAAGAGCATTTGATATTTTTATATCTAAAAGGCATAAAATTGTATTTTTTGATGGAGTGGAAGAATGTATTGCGGATTTGTCAAAAAAATATTTACTTGGAATATTAACCAATGGAAATGCGGATATTTATAAATTTAAGATAGGAAAATATTTTAAGTTTTCTATCAGCTCTCTTGAGGCTAGAGATAGCAAACCAAATAGATCTCATTTTGATATGGCCTTAGCCCAAGTGAATGATGTTACTTTTGAAAATATGCTTCATATTGGTGATCATCAAATAAATGATATGTATGCTGCCCATAATCTTGGCATAAATTGCTTATGGTTTAATAATAATGATGATGAATGGGAGCAAAATTTTAAAAAGCCAGATGAATTCTCATCTTGGAAAAATTTAAATAATATAATAAAAGACAAATATGAAAGATAAAGATCTAACAGAAGCGCTTAAAAATATTATTGAGAAAGAATTTAAGAATTTTAGCAAATTAATTCCAAAAGATATTCTGGAAAATGTTAGCAATAATATTTCCCCGCAAATCGAAAAATTTATAGAAAAAAATGGTTATGTAAAAAAATCTAAGTATCAAAACTTAGAAAGAATATTAAATGATCTTGAAAAGAGAATAAAAGAATTAGAAAAAAAATGACTATAATGAATACTAAATGAATGATTACACAAAAAAAATTTTTAAAAAAGACGGTGCGCTTGTAGCAAAAGAAAAGCAGGAATCACAGCTTAGAAATGCCAATATCCTTGGTGCTGCAAATTTAGTTGTAAATGCAAAAACCCTTCAATCACTCCAAGAATTAAATAAAACACAGCAAGAGCTAGTTGCAGTGAATCAAGAGCTCTTGGCCATAAATCAAGGTGTTCTTGACGAACTTACAAAACAGACAAATATTCTTGAAAAACAAGAAATGGAAAGACAAATAGAGAAATATGATAAAGATGTTCAAAATCAATTAGATACTCTTAAAGAAGAGTCATCTAAAGTAGAATTTGATCTTTTGGAATACAATAAAGAACTTAAAGAGTCTACTAAAGAATTTGCTAGCTTCTCAAAACAGTATCCGTTTTTGAATGAGATATTTTAATTTTTATAGCTGACTTAGATAAGTATCAATTCTTTCAGCATTCATCACAAATGATGATTTAAGGGTATTTGTTGCTGCTTTAATATCATCCATATTAGTAGCCTCACCAACCTGAATTACTCCTATCATAGCCATCATTACATGAGGGTCACATTGATAAACATATACTCCTTCGGTATCAAGAGTAACACTAATATCCATATTCATCTGGCCAGTCCAAGGACTTGCTCCACTGGGAAGCATCCCATCGATACTTGCTGAGTTATGAGACATATCAACAGCTTTAAAATGAATAGTGTCTCCTTTGGAAATCTTTATAACAGCTGGTTCAAAAATCATTTGGCCGCCATCGCCGGAGTTAAGCATTTTTATAGTATGTTCTGAACCTTCCGATAACTGAACTTTCTCGACTGCTACTGTATCTGAAACCATGGATTGGCTAGCTTGCGCAGCACTTCCACAATCCTGACCTTCTAAACATAGATTTACAGGGACTGATAATCTATCAATAACAGCTTCCTCATATTTCTTTCCATTAAAAAGAATTAAAAAAAATAAGGGTAAGATTAATAATAATTTTTTATTCATAATTTTTTAAGAATTTGGTTTTTGAAGTTCTATGACATGGTCTACAACTTTTAATATTTTATCGTATGAACCCCTTGGTTCAATAATATATTTTCCATCCACAATCATAATGGGTGTTGAACTTACTTTAAGCTGCCTACCATGTTTCATTGCTCTATTTACTTTTTGTTTAACCGTAAATGAGTTTATATATTGCTGAGATATTTCTGGAGGAACACCAAAACCCTTTAGGAAATCTTGAATGGATTTAGGATTTGACAAAAAATTTCCTTCTTTATGAATGGTAACAAATACAGCTGAATGCGCTGAAGAATCAAGACCAAGTGCTTCAATTGTATAGTATAGAGATGCATGAAGTTGATGGACTGGTCCCCATGTAACTGGAATTTTTGAAAATTTTACATCACTGCCTTGTTTTGACGACCAGGCGTTTACAGCTGGATCGAACTGATAACACCCGCCACAACCATACCAAAAGGTTTCAGTGACCTCCACTACACCATCTTTTTTTACAGGAAGAGGGTTATCTACAAGTCTGTAATCTACACCAATTCTATAATTATTATCTTCAGAATAAGTTAATGATGCAAAGAAGATAATAAATAGGTAAGTTATGAGATATTTAGATAATTTTTTCATTGGTATAGCCCATGCATATAGTTTGCTAAAGCATCGATCTCATTATCAGTAAGATTGGAAGCGATTGATTGCATAACCAATGAAGACTCTCCTGCATTTCTTTCCTTAGATCTATATGCTTTAAGTGTTGATGTTAAATATCCTATTTGCTGTCCTGCCACAGCAGGGTAGCCTGCCAAACTATTGCCCTGACCATATACTGCATGACATGATGTGCAAGCGGGTATCTGTTTTTTTATATTTCCAAATCTGTAAAGTTGTGTTCCGAGTTCTAACATTTCTTTGTCATTTTTTGCTTGACCAACTGTACTATTATATTTTGAATAAAATGCTGCTATGTCTTTTAAATCCTCATCGGTAAGTGTTTGTAGATAAGGAGTTACCGACATCATTAAAGCATTCATTCTTGACCCATCTCTAAAGTATTTAAGTTGTTCATAAAGATATCTCTGATTTTGTCCCGAAAGTTTTGGCCAATCAGTGCTAATACTATTACCGTCAACACCATGGCATGCAGCACAAGAGTCTACTAATTGAGCTCCCACACTTGCATCTCCAGAAATAAAAGTTTCTGGCAATTCCATTTCTTTAGATTTATCATCAGCAGCATTTACAACAGCTGAGAGGACAAAAAAAATAAAACATAGTAATGAATACTTCATTGATTATATAAATGTGTGTCTTGTTGATGTGTATTATAAACATAGGTTGATATGATATAAACGATTAAATGAAAAACCTTTTTAAAAAAACTGAGTTTGTTTTTGGTGTAACAAGCTATAAAAATTTGCCTGAAGATATTGGCTATGAAATTTTACTGGCTGGGAGATCGAATGCTGGAAAATCCAGCGCATTGAATGGTTTAACTGATAATAAAAAATTAGCAAGAATTAGTAAAACTCCAGGAAGAACTACAGAAATCAACTTTTTTAAAGTAGATGAAGATTTGAAGCTTTTAGATTTACCAGGATATGGATTTGCAAAATCCAGCAAGGCAAAAAAACAAGACTGGGGACCATTGTTGGGAGAATACTTCCAAAAACGACAAGCTCTCACCGCAGTTATTATATTTATGGATATACGTCATCCATTAAAAGAAAGTGATTGGGACATGATTCAGCTTTGCAGAGATTTTAACGTTCCCTTTATACCAGTGCTTACAAAAAGTGATAAATTATCAAAAAATAAAATTGCAACCACCATTAAAAAAATTAAAGCTAAAATTCATGAGGTAGATGCTTTAGCTATTTCATCCAAAAATGGAACAGGTTTTGACAAGCTTTCTGAGGAAATATTAAAATTTATTTCCTGATGTTAGATTATCAAATACAAAATTGTGACCTTACTTTGCAAGAGGCCTTAGATTGTTATTACAACTCTTTCCCTGATACTAAAGAAATATTTGAAGATAATAAGGATTCTGGAACTCTTCTAAGAGATCATGACTGTACTCATGTAATTTTTGGGCTGGATATATCTATAGAGCAAGAGTCTATTCTTGATACTTGGGTATTATGGGGCACTAAATGGGAACTAAAATATATATTAGGCTATCTAAAGCTACCTCAGATAAAGCAACTATATAAAGACTTGATTAAAGAAATAGGATATTTTGGAATAATTAAAATTATTTGGAAGCTTGGTGGAATTAAAAGAAAAGTAATGTTTAAAGCTTTTAAGATGAAAAAAAAATGGCCATTTAAAATGCCCGAAGAGTATCTATCAATGAAAGTTTCAGATCTAAGAGAAATGCATGGTATTAAAGTTCTTCTTCCTGAGGAAATGAATTACATTCCATTAGAAAGAGCTAATTAATTGAAAAAAGTTTTCTTTCTTTTATCAATATTTATTCTTATTCCAGTTTGCTTATATCTCGCTCTTAATAAAGAAAATATTGACATAAATGAATTTAGATTAAATTCTGGATACGAAGAAGTTAAGTTAAGTGATGGTATAACTTCTTATAAAGACATCGGAGGTAAAAATAACAAAGTTATTGTTTTGGTTCACGGTGCTACTTTTGGTTCACTTGCATACGAGGAATATGTGGATGTCTTTGTTGAAAATAACTATAGAGTAATAACCTATGACCAGTATGGCAGAGGTTATTCAGATAGAATACATAATGACGTAAGCATTGAGCTTATGGAAAGGCAACTTAAAGAGCTGATTGACTATAGTGAAGTAGGAGACATTATTCTTTATGGGGTCTCTTTTGGTGCTGCAGTTGTAGCAAAATATGCTGCAAATAACCCGGAAAAAATTAGTTTTGTTGGCTACCAAGTGCCTCTCATTAATTCCGCAAATATTCCTATGTTATCAATAGCAAATATTCCTTTATACGGTGACTTATTAATAAGAGGGTTTTTAGTTCCTGGTATTTTAAAAAGAATAGAAGGGTATGAAGATTTAATGAGTAAAAAACTACTAGATCATTACATAGGACAATTTAGTGTTAAAGGAACTGAAAAATTTTTTAAGAAATTTTTTTTAGGAAATGCTATGGGGGACAGGCTTAAAGATCATATTATTATCGGGGATAAGTCTATACCAAGTTATTTTGCTTATGCTGAAGATGATATAGAAATAGATTCAAGGCTGGTTGAAGAAGTAATTAAAAAATATAACAATCCAATAGTTAAAAAGTATACTGGTGGTCATTTTTTTTCATCAGGTATAGAGAGAGAACTTGCTCAAGAATTCATTGATAGTATTAGATGAAATATCAAATTAATGAGCTTCATTCCAATTTGAGCCAATAGCGGCCTCAGCTATTAGAGGAATATTTAATTTAACAGTTTTCTCCATAGTGTCTTTCATTTTTTCCATGACTATATCAGCATTGTCTTTTGGACACTCAAAAACTAATTCATCATGAACCTGCATAATCATTTTTACTTCTTGCATTTCGTTTAATAAAAGCTTATCGATATCCAGCATAGCCTTCTTAATAATATCTGCTGCTGAGCCTTGGAGAGGAGCATTAATAGCAGCCCTTTCCGCTGCTTGTCTTCTTAAACCATTTGCTGCGTTGATTTCATTTAAATAAAGTCTTCTACCCATAATCGTTTCAACAAACTTATCTTCCTTTGCTTTTGCTTTTATATTATCCATATAATCCCGAACACCTGTATATCTCGCAAAATATGTATCTAAATATTCTTGAGCTTCGCCTCTTGGAATTCCAAGTTGTCTTGTTAACCCAAAAGCAGACATTCCATACATTAACCCAAAATTAATTGCTTTAGCGCTTCTTCTTTGGTCTTGAGAAACATCTTCAATTGAAACACCAAAAACCTCAGCCGCTGTTGAGGAGTGAACGTCAATATTATTATTAAATGCATAGGTTAAATTCTTATCATCTGATAAGTGAGCCATTATCCTGAGTTCTATTTGAGAGTAATCTGCTGATATTAGTGTATTGCCTTTTTCAGGAACAAAGGCCTCTCTAATTCTTCTACCTTCTGCAGTTTTTATAGGTATATTTTGTAAATTTGGTTCAGTAGATGACAGCCTGCCAGTTGAAGTTACGGCTTGTTGATATGATGTATGAATTCTTTCTGTCTTAGGATTTTCAATATTTATTAAACTATCTGTATAAGTAGACTTTAATTTTGCAAGCGTCCTATATTGCAGAATAATTTTTGGTAATTCATATTCCTCAGATAACCTTTGAAGTGTGTCCTCATTTGTAGATGGTTGACCTTTAGGTGTTTTTTTCAGCACAGGTAATCCTAATTTTTCATATAGTATTTCTAGAAGTTGCTTTGGAGAATCTAAATTAAATTCTTCACCAGCAATCTTAAAAGCTGTAGAAGATAATTCATCAATCTTTTCACTCAACTCCTTAGAATGGTTAGCTAATTTTTTCTTATCAATTTTTGCGCCATTTTGCTCAACTCTTGATAAAACATGAACAAGCGGATATTCAAGATCCTCGAGTAACTTTTTCTGAATGGGCTTTTCTTCTATCAATTTAGATAACACGTTATAAAGTCTTAGGGTGATATCTGCATCCTCAGAAGCATAATCAGTGGCCACATCTAATTTGACTTGGGCAAAACTTATTTGTTTGGAGGCAGTTCCAGTTACATCAGTATATTTTGTCGTTGTATAGTTTAAGTAATAATCAGCGAGTCTATCCATACCATGTCTTGTGGCTGTACTATTTAACACATATGACATTAACATTGTATCTGCCAAAAACTTTGTTATGTTAATACCGTGTCTTGATAATATTGGGATATCAAATTTTAGATTCTGTCCAACAATCTTATCTTGATTTTCTTCTATAACAGGGCCAAGAGTTTTAATAACCTCATCCATAGATAGTTGTTCTGGACAGCCCTCATAATCATGTCCAATTGGAATATAACAACCTTCGTTTTCTTCAACTGAGAGAGATATCCCTAGCATGTTAGCAGAAACAGTTTGGACAGAATCTGTTTCAGTATCTATTGCAAAGGCTTTTGATTTCTTTATTTTGTTAATCCAGGAGTTTAGATCTTTTTTGTTAAGGACTGTTAGATATTTTCCATTTTTTTTAGGAGCCTGCTCATCTTTATCTTTGTTTAATGGTGCAAATTCTAGATCTTTAAAAATTTTGTCTAGCTCACCTTGATTTGGATTTAGTGTTAAAAGATCCTCAAACTTTACATTTAAATCAACGTCTTGCTTTAAGGAGACTAGGTCAACATTTCTCTCAAGTTCACTTAAGCTATTTCTTAAATTATCTCCAACAACTCCCTTTATCAAGTCAGCATTCTTTATAACTCCATCCAAATCGTTATATTCGTTAAGCCACTTTGCAGCAGTTTTTTGACCTACTTTTGGAACACCCGGGATGTTATCTGATGAATCACCAACAAGAGCTAGCATGTCTCTTATTTGATTAGGTTTAACGCCAAACTTTTCAAATACCTTTTCCTCATTGAAAATTTCATGCTTCATAGTATTCATTAAAGTTGTATCTGGGTCTTCAACAAGCTGCATTAAATCTTTATCCAAGGATGAAACAACACATTTATATTTAGCATCTTTCGCCATTCTAGTTATTGTTGCTATCACATCATCTGCTTCAACGCCTTCGATTTCTATAAGAGGGAATCCTATGGCTCTGCAAATTGATTTGACTGGATCTAATTGCAATCGAAGCTCATCAGGCATAGGAGGTCTATTAGCCTTATATTCTGCATAAATATCATTCCGGAAAGTTTTTCCTTTTGCATCAAATACAACAATGATAGGAGAGCCCTCACTGTCTTTTTTTAAATTCATAAGCATATTTGTAACGCCTTTTACTGCGCCAGTTGGCTGTCCTTTTGAAGTGCTTAATGGTGGCATAGCATGAAAAGCTCTATATAAATATGAGGATCCATCAATTATAAAAATTCTGTCTTTCATGATTAGCTTTTATATAATGTATTATGACTCTTGTTTTTCTATAATGGAAAAAATGTATAAAAAAATCTCAACTATTGTAAAAAATATTTTTCAAAACTATTTTGAGCTTACTGTTACTTTTTCAGCTCTTTTAATAATTGTCACAGCAATATTAATGGACCAGTTTATGTATTTACAGGCCTGCGCCTTATGTATCCTTACAAGGTATGTTTTTGGATTGGTAGCAATTTCAGGATTGCTTGGATATTTATTTGGAAAGCAGTTTATAAGTGCTATATTAATTTCTGCATCCTGCCTAATTGGATTGTTTGTTACTTCTAGACAAATATATATTCAGAACATGTCCGTAGATGAGCTGCTAAGTCTCTCAGGTTGTGGAATGCCTTTTCATACTCAAGTTGATTATTTTGGGCTTATTGAAGCTATAAATAGGACGCTTGCCGGTGGTCCAAGTTGTGCTGAGGACGGGTGGAGATTTATTTTTAATTTTGCAGAGTATGGCTTTATATTTTTTGCAACTTACCTAATTGCTACAATTTTTAAGTACAGAAATTTGATTAAATTAGCTTAATTTTGTAGCAAAACTACATATTATTATCTTTTCAAGCCTTGTTAATACAACAAATTTATGGATCATTGACTTATTAAACCTTTAAATTTTTAATGCACTACATAATAATTTTTAAATATTGCTAACAGATAAAATATTATAGGTACATAATTATCTCCTCAACATATATAATTATTCCCCCCAAGTACCTATAATATTTGTTAGTAACATGAACACCCAGCCAAATACCTCCGAAGCTCTAAACCTAACAAATGAAGAGCTAATACAAGAAGCTGTAAATAATGATGAGGGTGTAATTGCATCTAATGGTGCCTTTTCAACATCTACTGGAGAAAGAACCGGAAGAAGTCCTAATGACAGATTTATTGTTCAGGAAGCAGGAACAAAAAGTCTTATTGATTGGGGTGAAATTAACAAGCCTTTTGAGGGAGAAAAGTTTGATGCATTGTGGAATAAAATTGAAGCGTATCTAGCAGAAAAAAATAGATATATTTCAAACGTTCATGTGGGTTCTCATGATGAGCATTATTTGCCAGTAAAAGTTACAACAGAAACCGCGTGGCATTCTTTATTTTCTAGACTTATTTTTGTGACTACTGATAATTATAATCCAGCCAATAAGCAAGAATGGCAGATATTAAGTGCTGCTAATTTTGTTTGCGACCCCTCTGAAGACGGAACAAATTCTGATAGTTGTGTAATTATAAATTTTGCAAAAAGAAAAGTTATTCTCGCTGGAATGAAATATGCAGGTGAAATGAAAAAATCTATGTTTTCCGTGCAAAATTTTCTTCTTCCTGAAAAAGGTGTTCTGCCAATGCATTGCTCTGCAAATGTAAATTCTAATGGAAACGTAGCTTTATTTTTTGGCTTATCTGGCACAGGAAAAACGACACTTTCAGCTGATCCTAAATGTTCACTCATAGGAGACGATGAACATGGCTGGAGTAAGGGTTCTGTATTTAACTTTGAAGGCGGATGTTATGCAAAAACAATTAATTTAACTGAAGAAAATGAACCAGTAATTTATAAAGCTATCAAACATGGGAGTGTCATAGAAAATGTTTTTTTAAATGGAGATGGCGATCCTGACTATAGCAATACTTCACTTTCTGAAAATGGTAGATGTTGTTATCCAAGATCCCACATTGAGGATGCTGTTGTCAGCAATGCAGCTGGCGAGCCAAGAACAGTTATTTTTTTAACTTGTGATCTTACAGGCCTTATTCCTCCTGTCTCATTATTATCTAAAGAAGCTGCTGCGTACCATTTCTTGAGTGGATATACAGCTAAAGTTGGGTCAACTGAAATGGGATCTGGATCTGACATAGAATCAACTTTTTCAACATGTTTTGGGGCACCTTTTTTTCCGAGGCCTGCAAATGAGTATGCAGACCTTCTAATGGAGCGCATAGAGGGTTTTAATTCTAAGGTTTTTCTTGTAAATACTGGTTGGACTGGAGGCCCTTATGGAGTAGGTTCTAGATTTAAGATACCCACCACGAGAAGAATTGTTAATGCAATACAGGACGGTGAGCTAGATGATGTTGAAACAACAATCGTTCCTGGATTAAATCTATCTGTACCCATAAAAATTGATGGAGTGGATAGTGAATTACTAAATCCAATTAATACATGGAAAAATAAAGATGAATACGAAAAATATCTTTCAGAATTAATTACAAAATTTCAAGAAAACTTCAAAAAATTTAATGCAAAGCCTGAAATAGTAAAAGCTGGTCCAGGGTTTAATGACTAATGCATTACTAAAAAGTAGATTAGAGAATTTAAAAGACTCAGGCTTCTTTAAAAATCTAATTATAAAAAGAGGTATAGAGAAAGAATTTTTTAGAGTTGATAAAGAGGGTGGTATATCTAAAAAACCTCATCCAGAAGCTTTGGGGTCTGCTCTTACAAATAAATTTATAACTACAGATTTCGCAGAGGCACAGGTCGAGCTAGTTACACCCACATTTGAAGATGTTAATGATCTTTATAATTTTTTATATTCTCTTCACGTATTTGTAGGACAAAATATTCATGAAAATGAAATGTTATGGCCTTTTTCAATGCCTCCACAAATTGAAGACGAATCAGATATAAATTTGGGCTTTTATCACCAAAGCAACATTGGCCTGCTTAAGCATGTATATAGAAAAGGACTAAAAGTAAGATATGGACCAACTATGCAATGCGTTTCTGGTATGCACTATAACTTTTCTATAAATCCTAATTCTCTTGCTTTTTTAACTAATTCAAATCACCAAGTTGATATTGATGAAGCCTATCTTGGATTAATAAGAAACTTTAAAAGATTGTTTTGGTTTGTGCTTCTAGAATTTGGTCAAACGAATGTAGTTGATAAATCTTTTGTTAAAAATAGAGAACATAAACTAGAAAAACTTAACTCTAACGATATGTATCTTTTAGATGCAACATCTTTAAGAATGAGTGATATAGGATATCAAAGTAAGGCTCAGAAAAATTTGAATATTAAATATAACTCGTTGTCAGGTTTTCTAAAAAAGATAAAGGATGCGATTACTGTTCCTTACAAGGACTTTGAAGCACTTGGTTTGTTAGATTCTAATGATGAATACCATCAAATTTCAAATGGAATTATTCAAATAGAAAACGAATATTATGATGCTATAAGGCCTAAAAGATCATCTTTAAATGGCTTGAGACCATACAATCTTTTAAAAGAATACGGAATTGAGTATCTTGAGGTCAGAGGTGTTGATCTATTGCCTGATGACATAACTGGTACATCAGTTCATCACATGCAATTTTTAGATATTATTCTTATTTATTGTTTAATCGATCAAAGTCCTAAGATATCAGATGATGAGAAAGAAAAAATTGATTTAAACGATTCAAAAGTTATTTATAAAGGAAGAGATAAAGATACAAATATAGATAAAAACAATCGGGTGGTAAATATCAATGAGGCAAGAAATGAAATAATTGATGATCTTAAGCTAGTTGCATCTTTTTTTGAGAATAGTGAATCATTCATAGAATCTATTGAGTATGTTATTGGCTCAGTAAAAGGAAAAATACCTGATAATAGCTTTCATTCAGATGGTGTTAAAAAAGCTAAAGAAAATATTAAAATTTTAAGATCTCATGGTTCATTAAATTTAGATGGTATAAAAAAAGAAGCAGAGTTATCATTAAATAAATTAAAAGAAATTCCAGAAAATACAAACGAAGAAATGAATGAATTCGTTAAAAACTACAACTTAATGTTATAGGGGGAAATTATGAAAGCCTTACAATGTGTCGAGCTAGGCATGCCAGATAAATTACAAATTAATGAGGTGCCTGATCCTGAAATTCTACCTGGACATGTGCTAATTAATAATAAAGCTGGTAGTGTTAACTTTCCTGATGTTTTGATGATACAAGGGCTATATCAATTTCAACCAGAACTACCTTTTACTCCCGGAGGTGAATCATCAGGTATAGTTGAAGCAGTCGCTGAAGATGTAAAAAATTTAAAAGTGGGTGATAGAGTATTTGCAATGACTGGTTTGGGGGCTTTTGCTGAAAAGATTGTTGTCCCAGAAACAGCTGCTGTGAAAATACCAGACTCTATGAGCTTCGAAACTGCTGCTGCTTTACCAATGACGTATGGCACATCCCTATATGCTCTCAAACAAAGAGCGGATTTGAAAGAAGGAGAAACTTTATTAGTTCTTGGAGCGGCAGGAGGTGTTGGTCTTGCTACTGTAGAGCTTGGAAAAGCTATGGGAGCTAAAGTCATAGCTGCAGCATCAACTGAAGATAAAATTAATCTTTGTAAAAAACATGGCGCTGATGAAGCTTTTATTTATCCATCAGGAAAGCTTGATAGAGATCAGCAAAAGGAACTCTCATCTAAAATAAAAGAATTAACAGAAGGCATTGGTGCTAACGTTGTTTATGATCCTATTGGCGATTCATATTCAGAGCCTTGTATCAGAGCTACTGCATGGGATGGCAGATATTTAGTAATTGGATTTGCAGCAGGTGAGATTCCAAAAATTCCAATCAATCTTGCTCTACTAAAGGGTATGAAAATTGTTGGAGTTTTCTGGGGAGCATGGGTTGGAATGTTTCCTGAAGAAAATAAAAAGAATTTTGAAGAGCTATTTAAACTTCACTTGGATGGAAAAATTAATCCAGAAGTCTCTGATTCATTTAGTTTAGATGATGGTGCACAAGCAATTGCTCACCTTAAAGACAGAAAGGCTAAAGGCAAAGTAATTATTAAAATATAAAGACTACTGAGTTACCGATTGATAAGTCAAAGATAGTCTTGATAAGTCAAATGGAGGCCTAAATACTCCCGCAAATTCCCCTTTTGGATTTAGCAGTATTATGTTGTTTACGTGATTGTCCAAGTGCGAATGATCAGTCTCTTGTCCACTTGGCATTACATTATTTACAGATAACTGTGTCGCAAGATTTATCAACATCGGCCTGACATTTGATACGCCAATAAATGCCTCATCAAAGCCCTTTGCATACTTATTAATTTGTTCTGGTGAATCTCTTTCAGGATCAATAGAAACCAAAACAAATTGTTTGTCTTCTAGTGGAAAATTTTTTTCTCTTAAAACTTTGACAAGTTTTGACATTTGATACATTGAGGTTGGACACTCATCAGGGCATCTTGTGAATCCAAAATACATCAAAGTCCATTTTCCAATTAAGTCATCTTTTTTAAATTCGATATTATCCTCTGACAAAAAAGTAAAATCTGATATTTGCTTTGGAGTTTCAAAAAGAAAAAGGCCATTGATTAAAAGTTCATTTTCACTCAAAACTCTTGGTGATGTTAACTTATTAATGAAAAGGGCTAAAACCGTGAATATAAAAACAAGAATTATTAATATATTTTTCTTTATCGTCATTAAGTCACAATTATAAAATGATCTACTAGTAAAGCTAAGAAAATTAAAAAAATGTAATAAATTGAAAATTGGAAAGTGCTCATTGCATCTTCATCATCGTCACTGTAATAAAGATTAATTGAGTAATATAAAAATGCTGAACTTAATATTAGAGCAGAAACTAAATAAATTATTCCAGACATCAGAACCACATATGGCAACAATGAGACTATGAACAAAATAATTGTATATAAAACTATTTGAAGTTTAGTAAATATTACTCCATGTGTGACAGGCAACATTGGAATTGATTCCTTGGCGTATTCATCCTTTCTATAAATTGCAAGCGCCCAAAAATGCGGAGGAGTCCAGACAAATATTATTAGAACTAACAATAAGGCGTAAGGATCTATTGTATTTGTTACAGATGACCAGCCCAATAATGGTGGGGCTGCACCAGCAAGACCTCCAATCACAATATTTTGTGGGGTTGCTCTCTTCAAATAAACGGTATAAATAAAAGCATAGCCTATTAGAGATGCAATTGTTAGAACCATTGTTAATGTATTTACATAAACATATAAAATTGTTGCGCCCAAGCCTCCTATAACCAAAGCAAACATTGATGCATGCATTGGAGACAGATCACCCTGAGGCAATGGTCTTTGATCGGTTCTTGTCATAGAGGCATCAGACTCACGATCAATTACCTGATTAATTGCAGCTGCAGAAGCTGCACAAAATGCAATACCAACTAAAGACACTATCAGATAACTGAAAGAACTTACAGATTTTTCTGCTAACAACATTCCTACAAAAGCGCATATCAACATCATGTAAACCACATTTGGTTTACAAAGTTGATAATAACTTTTAAGAAGGGTCATTTCTTCCAGGCTAAGTAATTTACAGTAAATGTTGCTAAAAGAAGAAAGGCTGCAAATAAATTATGAGCAATCGCCACGTATAGAGGTAAAACATATACAACATTAGTAATTCCCAGTGCTATTTGAGTTAGAAGAAGAATTCCGAGAGTTGAGGCAAGCGGAGCTGCTTCGGAAAACCATAGTCTAGACATAAGTATAAGAAATATAAATGTAACTAATATTGCTGAAACTCTGTGAGAATAATGTATGGCTACTCGTGCAGGATTGTCTAATAATCCATACAAATAGTTTGGACCAACTTCTTGGTTTAAATTAAATCCACTCTTAAAATCCATCTCTGGCAAATAAGTTCCCTGACATGTTGGAAAATCTGCACATGCTAAAGAGGCATAATTAGTACTAGTCCAAACTCCAAGAAATATCTGAAATATTAAAGCTAAAAATGCTACACCAGCAATAATTTTTAAATTTGAAATATTTATTTGGTTAAATATTTCAAAATTTCGAGATTTTAAGTAAATAAAATAAAACAGAGTTAGCGTTGTGAATCCTCCAAATAAATGCAGTGTAACTATTATGGGTAAAAGTTTTAAGCTTACTGTTAAATATCCAAAAATGCCTTGGCAGCATATAAAAAATAATAAAAATGACGACCAACCTTGTATTGATCTATCATTTGTCTTTCTAAAAGACAGATAAACGAGAAAGATTGCAATAAGGCCAAGTCCTGCTGCAAAATATCTATGCACAACCTCAGGAATTGCTTTATTAATATCGTATGGAAATAATGGATATCTACTTTCTGCTATAGCAATGTCTGCCTCGTTTATAGGAAAAACAACAAAACCATAGCATCCTGGCCAATCTGGACATCCAAGACCCGCATCTACAAGACGCGTCCATGCTCCCAATGCAATAACCACAAATGCAAAGCAAATACCAAAAAGAGACAAATTTTTAATTTGATTCATTAAATTAACACCTTCAAGTCTTTTAAAATTAATTTTGGGTCAGTATCTGGTAAAAAATACATAACTGCCCTTCCATATGGATCGATAACAAATATTGGATTTTCAATATTAAAATCAATCGATGAATTTCTTTGTAAAACGTTTAACAATACCCCGTTTTTATCCTCGATAATTTCAACTCGTGGATATTGTAATTTAATATCTTTAATATTGGGTTCAAGTAATTTATTTGAATAAAAAATTACTCTTTTAAGCTTATTGATATCTCTATTAAGTGCGACATTTAGTTGTCTTGCAAGGTATATAGATTCCTCGCTGCTATCTATATTTGTAACATATACAGATAATATCCATTTACCATCTTCAAACTTAATAAGATCTTGTTTGCCTTCTACATTTTTAAAGTCATTTAAATCAAAATAGCTTTTAAAAAATACGCCATTATTTTTAGTGCCTTCTGGAGACATCCCTGATAAAAAATATAAGGTCGAGAAAGTAACAACCAGTATTGGTGTAAGCAACAAAACTGCTAGAAAAATTTTACTTCTCATTTTTTTTGTATCCGTACCAGACATACATGCCGCATAAAACTAAAAACATTAAAAACCATTGAGCTGAATAACCATAATGTTTTACTGGCGTCATGTTTGTTGGATTAATTTTAATATATTCTAAGCTATGTCTACTTATTGGGTCTGCTAAAAGAATTAATGGATATATTGATTCATTGTATTCTTTTGATATTACATCAATATTCTTAGTTTGCGATATTTTTGGCCATTCACCAGACACTAGCTCTTCTGAAAGAACAAGTCCAAGTTCAGGTGATTCTAATATCCCGCTTACTCTTTCTTTAATATCCTTAATACTAATATTTGGTAAGTCTGACATATTTCTATTTCTTTTTATCCATCCTCTATCTATTAGGATAAGATCGCCTGTTTCGTTTAGCCTGAAAGGTGTAAGCACTTTATATCCAGCAATGCCTCCATTTATTACATTATCAATTAATATTTGATTGGCTCCATACCAAGTTCCTTCCACATATACTCTTTCCCATTTTTTTGAATCCTGTTTGATCTCTTGGGGTTCTATAACTGAGTTTTTATCGAATTCATCAAGCAATACTGTTTTTGCTTGTCCTCTTTCGATTTGCCACAATCCTAATGAGAAAAAAATAATTGCAAACGTAACAAAAAAAATTGTAATTCTTGCTCCTGGATTAAATTTATTTTTTTTCATATCTATAAAAGTATATATGCATTAAAATTTTATTATGATTACTACCTTAATATATATCGTAATACCTCTGTTACTTCTTTCACTTGCTGGCGGTCTTTTTTTTCTACTTGTAGATAAGGGCGAGACAGGAAGAAAAAGAACAGTTTACTTGCTTGGTCTTAGAGTTTTCTTTGCTACAGTTTTAATCATTTTAATTGCAATTGGTTTATATACTGGCGAACTTGGTAACAGCGTTCCTTGGGAAGATTCCTAATTATAAAATATAAACAAATATAAATAGCATTAGCCAGACAACATCTACAAAATGCCAATACCATGATGCAGCTTCAAAGCCAAAGTGATCGTGTTGCTCAAAGTGACCTGCAAAAACTGATCTTGCAAGCATAATAGCTAACATAAAACCGCCCATCATCACATGGAAGCCATGAAAACCAGTAAGCATAAAAAATGTTGATCCATATATTCCAGAATTTAATTTAAGGCCATAATGTGCATAAGCTTCATAATATTCAAGAGCCTGCAGCCCAACAAAAATTAAAGCCAAAAGAACTGTAACTCCAAGATATACGTTAAACTTTTTTCTATTTCCTTTTTTTAAACCAAGGTGGGCTAAGTGAACTGTCCATGAAGAACTCAAAAGAACAATTGTGTTCCACAAAGGCAGCCATAAAAGAGCCTTACTCCATCCTGGCCATGCCATGCTTTTGTCAGCTAAATCATACTCATTACCTTGATCCGGTGTGGTCATAACCGGCCATGAAGACTCAAAGGCTGGCCATAGTTCAATGGCTGTAATTGCTGCTCCTTTTGAACCTTCGCCAGCCAACCAAGGAACTGCTAGAGTTCTAACATAAAATAAAGCACCAAAAAATGCAGCAAAAAACATGACTTCAGAAAAAATGAACCATGCCATTCCGTATACATAAGATTGTTTTAGCTGATTAGAATCTAATCCAGCAAGATGTTCTTTTATTACTTGTCTGAACCAAAAAAACATGGTCAAAAATAAACATGCAAATCCTGAATATAATATATATACAGAGTTGCTGGTTGGGTCCTCTAAGTTATTTATCGTACTTGAAGCTCCCATAACCAATAGAAACAAAGAAACCGCCATAAAAATTGGAAATCTGCTTTGATCTGGTACGTAATAACTTCCCCCGCTCATTTCTGCTTTACTCCATTGCCATTTGATTATGAGCTAAAACCTCATCATCATAATCAGTTATATCAAAAATTGTATAAGATAAAATTATGTTTTTAATATTTGAAGGCAGTTCATTTGAAACCAATAGTTTGACAGGAAGCAGTGCTTCTTCACCTGGCATAAGTTCTTGCTGCTCAAAGCAAAAACATTCTAGTTTTTTTAGATGTGCAGCTGCATTTGATGGAGCAACACTTGGAACTGCCTGAGCAGTCATTTTTTTATCAGTAGTATTTTTAACGTAAAAAGTCGCGCCATGATACTTGCCCGTTTCAATCTTCATAACTTGTTCGGATGGTTTGAATGTCCACGGCATATTCTCATTATTTGTAGATATAAATTGAATTGCTATAGTTCTACCATCATCAGTTACAAGCTCTTCAGAATATTCGGATTGAAAAACCTTTCCGTTGATACCTGTAACCTCACAAAAAACGTCATAAAGAGGTACAAGTGCGAAGCCAAAAGCAAACATCAAAGGAACAGCGACAACTAATTTAATTAATGTTTTCTTTGCTTCTTTCTTCATCAATCAACCCTTGGTGGTGTAGAAAATGTATGATACGGAGCTGGTGAAGCAACTGTCCACTCAAGCCCTTTAGCGCCTTCCCAAACTTGATCTGTTGCCTTTTTGCCACCCATCACAGTCTTGATAACAATAAATAAAAACAGTAATTGAGAAAACCCAAATAGAAATGCTCCAATACTAGAAACCATGTTCCAGTCAGCAAATATGAGAGCATAATCGGGATATCTTCTTGGCATTCCAGCTAAACCAATAAAATGTTGTGGAAAGAATGTAACGTTTACACCTATAAATGAAAGCCAAAAATGAAGTTTGCCGAGTCTTTCGTCATACATATTTCCAGACCATTTTGGAATCCAATAATAAACAGCGGCCATGATAGAGAATATTGCTCCAGGAACCAAAACATAATGAAAATGAGCAACAACAAAATATGTATCATGATATTGGAAGTCAGCAGGAACAATAGCAAGCATCAATCCTGACAATCCTCCGATAGTAAATAAAACAACAAATGCAACTGCAAAAAGCATAGGCGTTTCAAATGTTAGAGATCCTCTAAACATAGTCGCTACCCAATTAAATACTTTTACACCAGTAGGCACGGCTATCAACATAGTTGCCCACATAAAAAATATTTCAGCTGCTAATGGCAAGCCAACTGTAAACATATGGTGAGCCCATACTACAAAAGAAAGGATTGCAATTGAAAGCATAGCCCAAACCATTGAAGAATAACCAAATAGTTGTTTCCTCGAAAAAGTCTCGATAATGTGGGAAACGATACCAAAGGCTGGCAGAATCATTATGTATACCTCAGGATGGCCAAAGAACCAAAAAATATGTTGGAAGAGAACAGGATCTCCGCCACCAGCTGCATTAAAGAAACTTGTTCCAAAGTGGATGTCCATTAACATCATTGTTACTGCTCCGGCCAAAACAGGCATTACAGCTATTAACAAATATGCAGTTATTAACCATGACCATACAAATAATGGCATTTTCATTAAGGTTACACCTGGTGCTCTCATATTCATGATTGTTACAACCACATTAATTGCACCCATAATTGAAGAAGCTCCCATTATGTGAACAGAAAATATAAAAAACGTTACGCTTGGCGGTGCATATGTTGTTGAAAGTGGTGCATAAAATGTCCATCCAAAGTTAGGAGCTCCGCCCTCCATGAAAAGGGATGATAAAAGAATAAAGAAAGCAAAAGGCAATATCCAGAAACTCAAATTGTTCATTCTCGGTAATGCCATGTCTGGTGCCCCAATCATCATTGGAACCAACCAGTTAGCGAGTCCAACAAATGCCGGCATAACACCACCAAATATCATGATCAAACCATGAAGCGTTATCATTTGGTTATAAAATTCAGGCTCAACTATTTGCATACCAGGTTGGAAAAGCTCAGCTCTTATTATCATCGCCATTGCTCCGCCTATAAGGAACATTGCAAAACTGAACCATAAATATAGTGTTCCTATATCTTTATGATTAGTTGTGTACAACCATCTAGTGATTCCTTTTGCTGGGCCATGATCGTGATCGTCATGGTGATTCTCTATTACTGCACTCATAATATTTTCCTATATTAAATCTTTGGTTCCTTATAATCCACGATATCTTTGGGTATTACGATTTCTCCATCTCCCTTTTCAGCATTACCCCATGATTGTCTTGTGTACGTAATTACTGCCGCAAGTTCAACCTCTGAAAGATAGCTAAATGAATTCATGGCTGCTCCTTGAACACCTTCCATGAGAATTTCAATATTTCTATCTTTGTTATTCATAACAATGTCACTTCCTGCAAGCGCCGGAAATATTCCAGATATGCCTTGACCAGATGTTTGATGGCAAGCAACACAATTTACTTCATAAATGCTTTCACCTCTTTCAACCAACTCAGCAGCCGTCCACTCTTTTGTTGTTAACTCAGCTAATTTGATTGCTTCTTGTTTTTTAGCAAAAACCCATTCGTCATATTCAGCTTGTTCAACAACTTTTACAACTATTGGCATGAAGCCATGATTTTTTCCACACAACTCGGTGCACTTGCCTCTGTAGATTCCAGGTTCGTCTACAATAGTCCAAGCTGTGTTTACAAATCCAGGTATTGCATCTTGTTTAATTGCGAATGCAGGCAACCACCATGAATGAATTACATCATTGGCTGTTATTAAAAATCTTACTTTCTTTCCAGCAGGAATTACAACCATCTCATCAACTTCTTGTAAGTAATTTTCTCCCTTAGGAACTAGGTTATATATCTCATCCAAATCAGTTGATAGGTTCGAAAAGAAGCTTACATCGTCCTCAAGATATCTGTATTGCCATTTCCACTGATATCCAGTTACTTGAATATTAATATCGCCCGCCTCATCATCATAAATTTTGACAAGCGTTTTTGATGCTGGAACAGCCATAGCTATCAGGATCAAAAATGGAATAATAGTCCAAGCTATTTCAAGCTTATGGTTTTCATGAAACTTAGCAGGTACTGGATTCTTTTTCTTTGTATGAGCCCACATCGAGTAGAACATAACGCTGAAAACTATGACTCCAATTGCAACACATATCCAAAAAATTAGCATGTGTAGCTCAAAAACTTCGTTACTTATATCGGTACTACCTCTTGTCATATTTAATGCAAACCAATCAGCTTGCATAAATGGTGAAACTAGCAAAAGTAAAGCTATAAGAAAGGTATTTTTCTTTGTAAAGCTAAGAAGTTTAAATAACATTATCCGCCCAAATAAGTGTGTCTTATAATAATAAAATTTAGTTATAGTATATTATAAGCTATTTATATATATACAACCAAGTAAAAAAGCACTTTTTTGTGCTACGTATGATATATGTTTGAGGGTTTAATTTCTATCGATTTTCTTCCCTATTTTTTTTAAAATCTTCTAAATTGACCACCGTAATTTCTTTGATGTTATCTTTAGATTTTTCTTTAGGTCTTTTTTCAACAAAATCACAATTAACACAATAAATTTCATCATCTGTAGGGTTAAGAGCAATAGTATCTTGTGATTTACATTCAGGGCAGATTGCTCCAGCTATGAATTGTACAAATCGTTTCATTCTCTCATTCCCTCAAGATCACTAATAACACTATCTGTTTCAGGAAATACATCAAACCATTTTTCAAAAGAGAATGCTGCTTGATACACGAGCATCCCTATGCCATCAAATACATGTTTAGAATTTTCACTAGCCCATTTGCAAAAAGGCGTTTCAGTTAAAGAATAATTCAAATCGTAAAAGTAAGTATTAGAATTTATAAAGATTTCTTCTATTGGCTTAAATTCGCCTGTTAATCCTGCTGATGATCCATTTATAACAACATCAAAAGCAGAATTTTGTTCTTCATGAAATAACTCTATTTTTCCCATATTAGAAAATTTTCTAATCAGCCTATTTGCTTTTTCTTCAGTTCTATTAAATAAGGTAATACTTTTAGTGCTACTTTTAGCGACTCTATACAATACACTTTCTATGGCTGCTCCGGCTCCAATCATCAGAACTTTCTTATTTTTTAAATCAAAGCCTTTTGAATCAATGTCGTTAATAAAGCCTTTGCCGTCAGTTGAATATAGTAAAAGCTCTCCATTTGATTTAACCAGAGTATTTACTGCATTTATATATTTTGCTTCTGATGAAATATTTCCATTAAGATTGGCAGCATTTTTTTTATATGGAAGCGTTACATTTAATCCTTTTGAATCTTTATCAGAGAAAAATTCTTTTATGAAGATTTCAAAATCAGACTCATCTACTTTATAGGGCAAATACTCAATATTAATATTTTCATTCCTTGAAAATCTTGAGTGTATAAACGGGGATAATGAATGTTCAATAGGCCGCCCAACAACACCAAGTTTGTATTTTTTATTCATTCCAATTTCTATTAAGATTTTTAAGTAGAGCTCTTTCCATTAATTTGTATTTTTTATTTTTTTTATACTTCCATTTAACTTCTGTTGGAAGTGAAGCTAAGATTGATTCAATTCTTCCGTTTGATTGAAGCCCAAATAACGTTCCTCTGTCATATATTAGATTAAATTCAGCATATCTTCCTCTCCTAATTAGCTGAAAATCTTTCTCATCTGAGGAATACTTTATCTTCTTTCTTTTAGCAACAATATCTAAATATGAATTTAAATAGGTGCTTGCAATAGAATTTAGCATTTTCAGGCTATCGTCGAGGCTTAAGCTAGATAAATTATCAAAAAAGATACCTCCAACCCCCCTTCTTTCTTTTCTATGAGGTATGTAAAAATATTTATTACAATTCTCAGAAAATGACTTATAAAAATTTTTGTTATATTTATCAAGAGTTTCTTTTGCTGAGTTATGCCAATTAATATTATCTTCTGAAAAAGATATATAAGGCGTTAAATCATAGCCACCTCCAATCCACCAATCTTTTATTTTTTTATTCTTGTCTAATATTCCAAATAGACGAACATTCATATGACTAGTTGGAACATATGGATTTTTTGGGTGAGAGATCACAGAAACACCCATGGCTTGATAGCCATGATCAATTTTTTTGGCTAATTTTTTTCCAATTGCACTTGTAGGCATATTTTTACCGTATATTGACGAGAAATTTACAGCACAATTATCAAAGAAATTACCGTTAGATATTACAAAGGTTTTCCCTCCGCCACCTTCAGGCCTTTTCCATACATCAGATGAAATTTCTGCAGAAGATGAACCCTCTAGAAGTTTAAAATTTTTAATGATTAATGATTGATTTTTTTTAAAAGATTTTTCTAAATTTATTAACATATTATTCTCTAATAATTGCTCTAGATTCTAAATCAATAATAGTTGAAGGGTTTTTATTGTCACCTAATATTTCATCATAATATGCCATCTCTTCGTATTCAAAATAATTTATAATATTGTCAGGATCATTAATATTTTCTTCACCAGAGATATTTGCAGACGTTGATACCATAAAGCCAGAAAAACTTTCAAATAGATGTCTTATAGGTAAGTGATTACTCACTCTTATTGCTATTTTTCCAGATGCATTTTTTAAATGAGTTGGAAGTTTTTCATTGTATTTAATTAAGAAAGTATATGGTCCAGGCCAATGTTTATTTAAAAAAGTTTTATCTTCCGCATTTATTTCTTCTAAATATTTTTCAAATGATTCGAGTGATTTTACAAGCAAAATAAAGTTCTTTTTTTTATCTCTTTTTTTTATCTTAAAAATAAGATTAACTGCTTCCTCATTCAACGCATCACAACCCAAACCCCAAATTGATTCAGTAGGATGAGCTAGAATTTTTCCAGCATTTAACCACTCAACGGATGAGTTGATATTTAAAGCATTGTTTTTCAATTATGAATTAAGTTTTTTATCTTTTTCTAAAACTTCAGCTCTCATATTGTGTTTATACTCAACCAACTTTTGTTCAAGATCTTCATCACTAGTTGCAAGAATCTGAACTGCAAGTATTGCACTGTTTTTTGCCCCACTTTTTCCAACGGCTACTGTTGCAACAGGAACTCCCGGTGGCATCATTGCAGTGGACAACAAGGAATCAATTCCTCCCATGCCGCCTGATTCTATTGGAATACCTATTACTGGTTTTGTTGAGTGAGCCGCTACCGCTCCGGCAAGATGAGCTGCCATACCAGCAGCTGCTATAAAAACTTTGCATCCGTTTTCCTCAGAGTTTTTTATTAGCTCCATTACATCATGAGGCGTTCTATGCGCTGACATGACATTCTTAGTGTATTTGACACCAAAATCATCTAATATTGAAAAACTTGCTTCTACAACAGGAAGATCTGAGTCAGAACCCATTATAATAGCTACTTGTACTGTTTCATTTGTCATTATATGTACTCTTAAATTGTTAAGTGGATTATAATCTCGAAATTATAATGAAAAACTTTAAAAATGGCTAAAAAATTAAATATTTTAATATTTCCAGACCCTAGATTAAGAAAAGTTGCTGAAAAAGTTGTTAAATTCGACAAATGTCTAGAAAAATTAGCATCTGATATGCTTGATACCATGTATGAGGCTAATGGAATAGGTTTAGCAGCAACTCAGGTTGATCATCATATAAGATTAATTGTTATGGATTTATCTGAAGACAGAAATGAACCAAGAGTATTTATAAATCCAAGCTACAAGATTCTTAAAGGTTACAAAATGTTTGAGTATGAGGAAGGGTGTTTGTCAATTCCTGGATTTAACGAAGTTATAGCGAGACCCGATAAAATAGAACTTTCATGGCAGGATTTAAAGGGTAAAACGCATGTAGATACTCCAGAAGGCCTGTTAACTGTATGTATACAGCATGAAATTGATCATTTGGAGGGTAAATTAATGGTTGACTATGTAAGTGCTTTAAAAAGAGATCGCGTAAGATCAAAGCTTTTAAAAGAATTTAAGTGATATTAACAGATTATAACTGTAAATATGATAATTTTACTCACAGAAAACTGTAATAAATCAAATAAAACATTAAAAAAGATCTGATTAAATGCCTTAACATGATTGTGATATGAATATTTTATTTGCTGGAAGCCCTCATAGTGCTGCTAAAGTACTAGATTCTTTGTCTAGTGAATCAAATATAAATATTAAAGCAGTTATTACCCAGCCTGACAAAAGAGGTAAAAGAGGCAGTAAATTAATAGAGTCAGCTGTAGCGAATAAAGCAAGTTCATTAGATATTAAAATCTTTAAACCAAAGCATCTAGATGATGATAAGTTTAAAGCCGAACTATCATTGATAGAGGTTGAGTTTTTAATTGTCGTAGCATATGGAAAGATTATCCCCAGTTGGTTATTAGATTTACCTAAAGTTTCACCAATTAATATTCATTTTTCTGTTCTACCAAAATATAGAGGGGCATCACCAATTCAATCGGCAATTTTAAACGGTGACATATCTACTGGCATATCAATAATTAAAATGAATAATGAGCTCGACTCAGGTGACATATACTCAGTTTTTGATCAAAATATTAAAGAAGATGATGATAAGATTTCACTAGAAAAAAAATTAACTGAATTATGTAATGCAAACCTACTTAATATTCTAGATAAAATTAATTCAAATAAATTACATGCTTCACCACAAGACCATTCAAAAGCAACTTATTGCAATAAAATTTTAAAACAAGAATCAGAAATAAATTTTAACGATGGCAGCACTAATATTATTAATAAATATAGAGCATATATTGAATGGCCAGGCATATATTTCAACTACAAAAATAAGGTTATTAAAATTCATAAAATTGAAAAAACTAACGAAAATAGCAGTGACATTCCTGGAACCATACATAAATTTGATAAGTCTGGATTGTACATAAATACCAGCGATGCAGTGGTAGTGATTACTTACTTACAATTCCAAAACAAGAACATTATTTCATCAAATGATCTTTATAATTCATATAAAGAGTTTTTTTCATAAAAAATAAATTTATACGATAAGTCTTGCTTTATTTAAAAAGAGGTTTAATTTACACACTATGAAAGTACTAATCTTAGGTGCTGGTCGAGTTGGTGGAAGTCTTGCCACTGCATTAGTAAACAATAACTATGATGTTTCGATTGTTGATTTTGATAAATCTTCTCTTTCTGCCTTAGAGGATAAGCTTGATATTTTGACAGTAGAAGGACATGCTTCGCACCCTCTTTCAATAAAAAAAGCTGGTGCTGATGAATCTACAACTGTAATTGCAGTTACCTCAAATGATGAAGTAAATTTAATTGCTTGTCAGATAGCAAAAAATAGTTTCAATGTGAAGAAAACAATATGTAGATTGTCAGAAGAAACTTATTCTGAAAACTTAGATATATTTGGTGCAGATATTGTTGATATTGTTATTAGCCCTGAAAAGGAGGTTATGAACCATCTTAAAGAGCTTGTAAAACACCCTGGGACAGAACAAATAGAAAAATTTGCTGACGGAAAAGTAAATCTTGTTAGTGTTAAGGCAAAGAAGAAGGGCAAGCTTGTTGGAAGAGAGCTTAAGGGCATTAAAGATGACATGCCAGATGCAAATGCTTTTGTTGCATCAATTTATAGAAAAGGAAAGCCCTTTATTCCTTCCGGTGAAACTATTATAAAAGAAGGTGATGAGGTCTATTTTGTATCTTCTGTTTCTAACATTGATCTAATTGTTAATGAATTTAGAGATAAGATTGATGTTTATTCAAGGGTAATGATTATTGGAGGCGGAAAAATAGGCTACTCATTAGCAAAAGAGCTAGAAAATGATTACAAAATAAAACTAATTGATTCAAATAAACAAAAATGTAAAGAATTATCTAAGAAACTTGATAAAACTATCGTCCTAAGTGGATCTGCGACTGATGAGGACCTTCTTAAAAGCGAGAATATATCAAATATTGACATTTTTTGTGCCCTTACTGACGATGATGAGACAAACTTAATGTCTTCACTCATTGCAAAAAAAATGGGTGCAAAAAAAACAATGATAATTTTAAATAATCCATCATATCTTGGTCTAGTTCCAGGCTTTATTGATATATATATAGCACCCTATAGGCTAACCGTTTCTTCAGTACTTCAAGACCTTAGAGAAAGTGATGTTACTCAAGATGTATTATTAAAAATGGATACTGGGGCTGAAGCCATTGAAGGTGTTGTTCATGCAAATGAGTTTACTTCAAATCTATTTGGAAAGTCGGTCAAAGAAATACCTTTACCAGAGGGAGCTTCAATTGGCGCAGTTGTTAGACATGGTGATTTGATAATGCCTGATTCCAATGTTGAGCTTTGTTTAAATGATCATTTAATTATATTTTTAGCAAATAAAGACATGGTTTCTGAGGTCGAGATTCTTTTTAAAACACAATAATGAATCCTAAGTCAATATTAAACCTTTTTAGTGTGTTGATTTTATTTTTCAGCTTTTCATTTGTTTTTCCTATTTTTATATCAATTATTTTTAATGATGATGCCTTTTATATTTTTTTAAAAACATTTATATCAATAAGCTTGGTAGGTGTTGTTGGATTAATACTAACCAGAAATATAAATAATGAATTATCTCAGAAGGATGGTTTTGTAATTATAGTTATGTTCTGGGTTGTCTTGTCTTTTGCAGGCTCAATACCATTCTATCTAAGTGGAATGAGCATAATTGACTCTTTCTTTGAGTCAATGTCAGGAATTACTACTACTGGAGCAACTGTTATTTCAAATATAGATGCCCTACCTGAATCTATTCTATTCTATAGACAAATGCTCCAATGGATGGGTGGAATGGGTCTTATAGTTCTTGCAATCGCCGTGATGCCATTATTAGGCATTGGAGGTGGTCAAATATATAAAACTGAGATTCCCGGAGCTATGGGCGAACAAAGACTTACACCTAGAATAAAGGAAACTGCACAGGCGTTATGGTCTATATATCTTGGACTTACCATTGTATGTGCACTTTTATATTACTTGGGTGGAATGTCTACATTTGATGCAGTCTCACACGCAATGTCAACAGTTGCAATTGGAGGATTTTCTACTCACAACGAAAGCATTGGATATTTTAATAGCACAACGATTGAGGTTATATGCATTGTATTTATGCTTTTATCTGCATTCAGTTTTACGCTTCATTATTTTGCAATTTACAGAAGAAAGCCATTGAAGTACTTTTATGATCCAGAGTTTAGATTTTTCTTTTCAATACTATTATTAGTTTTGATTGTCTCGTTTCTTATAAATTTACTTTCTAATTACGAAAATGGTCCTAGCTATAAAGAAGTTGTATTTCATTCAGTTTCAATGATAACGACTACAGGTTTCTCAATTTCTGATACTTCAAACTGGCCATTATCAATATCTTTTCTTTTACTTATAGGAGCTTTTATTGGAGCTTGTTCAGGCTCAGTTGGAGGTGGTGTAAAGTCATGGAGAGTCATGATAATGTTAAATCATGCTTACTCTAATATTATGAAGATAATTCATCCAAATTCAGTAATATCATTAAAGATAGGCTCAAGAAGTGTAGATGATGAAGTTGCAACATCTGTATGGGGCTTTTTTTCTATTTATGTAATTTCTTTTATGATACTTTTACTTGCTGTTTTAACCTCGGGTCTTGATTTAGAGTCTGCATTTTCAGCAGTAGGTGCATGCCTTAACAATCTCGGTCCTGGGTTGGGAGTGGTATCAGAAAATTATTCTAATCTAAGTACTTTTACTAAGAGCACATTAGCCTTTGCAATGCTTTTGGGTAGATTAGAGATATTCACCCTTTTAGTAATCTTAACTCCAATGTTTTGGGCAAAATAACTATATACCACTGTATAAATTTTTTTCTTCAGGCAAGCATCTCTTAAACCTTTTATATTCCCATGAATAGTCTATTGGTCTTCTATTAATTAATTTTTCTATGTCTTTATTTACTAATTGTAAGTGCTTACTACTGTCATAAATATCATCATTACAAGGCTTTATTGATACAGAAAGAAAACCATTAATATTTGAATTCATACAGAGATATATCACTGGACAATTGGTTTTAGAAGCCAAACTTTGAACAAGTGTGGTTGTATATGCCATTTTATTATATAAATTTATGTGTTCTCCTAGGCCCCTTTTAGGAACTTGATCTGCAGCAAAACATATTACTTTTTTATCTTTTAAAGCTTTGTAAATCGTTCTAACACCAGATATTGAGGTTTTAACGCTCACTGAGTTATTTATTTCTCTTTTATTTTTTACAAATGTTTCCATGTATTTATTTTTAATCTCTTTATAAAGACTTACTGTTGGTGTTTGCGAGTTAATCCAGGTTAAAAGCATATCAACACTTCTGTTATGTATTGCAACACAAATTAATCCTTGTCCGCTTAAAATATTTTTCTTTAGTAAAAAATTATTTTCTACTTTAAAAATTAAATTGTTTGAATCTGAAAATGATCTCCCCCATGAATATACTGTTTCATATCCTGACATAATGGACTCTCTTATACTTCCTCGTGATAGCAATTCAATATTTGGGAGAGTTAATTCAGGAAAAGCTATTTCAAGATTAATTTTTGTTATCTTATAAGACTTAGTGGTCTTATAAAGTCGCAAATAAATGAATAAATCAATAAAAAAAACTAAGAAAATCCTTGGAATGCAGGAAAGAATATAAAATAGTGTAAATATCATGATAATAATTTATAAGCTTGATATATAATCATAAAAGTATTAATTATACACAGATAATTTAAAAATAAGCCTCTTAATAAAAGGGACAAATGTTAATTTTTAAGGAGATTAAAATTGCCAGCTAAAAATATGGAAGAGCTAGTTGCTTTATGTAAAAGAAGAGGCTTTATATTCCAATCTAGTGAAATTTACGGTGGCCTTCAAGGAACATACGATTTTGGACCACTTGGTGTTGAATTAAAGAATAATATTAAAGACGCCTGGTGGGAAGCAATGGTTTATGAAAATGATGATATTGAGGGACTTGACTCATCTATTCTTACAAACCCACTTGTTCTGGGGTATTCAGGCCATGAAGACACCTTTTCAGATCCAATGGTCGATTGTAAGTCATGTGGTCTTAGATTTAGAGCTGATCAAGTACCAAAAGAGTGCAAACCAGAGGATCTAACTGAACCACGGCAATTTAACTTAATGTTTAAGACAAATGTAGGTCCGATAGACGATGGTTCGAGTTTTGCATATCTAAGACCTGAAACAGCTCAACAGATATTCACTAACTTTAAAAACATCATAGATTCTACATCCAAACAAATTCCATTTGGAATTGCACAAATTGGTAAAGCATTTAGGAATGAAATAACACCTAGAAATTTTATTTTTAGAGTCAGGGAATTTGAACAAATGGAATTAGAATATTTTGTTATGCCAGGTGAAGACGAAAAATCTCATGATGTATGGGTACAAAAAAGACTAGAGTGGTGGAAAAATCAAGGTGTACCCACGGAAAGTATAGAGCTTTATGATGTACCCACTGAAGAACTAGCTCATTATTCTAAAAAAACTATTGATCTAATGTATAAATTTCCTCATGGCCTTGAAGAGCTTGAAGGCATTGCAAACAGAACTGATTTTGATTTAGGTTCACACTCTAAGAAACAAAATGAATTGAGTATTGGGTCATCTGTGAAAGAAAACAAGCACTCAAATAGTAAAATGGCAGTACAGGATGACTCTGGTAAATGGATTGTGCCATTTGTAATCGAACCATCAGCAGGTTTAGAAAGAAGCTTTCTAGCAATATTAAATGAAGCTTATTTTGTTGAGGAGCTAGAAAATAATAAAACTAGGGTTGTTTTAAGACTAAAACCTCATTTATCACCAATAAAGGCAGCTGTTATACCTTTAAAGAAAAATAATACAGAATTAGTTGAAGCTGCAAAAAATATAAAGAATGAGCTTCAAAAAATTGGTTTTGGAAGGATTATATTTGAAAATACTGGAAATATTGGTAAAAGCTATCGAAAGCATGATGAAATTGGAACACCAGTATGTATTACAGTTGACTTTCAAACACTTGAAGATAATTCAGTTACCATAAGAGACAGGGACTCAATGGAGCAAAAAAGATTAGATAAAGATGATCTTAACAATTATTTAATTAATTTAATAAATCACTGATATTGAAATATTTAGGCAATTTCATTTTTAATATCATTTTCTATATTAGTGTAATTATCGCATCATTTATTATCATTTTTTTATATCCGTTTATAAGTACCACATCCTTACAAAATATAGCTTCACTTTGGGTAAAAGCAGTTCTGCATCTCCTTAAGTATTTGTGCGGAGTATCATGGGAAGTTAAAGGCATTGAAAATATAAAAGAAAGTCCATGTATTCTTGTCTCAAATCATCAGGGCCAATGGGAATCATTTTATTTACAAACGCTCTTAATTCCATCTTCAAGCATAATAAAAAAAGAATTATTATTTATACCAGTATTTGGATGGGCATTAGCATGCTTGAAACCTATCCACCTAAGAAGGTCTAAGAAATATAAAAGTATGAAAAAAATTATAAAAGATGGTGCTAAAAAGCTTAAAAAGGGCACTTCTATAATTATTTTTCCTGAAGGCACAAGAACAGACCCTAAACACGGTATTAAAAAATTCTCAAACAGTTGTGGTTATCTTTCAGTTAATAATGGTGTTCCCATAATACCAATATGCCATAATTCTGGCCAATATTGGAGAAATAAGAAATTTTTAAAGCATAAGGGTGAGGTTAAAGTTCATATAGGAAAACCAATATATGGAAATGACCCAAAAATGGTAACTGAAGCAGCATATGATTGGATAAAATTAAAATTTGATGAAATTCATTAAATATCTAGCTCTTTTACAGACAAAGCATTAGCGTCTATAAACTCTCTTCTTGGCTCAACATCATCACCCATAAGTATTTCAAATGATTCGTTAGCATCCTGTACGTCCTTTATGTCGACCCTCATCATTCTTCTATTAATAGGGTCCATGGTTGTTGTCCAAAGTTGCTCTGGATTCATTTCACCCAAACCTTTATATCTTTGAACTTCTAGGCCTCTAGTGCCATTTTTTGAAAGTTTTTTAATAGCATCATCTTTTTCAGATTCATCAGAAGCATAAACAAACTCCTTACCTTTAGTGATTTTATATAATGGTGGTAAGGCGATGTAGACATGCCCTTTTTCTACAATTTCGTACATTTGCCTGTAAAAAAACGTTAAGAGAAGTGTCCTAATATGAGATCCGTCAACATCTGCATCAGTCATTATTATTATTCTATGGTATCTTAAGTTATCAATATCAAAATCTTCCTTACCAATACCGCAACCTAGGGCTTTAATAAGTGTGCCAACTTCAGCTGAACCTAAGACTTTATCAATTCTTGCTTTCTCAACGTTAATAATTTTGCCTTTTAAAGGAAGAATTGCTTGATTTTTTCTATTTCTTCCTTGTTTTGCTGATCCTCCAGCCGAATCACCCTCAACTATATATATTTCAGATAGTGTTGGGTCTTTTTCTTGACAATCTGCAAGCTTTCCGGGCAAGCCAGCAATCTCGAGCACACCCTTTCTCCTAGTCATTTCTCTGGCTTTTCTTGCAGCCTCTCTTGCTAAAGCAGCTTCAGATACCTTTCCAATAATACTCATTGCGTCTTTTGGGTTTTCAAGTAGAAATTCATTAAAATATTTACTAAAAATTGTACTTACGACGCCTTCTACCTCTGATGAGACAAGTTTTTCCTTTGTTTGTGATGAAAACTTAGGATCTGGAACTTTTACAGAAATTATTGCAATTAAACCCTCTCTTACATCTTCTCCCAGCAAATCAGTTGGTGTCTTCTTTGCATTTTCTTTTTTTATAAATGATTTTAGTACTCTCGTTAAGCTTCCTCTGAAACCTGCCAAATGAGTCCCCCCATCTTTTTGTGGAATATTGTTTGTATAACATAGAACGTTCTCGCTATATGAGTCTGTCCACTGCATTGCTATTTCAACCCCCACATCATTTTCTGTTGCTGAACATTCAAATATTTCCGAGACTATCTGTTTTCTTCCTTTTAAATGTGTAACGTAACTTGAAAGGCCGCCTGTGTTTTTAAATTTTTTCGACTTGCCAGTTTTTTTATCTTCAACATTAATAGCTACGCCAGCATTTAAAAATGATAACTCTTGAATCCTTTTATAAATTTTTTCAACTTCAAAATCTACGGACGTAAAAATTTTTTCAGAAGGGAAGAAAGTAATTTTTGTTCCAGTCTTTTTAGATGTCTTAACTTTTTTTAATTTTGCTTTTGGTTTGCCATCTGCGTATTCTTGGAAATACTCACCACCATCTCTATGAACTTCTAAGGTTAGTTTCTTTGATAAGGCATTTACAACAGAAACACCAACACCATGAAGCCCCCCCGAAACTTTATAAGAGTTATCATCAAATTTACCACCAGAGTGAAGGGTGGTCATTATTAATTGCGCAGCTGACACTCCTTCTTTTTTATGAACATCAACAGGTATTCCTCTTCCGTTATCTTCGATTGTTACAGAACCATTTTTATTAATTATGACATTAATGTCTGAACAATAACCCGCCATTGCTTCGTCAATACAATTATCTAAAACCTCAAAAACCATGTGATGTAATCCAGACCCATCGTCTGTATCACCTATGTACATACCTGGTCTTTTTTTAACCGCTTCTAAACCTTTTAGAACTTGAATGTTACTTGAGTCGTATTTGGCTTCCTTAGATTTTTTTGCCATTTTTTTATCCTAATTGTTCCACGTGGAACTTTTTAAACTCATTTAAACTAGCTATTATTTTACTACTAAAACAATCATCTATACAGGAAAAGATTGCTTGGGTTTTGATATGTTTAAGCGTCTCAACAAATAAGTTAAAAACTCTATCGTCAAGTTCAGACTTTATGTCGTCCACAATTAGTGTTGCATTAATTTTATATTGTTTTTTTAAGACCTCATGTTGAGCCAAAGACCATAATATCGAAAAAAACTTTTGCTCACCTCTGGATAATATTTGTCTTGCATCAATATTATTTATTAGAAATTTTATATCAGATTTATGTGGTCCTTGTGTTGTAGATTTACGCTTTAGGTCAATATCCTGATTTTCTTGAAGAAGATCATTAAGATTTTTGTTCTCATCCCAGCCTCTGAAAAAATCTATTTCTATTAGATTAAAAAAATCAAAAACTGAGCTTGGCTTTATAAGATCTATTAAATAATAAAACTCATTTTTGGTTTTCGTAAAAAAGTTTTTTCTCATATTATTTAATTTAATTCCCTCATCTGAGAGCTTAGTATTCCATATATAAATATCTGATATACGGTTATTTTTTAATATAGAGTTTCTTTGTTTTAAAGATCGATAATAAGAAAACCAGCACTCAGAAAAAGACTTTTCAGATATAAAAATAGACCTATCTAGAAGCTTTCTTCTAAAGTCTGGAGAAGCGTCAGCGAATGAAAAAGTATTATTATGAATCGGTGTGCACGGAAATTCTTTAATTAGTTTACTTGTAGTTATTTTTTTATTATTTAATAAAACTGAGATTGGCTTGTTTTTGTTTTTTTCAATCTCAACAATATATCCTTTTAAATTATCAAACGCTTTTAAAGTAAATTTATCATATTCATAATTGACAAGTGAGGCCAAGTTAGAACTTTTAAAAGATTTGCCACTTGAGAAAATAAAAACAGATTCTAGTATGCTGGTTTTTCCAGAACCGTTTTTACCAAAGAAAAAGTTTATACCGGGTGATAGGTGTAAATCAACATTTTTAAAACACCTAAAATTGTTAATAGAAATTTTTGTTAAAGGCACTTTTAGATAAGAAGTGGCATTACGACATATTTAAGATTTTCAGAATTTGGATCTGTAATTAAGCAGCTTTTTTCTGAACCAAAAAAATTGATTTCTATTTTTTCAGAATCAATAGTAGATAATATTTCTTGTAAATAATTAACATTAAAAGCTATATCAATTTCTTCACCCTTATATTCACATGAAAGATTTTCTTCGCCCTGTTCCTTCTCAGGATTATTGGCAGATATATTTAAAGAATCTTTTTTAGTAATTATTCTTACTCCCTTATATTTTTCACTTGATAAAACACTAACTCTGCTTAGGCTTTCTGAAAAATTTTTTCTATCAACAACTAAAAGTGAACTTTCACCAGATGGTATTACTTGTTCATAGTCTGGAAACTTGCCTTCAATTAATTTACTAACAAAAGTAGTGCCTGAAACATTTGCTGCAATTGAAGTTTGCCCAAGTTGAATCACAACATTTTCAGATTCGTCACCAACAAGCTTACCAATTTCATTAATAGATTTTCTTGGAACAATCCCACTTGTTGATTCAGACGAAGCTTCGTTGAGTGATGAAGTTGCCATGGCAAGTCTATGTGCATCAGTTGCTACAGTAGTAATAACTTTATCATCTATCATCATATAAAGACCGTTTAAGTAATGACGCCAATCCTGATTACCCATCGCAAAAGATGTTCTGGTAATTAAATTTTTTAGATTTTGAGATGAAATATTAATTTGGGATTGAGTATCCTCTGTTTCAAAAACAGGAAAATCTTCGCTTGGAAGAGTTGAGAGATTATACTTACCAGACTCGGTCTCTATTTTTAAATTATCCCCATCAAGAAAAAAATGAATTTCAGCCAGATCTGGCATAAGCCTGCACAGGTCACTTAATTTTCTTGCGGGAGCGGTGGTTTTTCCACCACTCTTAAAATTCGAAATTGTTGAAGTTGTTGATATTTCACTCTCTAAGTCAGTAGCAGTAAGTTTTAGTGATGATTCATCAACCTCAAACAAAACATTTGATAAAATAGGCAACGTTTGTCTCTTTTCAACAACCCCAAGTGTTAGATTTAGCGATTTAACAACCTCTTCTTTGGTTATATAGAAATCCATTAGTTGGTTAAGGCCCTATTTAAATTTCTGTAGTCCTCTTCATGTGAGGGACTTTCTTTTCTTAATTCTTTGATTTTTTTACAAGCATGGAGAACGGTTGTATGGTCTCTTCCGTTATATGCTTCTCCAATTTCTGGAAGGCTGTGGTTTGTAAGTTCTTTTGTTAATGCCATTGCCATTTGTCTTGGTCTTGTTATCGACCTGCTTCTTCTTTTTGAAAGAAGGTCTGAAAGTTTAATGTTGTAGTATTCTGCAACTGTTTTTTGTATGTTCTCTACGCTTATCATTTTTGCGGAGATTACAAAAAGATCTTTTAGTGCATCTTTAACAAGAGAAAGGTCAACATCTTGATTTGTAAATCTAGCATTTGCAACAACTCTCTTTAATGCTCCCTCAAGCTCCCTGATGTTAGATCTTATTCTTTGGGCAATGTATATTGCACAATCATTAGGAAGAGAAATACCCATTGAGTTTGCCTTGCTTAGTAAAACCGCTGCTCTTGTTTCGAGCTCAGGTGGGTCGATAACAACAGGCAGGCCCCAACCAAGTCTTGATTTTAGCCTTTCTTCCAGGCCATCAATCTCTTTTGGATATTTGTCACATGTTAATATCATTTGATTGTTTCTATCCAACAAAGCATTAAAAGTATGAAAAAACTCCTCTTGAGACTGCTCCTTGCCAGCAAAGAACTGAATGTCGTCAATCAAAAGAGCGTCGGCGTTTCTATAAAATGATTTGAACTCATTCATTGCGCCCAATTGAAGCGCCTTGACCATATCAGATACAAATTTCTCTGAATGAACATAAACAATTCTTTTTTTGGGTTCGTTTTTAAGAATCTCATTGCCAACAGCATGCATCAGGTGTGTCTTTCCTAAACCAACTCCACCATAAATAAAAAGAGGGTTATAGTCACCCTTTGGATTGGCTGCGACTTGTTTGGCTGCAGCTAAAGCAAGGTGATTTGACTTTCCCTCAACAAAGCTATCAAAAGTATATCCGTCAACTAATTTAATTTCTGAGTTTTGATTGTTTTTATATTTATCAATAAAGGTTTCTTTTGTGAGGGTTTTAAAAACAAGGTTTATGTTTGACTTTGATTGTGATTTAACTATTTTTTTGATTTCTTTGGAATAGTTTTTTTCTATGTAGTCTAAAATGAAGTCGTTAGGTGCAACGAGCTCAAGGGTGTTTTTATCAATTTTTGCCTTTAGGGGCCTAATCCAGGTGTTGAAATCTTCTTGAGAAAGGGTATTTTCAAGCTTTTCAGAACACTTATTCCAAAGTTCCAATTATTATCTCCTATTTGATTCATAGTCTATTAAAAAATCCACAAGATATCTACAGAATAAATATAGGAATTTGTTGTGGATAACTTGTATATAAAAAAAATTGTGTTTTACAGCAATTTTTGTGGTTTTAAAAACTTATTACGCTATAATCCCCAACACTTTTAGCATTAGATATTATGAAGAGAACTTTTCAACCAAGCAACTTAAAAAGAAAAAGAACCCATGGTTTTCGTGCGAGAATGTCAACCAAGGCTGGAAGAGCTGTTTTATCCAACAGAAGAAAAAAGGGTAGAAAGGTTCTCAGCGCTTAGTTTGTCTAAATCCAATCAACAATTTATCTCCTTTGAGTGTCTATATTCCTGCAAGTTTTTTAGAATATTTTATAAGCGATCAAAAAATAGCGAGCTTAAAATATCAATCTCGAAAAAATTTTTTAGGCTTGCTGTTGAGAGAAACAAAGCCAAAAGATGGATAAAAGAAATTTTTAGAAAATTATCAATAGATATGCCCGACGGAATTTTGGTTTTTTCTGTATTTAGTCCTTTTGGAGAGTTATCATATGAAGAGGCGGTGAAAGAGATCTCTTCAGCCGCGAGATCTATTGCTGATAGTATGGATAAAAAATGAATATAAGAAGTTTGTATTTAGCTCTGATTGTTTTTCTTTCTCTAGCTTTGTTGTATGAGTGGAATTCAGAACAAAAAACAAAATCAATCAAACAACACCTTGATATGGTTGGGTCGTCCTTTTATAAGGATGACAGCAAGTTTGTTTCAATTGAAAACGATGAGCTTTCATTGGTTGTTTCTGTATCTAATGGTTCTATTGTTGAGGCGAGGTTAAAAAAATATCCTGTTGAAAATGTAAATGGTTCTTTGGGGTTTAGGGTGTTTGGGTCTTCTGAGTCTTCGGCGTTTCAATATTATTTTAAGAGTGGGTTTACCGGAATCGCACCAGTTTATGAGGTTTCAGAGAAAGGCGATGATTTTATCGTTTTATTAGATCCAGAGCTTGGTGTATCTAAGAAAATATCTTTTTCTGATGCTAGTTATGAAGTAAGTGTTTATGATTCAACGGTTAATGGAATTAATGGTAAGTCGTTTGCAGGTTTGTATCGTTCTAAAGGAAGGGCTCTTGACTTGAAAAGGGGTGCTCTTGAGGGTGGAATGATGAACAACAGCTCCTATGAGGGTGTTGCGATAAGCACAGAACTTGACCCTTATTCCACATCGAGGTTAAGTTCGGTCGATAAGCCCCTTGAGGTTTTGTCAAAGTCTGGTTGGGTTGCTTTTGTTCAAAAATATTTCTTTGCGGCCATTATTGGCTCAGATGAATATATTTATAACTATTACGTTCTTCCAAAGGAGTCTGGGTTCTACAGAATGGGTTATACGGTAGAAGGGTCCTCAACAAGCAACCTGGTTTATGGTCATGAGCATAGGCTGTTTGTTGGTCCAAAGATTAGAAAAGATCTTATGGAAAGGGCTGATAATTTAGAGCTAGCGATTGATATGGGTTGGTTTTGGTTTTTGGCACAACCCATGGTGTTTGTCATGGATTTTATTAATGGTTATGTTAATAGCTGGGGCTTAACAATAATTATATTTACTATATTAATTAAGTTGTTGTTTTGGCCTGTAACAGCTAAAAGTTTTAAATCAATGGCTGCGTTAAGAAAAATCACTCCAGAGCTTAATGAGATAAAAGAAAGGTATAAGAACGATCGCCAGGCAGCTGGAACAGAAACAATGAGACTTATGAAAAAACATGGGGCAAACCCTCTTGGGGGCTGTTTGCCTTTGTTTATTCAGATGCCGTTTTTTATAGGCTTCTTTTTTGCTCTAAGAGAGATGGTTGAGTTAAGGTATAGTTCGTTGGGTTTTTGGACAGACCTCTCTGCTCCAGATCCATATTTTGTTCTACCTGCTGCTTTTGGTTTGCTTATGATATTAACACAAAGGCTTAATCCTCAACCCGCTGGTATGGACCCAACCCAAGCACAAGTTATGAAGTATATGCCTGTAATGTTTTCGGTGTTCTTTTTGTTTTTCCCTGCTGCTCTTTGTTTATATACTGTTGTAAATACTGGTGTTCAGCTTGGGCAACAAAGCTATCTTTACAAACAGCAGGGCGCCCTTAATACAGACTAACTATGCATCCTGTTTTTGCGCTAGCAACGCCGCCTGCCAAGTCAGCCATTTGTATATTTAGGGTTTCGGGTGAAGGGTGTCATTCTGGGCTAAAAAAACTTATTAAAAATAAAAGTTTTGAAATTGGTCGTTTTCATGTCAGGGGTTTTTATAAAGGTGATCGATTGGTTGATAAGGCTGGTTTGTTGGTTTTTAAAGGTCCAAATAGTTATACGGGTGAAGATTCTTTTGAGGTTTATGCACATGGAAGCCTTGCTGTAATGTCTTCTTTTGTTACCTTGTTTAAGAGTGTTGGTTTTGATGAGGCTGCTGGGGGTGAGTTTACCAAACGTGCTTTTTTGAATAATAAAATGGGCTTGAATGAAGCTGAGGCTTTGGGAGACCTTATAGATGCTACAGATGATAAGGAGGCTGTGTTGTCTGGTAGTTCTTTGTTTGGTGGTTTGTCTTCAAATATTTCTTCTTTTGCGGATGAAATTGATCAAATTAGAGTGCGGGTAGAGGCTGAAATTGATTTTTCTGACGAGGGTAATGAGTATATGGATGAAGGGCTGGTTGATGGTTTGGGCAACCTTGTAAACAGGTTTAACTCTTTTGTGTCTGGTTGTGTTAATAAAAAAATGTTTTCTCAAAAGAATAATGTGCTTTTGGTTGGTCCTGTTAACTCAGGCAAGTCTTCTGTGTTTAATAGGCTTCTGGGTTTTGAAAGGGCAATTGTTTCAAACACACCTGGCACTACAAGAGATATTATTAGCAGTGAGCTTTTTTACGAGTCTAATGTCTTTTCCATACAAGACTCTGCTGGTATAAGAGAAACTGATAATAAAATTGAGGGTGTGGGCATTGATTTATCTTTATCTCAAATCAAAAACGCTGATTTGGTAATGGGAGTTTTTGATGTGTTTGATAAAACTTTAATCAAAAATTTTAAGGATTTAGCAAAAAACACATCTTTTATATCTGTTCAGAATAAGACTGATATTAATAAAGAGAACTTTGATTATTTTGACTGTTGTGTTTCAGCTAAAACAGGTGATGGTTTTGATGATCTTAAAAAATTAATTTTATCTTCTTTTAATAAGGGTGTTAAAAAAGACGACTATAAATTTATGATAAGAGACAGGCATAATAAATTGTTTCAGGATGTTGTTAAAAACTTAGTCTCTGCTCAAAAAGGTTTAAAAGAGAATTTATCTTTGGATTTGGTTGCTGAGGATCTTAGGTTAGCAAGGTCATGCCTTGATGAGCTTGTTGGTGAAAAATTTTCAGATTCATTATTGGGAGATATATTTAGAAGTTATTGTATTGGTAAATAGGTTGTTATTTATTTGTTAATAATTTTGTACTGTTTTTTTTGCTAACAACTTGTTAAGTATTTGTTACCCGTTTCTAAACAAAGCTTAACCGTTTTTATAAATCAAATAATCCTATGTAAAAAAAGGAATTGCATGAGTTTTTAACAGAAAACAATCAACATAATAGAAATAACAAAAAGTATATAATATAGATATTAAAGTTTAATTATTAATGAATAAATACGATGTGATAGTTGTTGGAGGTGGTCATGCCGGGGTTGAGGCAGCATACGCTGTGCACAGATTAGGTATGTCATGCGCTCTTGTCACCTTTAATAAAAAAGCTATAGGTCAGATGTCTTGTAATCCCGCAATTGGAGGTTTGGGTAAATCACACATAGTCAGAGAGATTGACGCTATGGGTGGCTTGATGCCAACAGCCACTGATATGTCAGGTATCCAATATAGAACACTTAACACAAGAAAAGGAGATGCGGTTCAGGCTTTAAGGGTTCAGTGTGATAGAGATCTTTACAAAAAAGCAGTTCAAAAAATACTAAAAAAAACAAATATTGATGTATACGAAGATGAGGTTGAAGATATTTTAATTAAAAGCAATAAAGTAACCGGGGTAATAACAAGCAACCAAAACATATTAGCAAAAAGAACCATCTTAACCACAGGCACATTTTTAAACGGAAAGATGTATGTAGGAAATGAAGTAACTAAAGGCGGAAGAATGGGTGATGGAACGGCGATACCACTATCTGAAAAACTCTATTCACTAAAACTTCCCATGGGAAGACTGAAAACAGGAACCCCAGCTAGGATTAAGCTTTCAAGCATTTCAACATCCCATATGGAAGAGCAGCCTGGTGAAAAACCTACGCCATGGATGTCCTTATACAACAGACCAAAAAAACATCAAAAACAACTTTCATGCTTTATAACAAGAACCAACAAAAAAACCCATGAAATCATAAAAGAAAACACTCACTTGTCAGCTATGTATTCAGGAGATATTGTGGGAATTGGGCCCAGGTATTGCCCATCAATCGAAGACAAGGTAAATAGATTTAGTGATAAAGAAAGCCACCAAATATTTATTGAACCCGAAGGCATAAACAAAGATCTGATATACCCTAATGGAATATCAACAAGCCTGCCCAGAAGAGCACAAGAAGATTTTATACACTCCATTAGAGGCCTCGAAGGGGCGATCATAAACGAGTTTGGCTATGCTGTAGAGTATGATTTTGTAGACCCAAGAAACCTAAAAACATCACTAGAAACAAAATTCCTTAATAATTTTTATTTAGCAGGACAAATAAACGGAACAACGGGATATGAAGAAGCTGCCGCCCAGGGTTTAATAGCCGGCCTTAATGCTGTGAGATCAATTCAAAAAAAACAACCCATGGTTTTAAAAAGAAGCGAAGCATATATAGGGGTTTTAATAGATGACCTAACAACTCACGGAATTACAGAACCCTACAGAATGTTTACAAGCAGAGCAGAACACAGGCTTATGCTTTCTCAAAACAACGCTGAACAAAGACTTCTAATAAAAGCGTTTAATGCTGGACTTGTAGACGCCGAAAGAAAAAACAGTTTCACAACCAAAGAAATGGAATATAAAAAATTTCTAGAAGCAATTAAAAAAATCAAAACAACAAAAATCATAGACAGAAAAAACAAAACACTAAAACTAAACGAAAGCAAAAATGTCTTTGAGCTTTTAAAGAGAACAGACATTGATACAACAAAGGTTTTTAAACCAAAAAAGAAAGACAGAAACCTTTATAAAAGAGCCGCAACTGAATCAAAATATATGGGCTATGTTGAAAAACAAAAAAGAGAAATTAAAAAGACACAAAAACAAAACAACAAAAAAATTCCCCAAGACCTTAAATACAACAACATACCCGGACTCTCCAATGAGGTTAAGGAAAAACTCATCAAACACAAACCTGAAACCATAGGACACGCATCAAAAATTGAAGGCGTAACACCAGCAGCAGTAAACCTTATATTGATTCAAATAAAGAAAAAAGAAATTTTAAAACAACATGCCTAGAGTCTTTTCAGACGAACAAGAAAACAAAATAAGAACATTCATAAACCTTGCTCTAGACTTCAACAAAAACCACAACATTTTTTCAAGAGAATCCTATAACGAGGTATATGAGAACGATATTTTAGACTGCAAGCCATTAATTGATCATATAAAAAAAAATGAAAGTGTATTAGACCTTGGTTCTGGAGGGGGCTTCCCAGGAATACTATTATCAATAACAAAACCAGAAAACAAAATAAGCTTATTAGAGAGCAATAACAAGAAGTGTTATTTTCTAAAAAAAGTATCCTACGAACTAAACCTAAAGAATACAGAAATAATTAACAAAACAATCACCAAAAAAAATAAGCTAGGCAAGTTTGACATTATAACCTCAAGAGCTTTTGCCACTATTGAAAAAACAACAAACCTTACAAAAACAAATACCCACAAAAACACAAAATACCTTTTACTTAAAGGAAAAGCATCAAACATAAAAAAGGAGTTAAAAGATATCGACAAAAATATGTTCAGATATGAAATAATCAATCAAGACACAACAAAAGAAAGAAACATAGTTTTATTATGCAAAGATGAATAAAGTAATTGCAATTGCAAACCAAAAAGGAGGAGTTGGCAAAACAACAACAGCAGTTAACCTCGCCGCAAGCCTGGCCGCAACCAAAAGAAAAGTATTATTAATAGACCTAGACCCACAAGGAAATGCCACAACGGCGGCAGGAATTAAGGAAAACGCAACCACAAACCTTTACAACCATTACTTTGAAAATACTTCAATAGAAGACTGTGTCTATGAAAGTAGCGACGGTTATAAAATTATACCCGGAGGAGAGGAGCTCATTGCCCTTGAAATAGCAATAAGAAATGATAACAAACAAGGCTTCATGTCTAAAAGCCTAGAACCAATTTCTCAAAATTATGACTATACAATTATTGATACACCCCCAACCCTAAACCAACTCACCATCGAGGGTCTGTTTTGTGCCTCTGGAACACTTATCCCACTTCAGTGCGAATATTATTCACTCGAGGGAGTAACAGGACTCATGAATACTATTGAAACAATATCAAACAAAAAAATGTCATCAAACAGGATCCTTGGGATAGTAAGAACAATGGTTGATATGAGAAACAACCTTGCAAAAGAGGTTTCTGATGAGCTTGAAAAACACTTTGAAAGCTTGGTGTTTAATACCCTTATTCCCAGAAATGTAAAACTGGCCGAGGCTCCAAGCCATGGAATATCTGGTATAAAATATAAACCAGATTCTTATGGAGCAAGAGCATATTTGGCGCTAGCAGGAGAGCTTATTAGAAAGGTGGAGTATGTCTGAAGAAAATAAAACCCTTAACAAGGGACTAGATGCGCTGTTGGGACAATCTAATACCAATCAAAGATCTGTAAAAGAAATAGAAATATCAAAAATTAAGCCGGGTAGGTTTCAACCAAGATCAAACTTTGATAATGAAAAGCTTCAGGAATTAACTGAATCAATAAAAAAACAAGGGGTTCTTTCACCCATTTTGGTAAGAGAGCTTGGTCTTAATGAGTATGAGGTTATTGCTGGCGAGAGAAGGTTAAGATCATCAAAAATGGCGGGACTAGAAACGATACCCTGTTTGGTAGATCAAAAAAAAGACCAAGACGCCCTTGTGTCGGCCCTAATAGAGAACCTTCAAAGAGAAGATCTTAATCCTGTTGAAGAGGCAAGAGGTCTTGATAGACTAAAAAGAGAGTTTGGACTTACTCAAGACGAAGTGGCGACTTCAACAGGTAAGGCAAGAAGCACAATAGCCAACTCACTTAGAATATTATCTTTGCCAGCAACGGTTCTTGATTTGCTTTCAGAAGGAAAAATTGAAAAGGGACATGCAAAACTTTTAGCATCAATGCCACCCTCTGATGCGGAAAAAATGGCAAGAAAAATAATTAAGGAAAGATTGACCGTAAAAGATCTCAGCAATACTTCTTTAAAAAACAAATCTAAAAATTCACCAAAATCCAAACAAAAAGATACCGATATGTTGAATATAGAACAAGAGATGTCTGAATCATTTGGACATAAGGTTGAAATAGAAACTAAGAATAAAAAATCTGGAAAAGTATCTATTTTTTATAAAAGCCTTGATGAGCTCGACAATATTATTGCAAAGATAAAAAAATAACTGACAAACAGCTTGTTTATCAATCATTATGTTTCTATAATTCTCGCCAGAAAAAATATATAAATATATCCCAAAGCCTGAATTTGAAAAATATTAATATTAGTAAAAGAATTAAGCTAATTTTGTTGTTAAATCTTGTAGTTTTTACTCTCGGAACACTTGCAAATACTTATTTTGCAATTATTGCGTCTGGTTATATTGCAACAATGTTAATGATTTATTTTTTAGGAACCAAAATTAAAGACTTCATAATCAATGTTGGTTACATATGGATTTCAAAATGGACAGTTTTTATTATTTTCTTGACACTCACAGGTGTTTATTTACCTGATGCTTTCTTGTATTCTTTACTTATGTTTATTGTGTTTAACATCACCATTAATCCATCAGATTTTATTAAAGAAAAAGGCGCTCAATAATCATGGCATCTGAACTAACAACAGAATCATATATCAGCCACCATTTAACCAATTTAACATGTGGAAAAACTGCTGAAGGTTGGACTTGTGACCCATACAAGGTTGATCAAATGGGCTTTTGGGCCTTTCATGTTGATTCTTTATTTTGGTCAATTGGTCTAGGTGCTTTATTTGTTTTTGTTTTTAGAAAGGCCATATCAAAAAACTCTGATGCTAGTGTTGCACCAAGTGGAATGCAAAATTTTGTTGAAATGAGTATTGAGTTTGTTGAAGACAACGTTCAATCACTATTTGGATCAGTAAAAAATACACTCATTGCACCATTGGCATTAACTGTTTTTGTATGGATTTTGCTTATGAACCTTATGGACTTGGTTCCAGTAGATTTTTTACCGGTGCTTGCGGGGCATGTTGCATATGCAATTGCTGGCGATGCTGTAGAATGGATTAAAGGTCCTGAGTCTCTTTATTTTAAAGTTGTACCAACCACAGATCCAAATATAACTTTGGGAATGGCTTTTGGAATTTTTATTCTTACCATCTACTACAGCATAACTGTTAAGGGATTAAAGGCATTTGTTGCTGAACTTACACTACATCCTTTTGGTAAATACATGATACCAATCAATTTTGTTTTAGAAATGGTTAACTTTATTGCAAAACCAATATCGCTCGGCCTAAGACTTTTTGGAAATTTATATGCAGGAGAAATGATTTTTATCTTAATTGCATTAATGTTATTTTTTAGTAGCATACCAATTGGAGTACTTGGATTTGGTTTGCATCTGGTTTGGGCGCTTTTCCACATTTTAATTGTGGCATTGCAAGCATTTATTTTTATGGCGCTTACTATTGCATACTTAGCAATGGCGCATGAAACTGAGGAACATTAATCCTCAAATTATAGGAGAAAAAAATGGAATATAGTATTTTAGCAGCCGGAATTACCATGGGTCTTTCAGCTATTGGAGCTGGAATCGGTGTGGGAGTTTTAGGTAGCAAATTTATTGAAGGTATTGCAAGGCAACCTGAGTTAGCACCCTTTCTTCAAGGAAGATTCTTTTTGATGATGGGATTAACTGATGCGGTTCCAATGATTGGTGTTGGCCTTGGAATGTACATGTTATTTGCAATATAAAAAGTATAGAAGCTAAAAAATGAACATAAACGCAACCTTAATTGCCCAAGCAGTTGTAATGATTGTATTTGTAGCAATCTGTTGGAGATACATTTATCCTCCTATTCTCTCTGTTATGAAAGAAAGAGAAAAAAGGATATCTGACGGTCTTGAGGCTGCAAAAAAAGCTGATGATTCATTAGAAGAAGCCAAGCTTGCCTTTGATAAAGAACTTAATCAGGCAAAGGCCGAAGCAGCAGAAATTCTTGATAAAGCAAATGCTAGAGCATCTCAAATTGTAAGTGATGCTACATCCAAAGCAGAAGCAGAAGCCGAAAAGATACTAACTTCAGCATCAACAACAATAGAAAATGAAACCAATAAAGCTAAAGAAGAATTGAGGCAGCAGATGTCAGACATAATAATTGATACCACTCAAAAAATTCTTGGGGATGAGATATCAAAGGAAAAACATGAAGAAATCCTCAAAAAAGCTGCTGAGGAATTATAAAAAATGATTGAGTTAACGCCTCTTGCCAGACCATATGCCAAAGCATTATTTGCTTCGGCATTAGAATCTAAAAACATTGACGAAATGGCGTCTGAGTTAAAAACTATGGCGCTAGCATCAAAAACCGATGGCGTAATTAATACCATTGAAAATCCTGTCTTATCAAGACAAGATGTTGTAACTGTATTGGTCGATATATTTGATGAAAGTATTTCTGACACTTCAAAAAAGCTATTAGAAATATTATCAGAAAATAAACGCCTAAATCTTCTCGAAACAATCTATATAATTTATCAAGAACTCTTAGAGGAGCATAAAGAACAAAAATCAGTAGAAGTTTTTGTAGCTGTTAATCCTGGAGAAGAGGCCAAACAAAATATTGAAGACAAATTAAAATCAACCTATGGCAAAGATGCCAATATTTATTTTTCTAAAGACCCATCAATGATGGGCGGCCTATCAATAAAGATAGGAGATGAGACATTAGACCTTTCCATCAAAGGCAAGGTTAAAAAACTTGTAAACCAATTAAATTTTTAAGGTGAAAATATGAGCCAATTAAATCCATCAGAAATTTCCAGCGTTCTAAAAGAAAAAATTGCTGGCCTTGATCTATCAGCTGAAAGAAAAAATGAAGGCATAGTTGTAAGTGTCTCAGACGGTATTGTAAGAATTCATGGCATGGGTGACGTCATGTATGGTGAGGTTATTGAATTTGAAAATGGCACAAAAGGAATGGCACTTAACTTAGAACAAGATTCTGTTGGTGCAGTTGTTCTTGGTGATTATCTTGAAATTATTGAAGGTCAAAAAGCTGTTTGTACTGGAAAAGTTTTAGAGGTGCCTGTTGGGGAGGCAATGCTTGGTAGAGTTGTAAATACATTGGGTGCACCTATTGACGGTAAGGGTGAAATTAATGCTGAACACTCTTCACCAGTTGAGGTTGTTGCTCCTGGAGTTATTGCACGTCAGTCAGTAGATCAACCTGTTCAAATTGGCTTAAAAGCTGTTGATGCTATGGTTCCAATAGGAAGAGGTCAAAGAGAATTAATTATTGGTGATAGACAAACTGGTAAAACAGCTGTTGCAATTGACGCAATCATTAACCAAAAAGGCACGGGTATTAAATGTATTTATGTTGCCATTGGTCAAAAACAATCAACTGTTGCTAATGTTGTTAGAAAACTAGAGGAACATGGAGCTATGGAACACACCATTGTTGTTTCAGCCACAGCTGCAGATCCAGCACCTATGCAATATCTATCAGCCTATGCTGGATGCACAATGGGAGAATATTTTAGAGATAAAGGGGAAGATGCTCTAATAGTGTACGATGACCTATCAAAACAAGCTGTTGCATATAGACAGGTATCATTGCTTCTTAAAAGGCCTCCAGGGAGAGAAGCATATCCTGGCGACGTGTTCTATCTTCACTCAAGGTTGCTTGAGAGGGCTGCGAGAGTAAATGCCGACTATGTTGAGCAGGTTACTGGTGGTAAAGTTAAAGGTAAAACAGGCTCATTAACCGCATTGCCGATTATTGAAACTTTGGCTGGAGACGTTTCAGCCTTTGTTCCAACCAATGTAATTTCTATTACAGACGGACAAATATATTTAGAAACAGAATTATTTAATTCAGGTGTAAGACCCGCAATTAACCCAGGTTTATCTGTATCAAGGGTTGGGGGATCAGCGCAAACGAAAATTATGAAAAAATTAGCTGGTGGTGTGAGAACTGCGTTAGCTCAATATCGTGAATTAGCTGCTTTCTCTCAGTTTGCTTCTGATTTAGACGATGCTACTAAACAGCAACTTGCAAATGGTAAAGCTTTTACAGAACTTCTAAAACAAAAACAATATGCGCCAATGAGTGTTGCTCAACAAGCATTAAGTTTATTTGCTGCTGATAGAGGATACATGGCGGATGTAGAGGTTGAAAAAATTCTTGATTTTGAAGAAGCCCTTCATGGATATTTGACCTCTGAAAAGGGTGATCTCGAAGAACAAATTAACTCAACAGGTGACTGGAACGATGATATTGAAGCACAATTTACTGCTTTGGTTGAAGACTTTAAGAAAACACAAACTTATTAAATTATAAATAATGGCTAACACTAAAGAAGTAAGAAAACAGATTGCGAGTATTAAGAGTACTCAAAAGATTACTTCTGCTATGGAGATGGTGGCTGCAAGCAAGATGAAGAAAACTCAAGATACTATGCTTGAGGGCAGACCATATTCTTTAAAAATTAAAGATGTTATTTCTCATGTTGCTTTAGCAAATTCTGAATATCCTCATCCTTTTTATGAAGAAAGAGCGCCAAAAAAGGCATGCTTTATAGTTGTTTCATCTGATAAAGGACTATGTGGCGGTTTAAATATAAACCTCTTCAAACAAGTTATATCAAAATCTGCTGAATTAAATCAACAAGAAATAGGATCTTGCTTCGCCTTGATTGGAACGAAAGCTTCAAGCTTTTTTAAAAGTGTTGGCGGTGAGGTTATCGCAGTTGCAGAAAAGCTTGGTGATAAGCCAAATCCAGATGACTTAATAGGATTAACAAAGGTTGTTTTAGATATGCATAAGAGTAATGACATTGATCAAGCGTATCTTTGTTCAAATAGTTTTGTTAATACAATGACACAACAACCAAATGTTGATCAGTTAATTCCATTGGCGCCAGAGGAGCAAAGCAAAGAGGCGCCTTCACAGTGGGATTACATTTATGAACCCGAAGCAAAAGAATTGCTTGATGGCTTATTAACAAGATATATAGAGTCACTTGTTTATCAGGCTGTTATTGAAAATAATGCATGCGAACAAGCTGCAAAGATGATTGCTATGAAAAACGCAACTGACAATGCAGGCGATTTGATTAAAGAATTAGAACTTTTATACAACAATGTAAGACAAGCGGCTATTACTCAAGAGCTCTCTGAGATAGTCGGGGGTGCGTCAGCAGTTTAAGGAGAATAATATGAGCAACGGAACAGTTACACAAATTATCGGAGCGGTTATCGATGTAGAGTTTGATAAAGATAACATTCCAAAAGTTTATGAAGCGCTTATGGTTGATGAGAGTGGTACGACCCTTGAAGTTCAGCAACAATTGGGTGACGGTGTTGTTAGAACTATTGCTATGGGAGCCACAGAAGGTCTAAAAAGAGGACTAACCGCTTCAAGAACTAATGCTCCAATTTCAGTTCCAGTAGGACCAGAAACATTGGGTAGAATTGTCGATGTTTTAGGTAATCCTATCGATGAGAAAGGACCAATTGGTGAAAAATCAAAAATGCCAATTCACAGAAAACCCCCTTCATATACAGATCAGTCAGCCTCAAATGAGGTCCTTGAAACCGGCATTAAAGTTATTGATCTTATGTGTCCATTTGCTAAAGGTGGAAAAATTGGTTTATTTGGTGGAGCAGGTGTTGGTAAAACAGTAAATATGATGGAGCTTATAAATAATATTGCGCTTCAACATTCAGGTCTTTCTGTTTTTGCTGGTGTTGGCGAAAGAACAAGAGAAGGAAATGATTTTTATTATGAAATGCAAGAATCAGGAGTTGTAAACATTGATAATCTTGGCGAATCAAAAGTTGCGATGGTTTATGGACAAATGAATGAGCCGCCAGGAAATAGATTGAGAGTTGCTTTAACCGGATTAACTATGGCTGAAAGCTTTAGAGATGAAGGTAAAGATGTTTTATTATTTATTGACAATATTTATCGATACACCTTAGCAGGTGTTGAGGTGTCCGCTCTTCTAGGCAGGATGCCATCTGCTGTTGGATATCAGCCAACATTAGCTGAGGAAATGGGAGCTCTTCAAGAAAGAATTACATCTACTAAGACAGGATCTATTACTTCAATACAAGCTGTGTATGTGCCAGCAGATGATTTGACAGACCCCTCACCAGCAACAACATTTGCTCACTTGGATGCTACTGTTGTTCTTTCGAGACAGATTTCTGAGTTAGGAATATATCCTGCTGTTGACCCTCTTGATTCAACAAGTAGGCAGCTTGATCCGTTTGTGGTTGGAGATGATCATTATGAAGTTGCTCAGGGAGTTCAAAAGATCTTGCAAAGATATAATGAGCTAAAAGATATCATTGCAATTCTTGGAATGGATGAGCTTTCTGAAGAAGATAAAGGGCTTGTAGCAAGGGCAAGAAAGGCTCAAAGATTTTTATCCCAGCCTTTCTTTGTTGCTGAGATTTTTACTGGAACACCAGGAAAATATGTTTCGCTTGAGGATACGATTAAAGCATTTAAGGGCATTCTTAATGGAGATTATGACCATCTTCCTGAACAGGCATTTTATATGGTTGGAACTATTGAGGAGGCTGTAGAAAAAGCTAAGAATTTATAAATATGAATACCATAAAAATAAATATTGTTTCTTCAAGTGAGGAAATCTATTCTGGGGAAGCAACTATGGTGTTTGCTACTGGAACTTTGGGAGAGCTTGGAATTGCACCCGGCCACACACCACTTTTAACGGGGCTAGCTGCTGGACCTGTTAGAGTTCAAAATGGGCCGGATGAAGAAACATTTTTCTGTTCTGGAGGATTCTTAGAGGTTCAACCAGATTTGGTAACTGTTTTATCTGATACTGCAGAAAGGGCGGAAAGCCTAGACGAGTCCGAGGCTATTAAAGCTAAAGAAGTCGCTGAGCAGGAACTTGCAAATAAAGACACAACAATTGATTATGCAAAAGCTTCAGCCCAACTCGCAGAAGCTGTTGCGAGGCTAAAAACTATTCAAAAACTGCGAAAAAAACAGTAAGGTATCTATTTAGCCTTATATTGTGAAAATTCATACTGTAATTCTAGCTGCCGGAGAGGGCTCTAGAATGCAATCAAACAAAGCAAAATCTCTTCAACCTGTTGGCGGACTGTCAATGCTAAGGCGTATTTTTGATACTGTTTCAAATTTAACTGATGAAACTTCTTTTGTAGTTGGCTTCGAAAAAGATTCGGTAATCAATGAGATAGAAAAATTTTCTGGAATTAATCATATTTGTGAACAAAAAAAGCCAATTGGCACTGCTGATGCTGTGAAATCTGCACTAGACTCCATAAAGCAAAACTCAAAGGTTTTAGTTTTATACGGCGATGTTCCTCTAATAAAAAATGAAACACTTAATAATCTAATTTCAATGACAGATGATAGCCTCACGATTTTGAGCACAGAACTCAAAAATCCAACTGGCTATGGAAGAGTGAAGAAAAACGAAAATGGATTGGCAATATCAATAGTTGAGGAAAAAGATGCGTCTAAGGAAGATAAAAAGATAAAAGAAATTTTTACAGGGATACTTTGTTGTAATAAAAAACTACTTGAAGAGGCAATAGGCGAAGTAAATAACGATAATGCTGCATCAGAGTACTATTTAACAGATATTGTTTCTATAATTAATACAAAAGGGTTTAGAATTAATACATGTATTGTTCCCAATGATGAAGTAAAGGGCGCTAATACAAAAGAAGAATTGTCAGAGTTAGAGGGAATATATAGAGAAATGAAAGCAAACGATCTATTAAATATGGGCATAACTATATCTGATCCATCTAGAATTGACGTTAGAGGAGATGTCTCTGCTGGTAAAGATTGCTTTATTGACGTGAACGTAATTTTGGAGGGTGATGTATCGTTAGGCAATAACGTGTCTGTAGGCCCAAATACAATTTTAAAAGACGTTGAGATTGGAGATAATTCAAAAATTGAGGCTTTTTCTCATTTAGTATCATCAAAAGTCGGGAATAATTGTTCTATAGGACCATATGCAAGACTAAGAGAGGGAAGTCACATAGATGATTCAGCAAAGATAGGCAATTTTGTTGAAACTAAAAAAACAAAAGTTGGCAAAGAATCTAAAGCTAATCATTTTGCATATCTTGGAGATGCTGACATTGGCAGTGACTCCAATATAGGAGCAGGTACAATCACATGTAATTATGATGGTAAGGAAAAACATCAAACAAAGATTGGAGATAACAGCTTTGTTGGAACCAATTCATCACTAGTTGCACCGGTAACAATTGGCTCAAATGCATATGTTGCAGCTGGATCTGTTATTACAAAAGATGTTCCTGATAATGCTTTAGGTGTAGGAAGGGCAAAGCAAGATAACAAAGAAAATTGGTCTAAAAAGAAGGACTAAAAAATTATGTGTGGAATTATAGCTGCTGCCTCAAATCGAAACGTTGGAAAGTTGCTTGTTCAAGGACTACATAAAATGGAATACCGTGGCTATGATTCTGCTGGAATTGCTCTTCATCAAACAGACCAAATTGCTCATCTTAGAACTCAAGGAAAAGTACAGCTACTAGAAGAAAAAATGATTGCTGAAAAGCCAAAAAGTAAGCTTGGCATTGCTCACACTAGATGGGCAACTCACGGAGAACCATCAGAAGAAAATGCACATCCACATATGTCAAATGAAAGAGTTTATATCGTTCACAATGGAATAATTGAGAATTATCTAGATCTTAAAGATTTTTTAAAAAAAGAAGGTTATTCTTTTTCATCCCAAACAGATTCTGAATTAATAGCTCACCTTCTTGAATATTTCCTTAATAAAGGAAATAGCATGTTAGATTCAATGTATTTAACCAAAGAAAAGCTCGATGGCGCTTATGCAATAGCAGCTATAGACAAAGAAGACGATCAAAATATTATTATTGCTAGAAGCAAATCTCCACTTTTAATAGGAATTGGAATGGATGAATTTTTGGCTGCATCAGACCCATTGGCGATTGGCCAACTTACCAATGAGTTTATTTTTTTAGAAGACGGAGACGTAGCAGAATTATCATCTGAGACTTATACCATTTTTGATGAGTCTAAGAACAAAGTAAAAAGAGAAATTTCTCAAATAGATATTTCAAGTCAAGCTATATCTAAAGGCGAATATCGGCATTTCATGGAGAAAGAAATTTATGAGCAACCAGAAGCAATTCTAAAGACCATTGATGGGAGAGTAGGCGGAGACGATGTTTTAGAAAATATATTTGGTCTTGGTTCATCTGAAATCTTCGAAAAAGTTAAGAGAGTCCAAATTGTGGCCTGTGGAACAAGCTTGCATGCTGGAAGGGTTGCAGCTAATTGGTTTTCAGCAATTTCAGAACTTCCTACACAAATAGACTATGCTTCTGAATATAGATATAGAAATCCCCATGTGGACGATGACTCTCTCCTTGTAACAATTTCTCAATCTGGAGAAACAGCTGATACCCTTGCTGCTTTAAGATATGCACAAGAAAAGGATTATCTATCCACCCTTTGTGTTTGTAATGTTCCTACAAGTTCTCTTGCAAGAGAATCAGAGTATTCAATATTTACGAACGCCGGTCCTGAAATTGGAGTTGCCTCTACAAAAGCCTTCACAACACAACTTGCAGCCTTAATGTTGCTAGCTTTGTCTCTTGCAAAAAGCAGGGGAAAAAATCCAAAGCTAAGAACAAGAGTAATAACAGCATTAAGATCATTGCCAGAAACGGTCGAAGAAACATTAAAACTTAAAGACACAATTCTAGAAATCGCACCTGAAATAGCTAATAAAGATAATGCTTTGTTTTTAGGCAGAGGTATTTTTTATCCAATCGCAAAAGAAGGGGCTCTAAAGCTCAAAGAAATTTCTTACATTCATGCTGAAGCCTATCCAGCTGGGGAGTTAAAACACGGTCCTCTCGCATTAATTGATGAAGAAATGCCAGTTATTGCTTTAGCTCCAGAAAGTGAGATAGCTGAAAAATTAGTATCAAACTTAGAAGAAGTTAAAGCTAGGGGCGGAACTCTATATGTATTTTCTGATCCTTCAATTTCAATGGACTTAAAGTCTGGAAGACTCATCAATATGCCAAAGTGCGACTTCCTTTTGACGCCAATCATTTATACGATACCTCTTCAAATACTTTCTTATGAAGTAGCTTTGTTAAGAGGAACCGACATTGACCAACCAAGAAATTTAGCAAAGTCAGTCACGGTGGAGTAGATAAAGGTGTCTACTTTTTTTAGATAAAATTATGTCAAAAGGGATAATTTATGTTTTAACAAATCCCGCAATGCCAGATTTGGTAAAAATAGGCAAAACCACTAATCTTGAACAAAGACTATCATCTTTATATAGCACAGGAGTTCCATTGCCATTTGAATGTATTTACGCAAAAGAAGTAGAAGACATGGATTTTGTTGAAACAAAACTTCATGCTGCATTTGGCAGCAAAAGACTTAATAACAGAAGAGAATTCTTTAGGATTCTTGAGGAAGAATTAATACATTTTTTTGATTTGATACCAGGCAATGATGTAACCCCACAAGGAGAAAACTTTGAAACCGAAGAAGATAGAGTTGCCTTTGAAAATGAGACAAGAATAAGAGAACGATTTAATTTTAATATGGTAAATATCCAACCTGGAACAATATTAAAATTTACAAGAGATGAAAATATTACTTGTGAGGTAACCTCAAAAACTAGAGTTAATTTTCGAGGACAAGACCATTCTCTTTCAAGTGCAGCATTAATTCTAATGAATGAACAAGGTTATAATTGGGGGAAAATCCAAGGTCCTAGATTTTGGACACATAATGGTAAAACACTATCAGAATTAAGAAGGGAAGTTGAAGAAAATTAAAAGTAGACACCTTTATATACTTCGTTACGGTGGAGTAAGTTGGAACAGTGATTTAAAGGGAGAGAATTATGGAAGGGTTGGCAGTAATGGGTTTTGTGTTTGGAATGGTCGGAGTGGTTGCACTTGTGCGTCTAGAAAAACTTACAAAGACTTTAAAAGAAAAGGGGATTCTCGCAGACGATTACAAGGAAGAGTAAATCACTGTTCGAACTTAATCAGTAACTGTTGAATAAATTAAATGAATAGAAAGTTCGTTTATTACATTATTTTTGCTATTTCTTTTTTGCTTTTTTCTATAGTCCAGGATTACATAAGACCAAATTATGATGGTGCTAATGAAATAATAATTTATCTTCTTGGGGTTGCTCCAAATTTCTTGCCAGGAATTGGATTGCCTGCTCTGTTATATGTAGTAATTCCAGAAGTATCCAAACCTAATTCATCTTTATTTAAAAATCGACTCTATTGGTCAGTAGGAATCTCCATATCGGGATTAATTGCCAATGAGTTCATTACAATTTTTACACCTGGAAGAGGTGTCTTCGATTGGAATGATATTCTATGGACTATAATTGGAGCAGGTTTGTTTACATTGATACACAGAAAGTTAAGATTTGAGTCATGATTTGTATTAAGACAGAAATCCCAAAAGAAATCTGTGAAATAGATGATGAACTAAAAGCAATCTATCACTCACAGGACACTGTTTGTATATGGGTCTTCAAATCTAGAGAAGATAGAAACAATTTTATGAACGAAACAGTTGGCATGAATAAAGAAGATAGAGAAAAATATTTTTCAGACAATTATGGATAAAAAATCAAATCACTGTTCAAATCTAATCAATCACCGTCGAATGAAGGATATACGTACTTTCATCTATAAATATTTCAACTGGAAAATAAAGAATTAAATCACTGTTTAAAATTAATCATTAACTGTAGAGTAAGTTTTCTCGGTTTTTCGCTATAACCTCATATTATGTGTGAGTTTTAAAAATAAGTATAAAAAATGTACTTATTAAATATAATTTATTATGTATTAAATATTATTTAGGATATATGAAAGTGAGAGAGGATTTAATTATGAAAAAAATTTACATGTTAGTTTTTGGTTTGATGTTTTTATTCTCATGTGAGTATTCAAATGTGCAATATATCGAAGTCGACAAAGTTACTAATGAAAATATTGAATTAGCCCAAAATTGGATAGACAATCTTTTGTCAAACAACTTGGATGATGTAAAAAATTCAATGCACGAAGAATTTACCTTTATCTATATGGGCATAACTGAAAATGTAAATGGGCCATATGGTAAAGGGGGAATTTCTTACGGGAAAGAGGATTTCTTTTCAGATTATTGGCCAGTTGTTGGCGAGCTATTACCAAATGGAATAGTATTAAAGACCATTGACATAATTGCAGATACTGAAGGTGTCGCGCTAATTCAAGAAGGAGATGCTGAGGGCATAAATGGTGAATACGACAATAAATATGTTTGGGTTTTTAAGTTTAAAGACAATTTAATCTATAAAGTAAGAGAATATAACAGCGACCTTTTAGTTGGAACAAGATTATATAAAAATAAATTAATAGAAGAAAACAGTGATTTATATTAGAAACATTTTATTAACTTCATTTTTATTTTCTTCTTTGTTATTTGCAAAAGACGCAAACAACAACCCAGAGAAAGTTATCGAAGATTTTTTCTATCATTTCAATGAGATGGATATAAATAAAATTAATGAACTATGGGATTTACCAATGACTTATTTTGTTGGCGATGAAATAATAGTTGCAAAAAGTTATAGTGAAATTGTTAATTATGAAAACTTAAAAAAAGAAGGTTGGGCATATTCAAAAATCAATTCAATAGATCCAATAGTTTCACAAGAAGATTTTGCAATATATAAAACTAACTTCACCAGATTTAACAACCAAGATGTTGAACTTATATCTACCGATACAAATATAACTTTAATAAAAAGAGGAGATTATTGGAAATTAAAGATCGCTATAATTCCAATAAATATTTCAACTGGAAAATAAAGAATTAAATCAAAGTTTAAAACCAATCAGTGATGGTGGAGATAAAGGAAACAGTGATTTAAGATGAAAGAAATGTTACAGAACTATCTTAAGAAAAACGATTCTTTTGTAGGTGGAACATTAACTGGATTCTTCGGCATGCTGACAATTATCATTATTCCCAATTTTGTTGAAAATTATAATTTGATGATAACCCTAGAAGTTTTTATCTTTTCAATTTGGTTCGGCATTCTTTTCTACAGACATCAACTTTTAAAAAACAATGAATAAAAAATCAAATCACTGTTTTGTTCAAGTCAGTCACTGTAGAGTAAGTTTAAACAGTGATTTAAGTAATTAGTTTATAAGTGGGTTTTTTAAAAAAACATCTTTATATATTTATAATAATTTCAACAATTGTCATTTCATTTTTTATATATGTTCCAAGTGGCGAAAGAGGAAGTGTAATCAAGGGTGTTATATGTTCCACCTTTTCTTATGGAACACATTATTTTGGAGGATGTAGAAAATGAAAGATAAATCAAATCACTGTTCAAAACTAATCAGTCACGGTAGAGTAAGTTTTAACTGTGAGTTTGTTGATAAAGGAGTAAGATATGAACAATTTATTGATATTAAAGAATACTTTAAGAGTCTTTGGAGTAGCTTTTATATTTATTATCCCAATGATGAAATTAGATCCTTTGGGTGGTTGGGCCTGGAGTCCTGCTCAATGGGAATACGAAATGATGATTCAAGGAGTCTATATGACCCTTGGAGTTATGATGATAATTGCCTCAAACGACCCAGTAAGACATTCAATGTTTGTCTGGTTTGTAGTATGGAGCAGTGTTGTTCATGGAGGGATTATGGCTTATCAAGCCGCCATCGATAGCCATGAAATGGGACATTTTTTAGGTGACATACCAGCTTTATTTATTTTAGCTTTATTAGCAGGATATACTCTCAGAAAAGAACAAGTAAAAGAATAATTTTTTACAAGGATAAAATATGTTGTACGCGTTAGGCGCCCTAATAGTATTAGCAATAATATTTGGACCATCTTTGTGGGTGAAGTTTGTCATGAGGCGTTATTCAACTGAAAAGCCTGAAATGCCTGGCACTGGTGGAGAGCTCGCAAAGCATTTGATTAAGCGATTTTCTTTAAAAGATGTTGAGGTTGAAACAACTGAGCTTGGAGATCATTATGATCCTATTGAAAAAAAAGTTAGACTTTTACGAGAGCATTATGAATCAAAGTCGTTGACCGCAATCGCTATTGCTGCTCATGAGGTTGGACATGCTATCCAAGATCATCAAGGTGATAAACGGCTGGCTACAAGAACAAAGATGGCTCCAGTTGTTGATGTGGTAGCCCGATGGAGCGTTTCCATTATTTCATTATCGCCAGTAATCGGCATTATTACGAGGCATCCAATGCCATTTTCTTTATTACTATTCTTAGGGCTGTCTGGCTTTATTGCTCGCATGATGGTTCATGCAGTCACATTGCCTATTGAATTTGATGCAAGTTTTTCTAAAGCCTTACCCATATTAAGGGAAGGGAATTATGTATCGCAGTCAAATGAAAAAGCCGTTAGTCAGGTTCTTAGGGCAGCAGCTCTGACATATGTGTCGGCTGCACTAGCCGATATTTTAAATCTTGGCCGCTGGATCGTTATACTTTCAAGACGATGAAAAAAGGTTGCATAAATCACTGTATAATTTGTAAATCAAGATTGTAAATTCATATGATTGAGATATTATTTTGGAGTTTAATTGCGGTAACATGGATAAGTGTTGGAATGCATGTGATCAAGGAGTTTGTAAGATTCAACAGGAGTAGTAATGATTGAGCCAAGTATGAAGAAACCCAGCCTTTTTAGAAGAAGTGTAATGAAAATAGTAAGTGGTTGGAGAAGAGTAATGGACGTGAGATATAATCCATTAAAGTATATACCTGATCCAAGCTTACAAACATATTTCATGTTAGTTTTGTTCACAGTGTGGAGCGCATTCTTTGGGTTTTTAGCAGCAAATTATTTAGGATGGTTTGGATATAATACTATTGCAAGCATAATAATACACATAGGAGTAATATTGCCTCTTGCATTTACTAACGCAATATTTGTTGATGCAGAGAGAGATGGAGCTAATTGGCTAAAAGAGTGGAAGGAAGAACAATCAAGATATAAGTTGGTAGTAAACAGACTTAAAACTAAAAACTTAGTAATTTGGAACCCAAATAAGGAGTCGTAGTTACGAATCCAATCTAAAACAGTTATGAAATTTTGAACAAGAGTTGTCCTTAAAACAAATTCGATTTGAATGAATATAAAAGAAAAGTATAAAAATATTTTAGTCACCACCCCTATATTTTTTTTACTTGGCTGTACAACAACTTTATCTCCAAATATTGATCAACAAGTTCAAATAATTACTCTCAAGCAAAAAGAGAACTTTAATTGCATAGAAGTTACTCCAATTAATGCATTTGGTAAAAAATCAATGACAGCAGGTGCTGATAGAAGAAATGCTATAACTGAGTTTAAAAATAAAATAGTTGAAAGGGGAGGAAATGCTGGCGTAATTTCAAATCAACTAAATTCTAAAGCAGGTTTTGAAATAAGTGGCTATGCATTGGATTGTGAGAAAATAGAATGAAAGAGCATCAACAAAAGTTTATAGGAACATGGAAACTGTTTGAATGGTCTGTTGAAAAACCAGAAGGCGAAAAAAAATATCCCTTTTCAGGCAATGTTGCTGGCTATTTGATATATCACCCTGATGGATGGATGTCTGCAAATTTAATGCAAAAAAATCGTGTAAATGTATCTGATGATAGGTTAAAGATTTCAAAGATTAGTAAGATGTTAAAAAATGAAAACGAAATCTCATTTGATGGTGATTTATTAGAGACTATTAAGAACTTTTTTTTGGCATCAAACGGATATGTATCATATGCTGGTACATTTAACGCAGACAAATCGAATGTATATCATAATGTAGAGCTTAGTCTATTGCCTCAATGGGTCGATACCACATTAACAAGAGAGTACTCGTTTTCATCAAAAAATACCTTACTAACACTATCAGCTGAATTTAATGGATTTAAAGATTTGTTAGTATGGAAAAAAGTGTAAAGAACAATTAAATGAAAATACCACTTTGGATTAAATTTATTTTTTTTAGTGTGATTATCTTTACCTCTATAGTTTTGCCAATGACTTTTTTAGAAACTCCACTCGCAAATTATGGTGAAATTGCTCTCGATTGGGCCGGATCCAACAAATTATTAATTTCTTTAATAGTAATTTTAGCCTTAACCGCTGATGTTTTTTTGCCTGTCCCCAACGGTCTTACTAATACTTTTGCAGGAATGTCTTTGGGTTGGGCTACTTCCTCTCTTGTTGTATGGATAGGCTTAAATATTGGAGCATCGATAGCTTATTTAATAGGACGTTTTGCTGGAAGACCCATTGCAAAAAAAGTATTAAACAATAAGGAACTAATTGAAGCCGAAGCCTCACTAAAAAATTTTAACATCATAAGTTTAATAATATCTAGACCAATACCAGGTTTTGCTGAGTTAACTGCGATTACTGCAGGAATTTCAAATATTTCTTTTAAATTTTTCTTTTTAGCGGTTAGCATTACAAATATTGGGGTGGCAATAATCTTCTCCGGTATTGGTGCAGCAGCAATTGAAAATCAATCCTCATCTCTTGTATTTTTTGGCGTTGTTATCCTTCCAGCTGTAATGTACTTTTTTTATATCAAGTTTTATGAAGACCGATAAATTAATCAATTTAATAAAGATAACTTTGTTGCTCATACCTTTGCTTGTAATTTCTAGTGAGGTATTAGATATAAATGAAATCTCATACGGCAATGACGAAAAACAAAGAATTGATTTTTATAAAGGCTCTTCAGACAAGGTTTTGGTTTGGATCCATGGGGGTGGGTGGTTATATGGTGACAAAAGAGCTGAGAGGTGGATAAAAAGATTTCAAAATCATTTTATTGATCATCAAGATTTTAATGTTTACATGATTGGTTACAGAATAGGTAAGTTAACTGCTCCAAATGCAGTTGATGATGTAATTTGCGCATACAAAAAAATAATCCACGATGCTTCGCTAAGAAATCTTTCTACTGAAGATATTATTGTAGCTGGTGCTAGTGCCGGGGGACATCTAGCATTAATGGTTGGCTTATCAGCCAACTATAATAATAAAGAATGTGAAGGTGAAATTCCGCCTAAAGCTATAATAAATATTTTTGGTATAACAGAAATTAAGCAAACTTCAGAATTTTTAGATAAAACAAAGTTCTTTAATGCTTCAAATTATGTAAAAGGATGGATTGGATCTGATGCAAACATTGATCAAATTACTAAAACACTTTCACCAATAAACATATTAGATGGAATTAATCTAAATGTTTTAACAATTCATGGTACAAGTGACAGGTGGGTACCATATGAGCAAGCAGTGCTTCTAGATGAGAAATTAAAAGACCAACATCAACTTTTAACAATTGACGGAGGCGGACATTATTACTTTTCTGAAGAAGAAGATGAAATCATAAGACAAACTATTTCATCTTTCTTAAGGTCTAATTTTAATATGTCTACCAAAGAGCCACAGGATTAATAATCATTTGAACAGCACCCTTAAGCTTTGGCTGACCTAAGACAAATAGGAATTCTGTAACATTATCCTCAGCCAACTTACCAGTATTCATAGTCTCTAATATATAAATACCGTTCTCCTTGATAAGAGTTACGTGATCATAGTAAACCAAATCGCCCTCAACTGGAGGAACTGCACCTAGTCCCCATGTATCGGCTCCAACAGCCATAGGATTAAGTGAAGATAAATATACAGCTGCATCATTAGTAATACCTGGTATTGTACTTCCCCATAATTCTGGAGAGCTTTTTAGGTATGCATCAGTCCAACCAGTGTGGAAAAGAATAATATCTCCTTCTTTAAATTTAATGTTTTGTTGCTTGGCTGCATTTTTTATATCGTCTCTTGTAATTCCCTGACCTCCAGCCATAGCAGTTATTCCAAAATACTTTGCCATATTTACTACCACGCCTCTACCAACCAGTGGAGGAACTTTTTCAATACCAAATTTAGTTAGGCCAGTTATATAAGAGAAGTCTGCACCTTTATGGCAGTTATAAAAGATATCATCATCACCAATATGACCTAATCCATCCAGCTGAGGTCCTGTTCCAATCCACATTTGCAAAATGTCATCGTTGTAGGTGATGTCGTATCCAAAATCTTCAGTTGTATCTCTTCCAAAGTGTTGATTTGGTTGAACTACTTGTAATTCTGTATATCTTGGCGGGAAAGCCGGCATCCCAGGCTCAATAACAATTCCAAGACCATGAGACATACCTTTTTTAACAAGTTTAATCGCATTTAAAGTGTTGGCATTTGATATTAGATTGGCAGAACCAATCTCATCATCTTTACCCCATTTAGAAACTTCGCAACCATCATCTGAGATTGCAAAGAGGGAAATAAATAAAATATAAAAAAGTGAATTACGCATTTTGATCTCCTAAAACCCTTAACATTATTATAAGCACATTAATCAATATATTTAAGGCATCAAAAAAATATGATTTAATTCATAGTATGAATAATAAGATACCACCACCAATTGTTACTTTAGTGTTTGGATTAGCAATTTATTTTTCTAAACCCTTATTCCCTTACTTTAGTAATGTAATTTTGAATGTTTTAAGTTTATTGCTGATAATAGTTGGCCCACTTACTCTTATATCAGCAGCCAGATCATTTAAAGCACAACAGACGACTATTAATCCTATAAATATTGACAAAGCAACTTCTTTGGTTGTTTCAGGAGTTTTTAAATACTCAAGAAACCCGATGTATCTAGGAATGGTTTTAATTCTTCTTGCAGTATCATTTAAATTTAATTTAATAGGAGGGGCTATTCTTACTATGCTCTTCGTTGGCTATATAACAAGATTTCAAATTATTCCAGAAGAAATTGTAATGGATAAGCTTTTTGGTGATGAATTTGAAAAATACAAAAATAAGACAAGAAGATGGATTTAACTTAATGTCATATCAAGCGCATTTATTTGTAGCATTAACGATAGGATTTATTGGCATCTTATTTTGTATATCTTTGTACCAAATGAATAAGATAAAACAGGCTCAAATATTTTTCTTTTTAACTATAGCTATGATGGCATTTTGGATGTTTGTTGCTACAGGATATTTGTTATAGAAAAATTATGAAAGAATACACTGGTAGCTGTCATTGTGGTGGAGTCAAATTCAAATTTAAATCAGATGAAAATGTTGAAATATGGAACTGCAATTGTTCCATTTGTGACATGATTAATTATCAGCATCTCTTCGTAAAGCATGAACTTTTTGAACTTATCGCTGGAGAAGATTTACTTTTAGAATATAACTTTGAGAGTGGTTCAGCAAAACACTTTTTCTGCAAAAGGTGTGGTATCAAGTCCTTTTATCAACCAAGGTCTCATCCTGAAATGTATAGCATTAACCTTAAATGTGTAGATGATCCACCAGAGATTAAAGAAGTCATTTACTTTGATGGAATAAATTTTGAAGAGAGCATAAAAAATATATGAACGTTTATTTAATATTGTTTTCTGCAATATTGTTTGAAGTATTTGGAACCATGCTCTTACCAGCATCACAAAACTTTACAAAAATCTTACCAACGACAATCTTATTATTTTCATATGCCCTATCATTTTACTTTTTGGCTATTGTTTCTCAAAAACTACCGCTTTCAATCGTTTATGCTTCATGGTCAGGAGTAGGGATATTTTCAATAGCAATATTGAGCTACTTTTTCTATAAACAAACTTTAAATTGGCAGACAATTGCAGGATTATTTCTTATAGTCATAGGTGTAACCGTAGTTAATATTTATAAAACAGATATATATTGAAAGATTTTTCACAAAAAGTAGCATTAATTTCTGGAGCCGGTTCTGGAATAGGCAGAGCCCTATCAATAGAGCTTGCTGACATGGGTTGTAATTTAGCACTTGTAGATTGGAATAAAGAATCTCTTGAAGAAACCAAACAACTTTTAAGGAAAAGGAATATCGCCGTGTCAACTCATAATTTTGATATTAGCGATAAAGAAAAAGTACAAGCTTTGCCTAACGAGGTTATCGAATTTCATAAACAAATAGACCTAGTATTTAATAATGCAGGATTATCCATAGTCGGAAAAGTCAATGAGATAGATGAGAATGATTGGAATTGGGGGTTAGATATTTTGCTTAATTCTGTTATTCAAATGACAACGGTTTTTCTACCTCATTTAGAAAAGCGACCTGAGGCTGCAATAATCAATACCTCCTCAATATTCGGTCTTTTTAGTGTCCCAAAACAGTCGATTTACAATGTTGGAAAATTTGGAGTAAAGGCTTTTACTGAATCTCTGTCACTTGAATTAGAAATGGCTGAATCTAATGTGGAAGCTTATTGTGTTTTTCCTGGCCACATAGGAACAAACATTTACTCTTCAGCAAAATTTAAAAGTTTTGAAAAGGATGATGCGGATGCTGCAATGTTTGGAGCAAATGCAGATACAAAAGAGCAGGCAGGCATTAAATTTAAGCAAAATGCGCCTTCATCACCAGAACATGCAGCAAAAGTTATTCTTAAAAATATAAGAAAGAAAAATAAAAGGATATTGATTGGTATAGATGCACATTTTTATGATTTGATGAGCAGACTATTTCCAAAAAGTTTTCTAAAAATTATATGGATTCTCCCGTTCATGAGAAATCTTTTTAAATCTAGGAACTAACACAATGATATCTTCAATAGATCATTTAATAATCGCAGTAAAAGACATTCATGACGCTGAGGAAAATTACAGGAAAATCTTCGGAATGGAGCCTGTCTGGAAAGGAGAACATAAGGCACTTGGAACCGCTAATGTAATTTTCAATTTTAAAAATACCTATTGTGAACTTTTGTCAGCGAATGGAGATGGTCTTGGAGCTGCACTGGTTAATGGCGCAATTGAAGAGCAAGGAGATGGACTTGTTGGAGTAGTTTACGGAACAAACAACATTGAGGAGTCATTTTCTACATTAAAAAAATCCGGTTATTTAGTAAAAGAGCCAACTGAGGGTGAAGGCATTGATAATAAAACTCAAAAAATAAGAAAATGGAGAAATCTTTATTTACCTCCGGAACTTACCAGAGGACTTTTTTCTTTTATCATAGAGCACTCAGAAGGAGTACTACCAGGCTTAAACAAATACTCCAAAGCTACAATTAACAAACTCGACCATCTTGTAATAAACACAAATGATGCAGATGGGTTTATAAATATTTATAAAGATGTTTTTAATATTCGATTGGCTTTGGATAAAGTAATCGAACATTGGAAAAGTAGAATGCTTTTCTTCAGGGTTAATAAAACTACAATAGAAGTTATTGAACGAAAAAATGAAGATGATTCTCAAGACAGTCTTTGGGGATTAGCATGGGAAGTTGAATCAATTGAGGAGGCTTATAAAAGACTTATAAGTGAGGGTGTTGATGTTACTCCAATAAAGGAGGGGCTAAAAGAAAATACTTTAGTGGCTACCATTAAGTCTCATACTCACAATGTTCCAACTTTGTTAATAGAACATACTTAATGAAAATCATAATAGGTGTCTTGCTTGCTTTTTTTTCAATCCTTTTAGGATCTCCTTTAATAGCATTAGTAATTGGGTCATTACTGGTGCTAGTTTTTAAATTTCCAAGTGATTATATTAGTAAATCAGTTACTACAAATCTTTTGCAGGTTGGAATAATTTTAATTGGTCTCACAATATCCGCATCAAGCGCTACAGAAATAGCTTTTAAATATTTTCCTTATATATCTGCCTTTGTAATAATAATTTTTTTTGTTGGCTTGTTTCTGGCAAACCTATTTAAAGTTGATAGAAGCTTAGGAATATTAATCGCCTCTGGAACTGCTATATGTGGCGCCACCGCAATGGCAGCAATTTCACCACTAATTAAAGCAAAACCAAAAAATTTATTCGCTGCGCTAACTATAATTTTTATATTTAACGCTATAGCAATTGGAATATTTCCTCTAATTGGAGCAGCAACCGGTATGAATTTCGAAAGCTTTGGAGCATGGTCTTCAATGGCTGTTCACGACACAGGTTCTGTTATAGGAACAGCAATAGCCTTTGGAGGTGATGCAGTTGAGACAGCAACAATACTTAAACTTAGCAGAACTATTTGGTTGATACCTTTAATTATAATCTTAGGAATTTTTTATCAAGATAAATCAAAACCTAAATTCCCTATTTTTATTTTATTATTTATTATTGCTATAGCCTCAGGGACTATTCTTGAGTTCAATCAAGATACAATTTTTTTCATAGATTCAATTAGTAAGATTTTTTTAATCTCAGCCCTTTTTTGTATTGGAACTCAAATAACATTTGAAGCTATAAAAGGAATAAATTTAAAGAATTTTTTATTTGCATTAAGTCTATGGATAATCGCATTAGTGTTTTCATTTTTAATGATTAATTTATTTATATAACTGGAGAGAATATGTTTAGTCATGTAATGGTAGGTACAAATAATATAGAAGAGTCACGAATTTTTTATGACAAAATATTTGAGGTTCTCGGAGGAGGACCAGGAAAACTATATCCAAACCTCACCGGACAAAAAAGATATTTCTATAATTTTGAGGGGACAAGTTTTTGTATTACTGAGCCAATAGATGGTCAGCCTGCAACAGTTTCAAATGGAGCAACTGTTGGATTTAATATTGAAAGTATTGAACAAGGTGGTGCATGGCACAAAGCAGGAATAGAAAATGGAGGCACCTCTATTGAGGAAGATCCAGGCATTCGAGATTATGGAAAATTTAAAATGTACTTAGCTTATTTAAGAGATCCAACTGGAAATAAGTTATGCGCAGGGCTTTTGATTAAGTAAAATAGAATTCATGAAAAAAATATTATTCTTACTAGAAAGATTTTAATATTGTTTTAATGCCACTAATAATGCTCGGATTGCCCTCAAAACATTTAATAGAATCGTCTGGCTTATTCCATTCGTGAGCTGATTTCGTAAAAAAATTAGAATCAATTGTCACCCAGCTTGAATCATTAAGGGTTCCTGCTTTCACGTAGAAAATTCGAGAGATTTCTTTTGCATAACTTAATATGCCTGAACCACAATTTGGGCAAAAGCCTCTTCTAATATGAGAACCAGAAGAGCCTTTACTCTCAAAGAACTTAAGTTCACCATTAAGGTCTACATACTTTTTTGCAATAAACAATATTGTTGCTTTGCCAGAACCTGTTGTTCTTTGACAATCTTTGCAGTGACAATGATGGGCAGATATAACCTTATTCTTATCTAGAGTATAAGTAATGTCTCCGCATTGACATCCACCAGACTCAAAATTGGATTCTTTATTCATAAAAGAAGATAAACTCCTAGATCAATCATAAAATAAAATCCAGCTAAAAATCCAATAGCCCAAGGTATGCTTCTTGGACTTGGATTTTTTTCAGTTGCTATTTTGTAATACAAAATCATATGAGCAATTCTTGCTAGAGCATATATCCATATTATTATTGAAAGCTTTAGTGGACCATAGCCTGAAAACATTGCTAAAAATGCCATACCTAATATTGGGATAATATTTTCAAGAGAATTCTGAAATGTCCTATGGCTTCTAAATGCGAATGACGATTGACCCAATTCAGTCTTAACTATTCCAGGACTGTATCCTCCTTTCTGTCTTCGATGAGCTCTAACTGCTACAATTGCTTGAATAACCATGGTTGCTAACATCAACCATATACCTAAAAGCGAAGAGTGATAAACATCGAACATTTTTGACCTCAATAAATTTGTTTTGTTTTATTAATTATAGTCATAATATGACAACGAAGGTTATAAATTATATTGTTTTAAATGAGCTCTATTTATAAGGTTTTAACGCAAGAAGAGTGGGAACATGCAATCTCGTTTGGTTATGTAGTAACCAAGCTAGATAATGATGATGGCTTTATACATTTATCAACATCAAAACAGCTTGCTTTGACACTTCGTTTATATTTTAAAAACTCTAAGAAAGTTATTTTGTTAGAGATAGATCAAGATTCCATCAAAGATGAAATAGTTTTTGAAGAGGCTAAATCAGGCAGCAGATTAGGAAAATTTCCACATCTTTATGGTAAATTATCCATACAAAATGTTAAAAAAGACTGGATACTAAAGAGAAATGGTTTTGATTTGCCTAAAAAAGTTTTAGAGGAATCAGAAGAATAATAAAAATGACAGATTTAACAATAAACCAAGTTTACGCAATTGGAGCTCCAATAGTTCTGGCTATGATTCTTATTGAAGTATTTTTCTCCAGTATTTATAACAAAAATCTTTATAAAAAAGATGACACCCTTTGCACAATTGGGCTTCTAACAGGAAATATTCTTATGGTGTTTGCTCTTAAGGGGATTACATTAGCGCTACACTTTTACTTATTCCAATTTAAGTTATTTAACTTATCAGCATTGATACCAGTTTGGGCTTTATGGATTCTCACTTTTGTCATGATAGATTTAGTTTTTTATTTTTATCATCGTATTTCTCACAGAGTAAATTTCTTATGGGCCATTCATATGAGCCATCATTCAAGTGAAGAAATGAACTTTGCTGTATCTTTTAGGCAGGCTTGGTTTGGCCCAATATCAAAATTACCATTTTTTATGGTGTTGCCTTTATTGGGCTTTGATCCAACCATAATTGCAGTGGCAGGTGTAGTTAGTACGCTATGGGGAATTGTTGGACACACACAAATTGTTGGCAAACTTGGTCCGCTTGAATGGATTTTTAATACCCCATCTCATCACAGGGTTCATCACGGAGCTAATAGTCAGTATATAGACAAAAATTATGGAAATTTATTAATTATTTGGGATAGAATGTTTGGTACTTTTGAGCCGGAAGATGAGCCAGTAAAGTTTGGTTTAGTAAGAAATGTAGACACTTTTAATCCAACGAAAATAACTTTTATGGGATGGATAGATATTTTTAAAAATATGAAAAATGCATCAAACTTTAGCGAAGCAATCTATTTTTTATTAGGACCACCGAAAACTAAAAACTAATTATGAAACATATCTTATATTTTCTTTTTGTATCACCTTTAGTCTTTTCTTTTGAGAGCTCAGATAATTGTGATGATATTGAGCTCTTCTTTTTAAGTCCACAAGACGGTTTTGTTAGTGAGAATCAAAAATTTAAAGTAGAGTTTGGAACAAAAAATGTAAATATCAGCCCTGCTGGTGTAGTTGTTGAAAAACAAGATAATTGTAAAGTTAGCGGACATCATCATTTGATTATTAATAATGCCTATGAAGTTAAGAGTTTTGAAAATCAACCGATACCATATGGAGCAAACATTCTCCATTTTGGTGGAGGTCAAAAAGAAGCAGAGCTCACCCTTCCTCCTGGAAAATATTCTCTTCAACTTGCAATAGGTGACTATGAACATAAACCCATCAACAGAAATAGATCAGATCAAAAATATGATCCTATTCTTTCAAAAATTATTAATGTCGAAATACTGCCATAGTTAAAGCTTTTCTTTTTTCTCAAAGACATTTCTAATACAATTAATAGTACATATAGGGGAAATAGTATTTTTTTAAGGAAAGTTAAAAATAATTTTATATTTGAGGCATGTATTCTCTCTGTCATAGCCGTTTTTTGTGTTCAGCTATACGCAAAAGAAATAGTTATAAATCCAGGAGATAATGCACAAGAAGAACTTCAAGAAGCTCTAATACTTATGTCAGAAGGGGATACTCTTTTGATTAAGTCTGGTTACTATTTATTTGAAGATGGGCTTTCTCTAGATGTAGATAACGTCACAATAATTGGCGAGGGTTTGGATAAAACTATATTAGATTTCAAAAATCAACAGTCTGGAGCACAAGGATTTTTAGTGACTTCAAACAAAGTAACGTTAAAAGATTTTGCAATATTGAACGCAAAAGGTGATGCTTTAAAGGTAATTGGATCAAAAGGCATCAATATGATTAACTTAAGAACAGAGTGGACAGGTGGACCAAAGAGCACAAATGGTGCATATGGATTTTATCCTGTTGAGTCTGAAGATGTGCTTATTGATGGATGTGTTGCTATTGGCGCATCAGATGCTGGAATATACGTAGGACAATCTAAAAACATTATTGTTAGAAATAGTATTGCTCAATATAACGTAGCTGGAATTGAAATAGAAAATTCTTACTATGCAGATGTTTACAACAATCTTGCTTCACATAATACTGGCGGCATTTTAATATTTGATTTGCCTGATCTACCTCAACAAGGCGGCCATCACATAAGAGTTTTTGATAACAAATCAATAGATAATGATACTGATAACTTTGCTCCAGAGGGCAATATTGTTGGAGAAGTTCCAAGAGGCACAGGTATTATTATTATGGCTAATTCTGATGTCGAGGTTTTTAATAATGAAATGAGTGGAAATGGAACAGTAAACCTCTCGATTGTCTCTTATTCTGATGAAACGGATGATCCAAATTATTATCCCCATCCAAGAAGAATTCAGGTTCATAACAATATATATGGCCCTGGTGGATTTGATCCAGATGTTGAAACAGGCGATTTGGCAAAAGCATTATTTGAAATAAGTGATGGGAACATGCCAGATATTTTTTGGGATGGTGTAGTTCCAATTTCTCAAATGATATTTGGGCAACCAGATGACGATAAGTTAAAGGTGGACGAAAATAGCGATGTAAGTTTTTTAACGATCAGTCCAATAAAGTACATGTTAGGATTTTCAAATCCTATTCGAACAGAAAAGAAAGAATTTAAAGGGGTCATTAATCCACTTGAGCCGATTGTAATAGACGGTATATAGGGATAATGAAAAAGAAATTTCAAATATTGCTAGTGCTTATTCTGTGCACCAGGCTAAATGCGATTAATGATAATCTAATTATTTCTGAATCTTTTCCAGCAAAACTATCAGAGTTTGGTTTTTTTCTTGATGATTCAGCACAGATACCTCATGAGAATGTAATACCATATGAGCTGATATCAACACTATTTTCTGATTACTCATACAAGCAAAGATGGGTATATGTCCCTGATAACAAAAAAGCTCAATATGAAGAGAATTGGGTTTTTAATTTTCCTGTCGGCTCTGCATTAATTAAAACATTTTATTATCCTGTTGATGAAAGAAATCCGAATCTAGGAATGAATCTTTTAGAAACAAGACTTTTATTAAGGAAAGAAAATGGCTGGGAAGCTGTGTCTTATGCATGGAATGAAGAACAAAACGAGGCATATAAAAAAATTGCTGGAAAAACAATTAATGTTTCTTGGACTGACTTTATGGGGAACGATAGAGATGTTAGATATCGAGTTCCAAATGTAAATCAATGCAAGGAATGTCATGCAGCTGAGGATAAGATCACACCAATTGGGCCAAAAGCCAGAAACTTAAACAAAAAGTTTGAATTTAATGATGGAGAATTTAATCAGTTAACTTATTGGATGAATAGACAAATAATTGATGATTATCCAATGGAGTTAGTTTCTCCAGTTGATTGGACAGACGAAAGCCAAAATATTAATGACAGAGTTCGTTCTTATTTAGATGTAAATTGTGGGCATTGCCACTCTCCAACAGGAAATGCAAATTCAACCGGCCTTTATCTTCACCTAGATGAAACAAGAGATATTCATTTGGGTATGTATAAAAAGCCTGTTGCAACTGGAAGAGGCAGTGGAGGCTTAAAGTATTCAATAGTGCCAGGTAAACCGGACGAATCAATTTTATTACATAGAATGATTTCTCTCGATCCAGGAGTGATGATGCCAGAATCTGGAAGAGCACTTTCACACACCGAGGCTGTTGATATGGTCAGAGAGTGGATCTTGGTAATGGAAGATTGAGATTACATTCACGTAATATTTTCATTTTTCTATCTGCAATAATATTTCTTTATTCTTGTGAAATTGAAGAATCTAAAAATATCTATAAACCGCCTTCAATAGAAACTTCCACAAAAATAGATAAAAGCAGCAATGCTTATTCAATTGAAGTTCTTGAAAGTGTTGGCGATGAGTTATCGAATCTACTTAATAAAGAAATAAACCTTTTTTCATCAAACGAAGTCAAATTTGAAGGAGAAATAATAAGTAAATATATTGATTGTGGATTCATGAATAATGAGATTTATGTAAATTATATTGATAGGATATTTGGCTCATATTTAGAAGCTGTTATAACCTTTAAAATAGTAAATGAAGACAACGTATACATAATTAATAATGATGAGATCAGATACACTTTTTTTTCAAAAGAGACAGGAACAAGATGGAGATTTAAATCTAATAAACCAAAAGAATTATTGGTAGGCAATCCTGTCTACAGCGACAATCCTTACAGAACATGTTTATCTAAAAATGTATTAGAGAAAAAGATTAAAAATATATTAAATAGGACATCAAATGGCTAAAAGAAATTTAATTAATATCTACTTAACTTTTTTTGCAATATTTTTATCTTCAAATTTAGATGCTGATAAAAGTCATTCTATGATTGGATATTGGTTGACATCCCAATCCATCGTTTTGGTTAGTAAGTGTGAAAATGAATTATGCGCAACCATTGAACATATTTTTGTTGACGAAGGAATAGACCAGAAATCAATACTTGATAATAATAATAAAGAAAAATCTTTGAGAGATAGAACGCTTGTAGGAATTAATTTAATAAACGGTTTCAAATATATTGATGGAGCAAAAAAGCTATCTGGCGGAAGAATATATGACCCAGGAAGAGGAAGAACTTTTAAATCAAATATTTACCTCTTACAAAATGGGAATTTGAAGATTGAAGGCTGTTTACTGAGAATGTGCGGCCATGAAGAATGGAAACCTATCACAGTAACGTTTAATGACGACGGAACAAAAAAAGTCGAGCTGAAGGAGAATCTTTAATGAAAAAGGTTAATTTTAAAGACAAGTTTAAAAAGTTTTCAGATCAATGGTCGCCTAAAGTGATTGCGGAGCTTAATGATTACCAATTTAAGTTAGTAAAGATTCAAAATGATTTTATCTGGCACAAGCATATTGATACCGATGAGGTATTTATTGTTATTGAAGGCGAAATGTTTATTGAATTTAAAACTGAAACGATAAAGCTTGAAGCAGGAGAAATGATAGTTGTTCCAAAAGGGACAGAACATAGACCCTTTGCAAATGATGAAGCTAGTATAATGTTAGTTGAGCCAAAAGGAGTAGTTAATACCGGCGATAAAATAGATGAATTAACTGCTCCGAATGATCAATGGATATAAAGTGGGGAGATCATAATTATGAGTAAATTTTTAATAGGTGCATTAGCATTTATACTTTTAGGTTTGGCTATATATAGCCCAAACATTGTAAGGCTCTACAAACTAGCTAATTTATATAACGAAAAATCAATAGCTAAGAATTTTATTAACATTAATAAAATCTTTGAAACATCTTCACCCATACCCGCATCAGAACAACCATATATTTTTGAAAAAAAGGATTATGATTTACCAGAATTTTATTTTTTTGAAGGAGAGGAACTAAAATTAGCTGATGGATTAGATCATTTCCATACGGATGGACTAATAATCCTTCATAACGGGAAAATGCTATTTGAACAATATTGGCACGGTAATACCAAAGATAGCAAACACATAGCCTTTTCAGTATCTAAATCTTACTTATCAGCCTTATTTGGCATAGCTGTTGATGAAGGCCTAATTGATAGTATTGATGATAAGGTTTCTAAATATCTTAATGATTTTGATGGAACTGGTTACGAAGACGTAAAAATTAAAAATCTTCTTCAGATGTCTTCAGGCATTGAGTTCAATGAAGATTATGCTGATCCTGGCTCAGATATAAACAGGTTTGCAAGAGCAACTGCAAGAGGTTCATCATTCAGAGATTTTGCTAAGACACTAAAAAATGGAAGAGAACAAGGAACATATAATCACTACGTGAGCCTTGATACTCAAGTATTAGGCATGATTCTTGAATCTGTAACCGATATGCCATTAAGAGAGTATTTATATAAAAGAATATGGAGCAAAATAGGTACAGAGAGTGAGGCTTATTACATTGCTGATAATACTGGTACAGATATGGCGCTAGGTGGCCTAAACGCTTCTTTGCGGGACTTTGCCAAGTTTGGGCAGCTATACTTAAATGAAGGAAGTTGGGAGGGTGAGCAAATTGTTCCTAAGGACTGGGTTGCTCAATCTCATACACCGGATGCTCCTCACCTAATGCCAAATTCAGGAGAACTTTCCTCGAATGAATGGGGTTACGGCTACCAATGGTGGGTCCCTGGGAATCCTATGACTGATTTCACTGCTCACGGCATATTTAATCAATTCATATATGTTAATCCAGAATCAAATGTTGTTATAGCAAAGACATCTTCAAACCATAGGTTCAGATCAGAAAGAGAGTACTCAAAAGCAGCTCATATAGCTATGTTTCGCTCTATAACAAAACATATTAAAAATACATTTAATTAATATATTTGTATTAAATAAGATTCTTTCTTAGAATTAAAGAAAGGTTATATGAGGAGATAAAATGAATTCAAAATTTTTAAGTTTAATTGGTTTAGTATTTGCCGTTAGTGCTTTTGCTGACGGAAAATCAAATTCATGGATGATTGAGACACTATCTACAGCTGCGCCATCATTTATAGGTGATAATGCTTCAGTTGCTACATATGATGGAAAAGTTCTTAAAGAGGGTAGCAATGGCTGGACATGTTCTCCAGGAAGGCCAATGCCCGAGGATGGTTACAAAGATGCTCAAGATACAAATGCGTCATGTGCAGATATTGAAGGATTCAAATGGGTTGAGGCATATGTAAATGGCACTAGTCCCAATATGGAAAGAGATGCTTATATATGGATGCTCCATGGTGATGTTGGAGAAGACAATAGAGTTTCATCTCTATACGGCGGTAATAAGGAGAATGCAATAAAGATGAATCATTTTATTGAATCAGGTCCACATTTAATGCTTATGCCAAAAGATACAAAAACTATAGAAAACTTTACAACAGATTTCACAAAAGGAGAGCCATATCAGATGTTCAAAGGCACACCATATGCGCATTTAATGATTCCTTTTGAGGGTTATTATATGTTTCAACCAGAAGCGGCTCCTAAGTAGCAATTAAAATGGAAAGATATAAAAGTTTTAAGGATTTTTATCCATACTATATTTCTGAACACGATCATAAATACACAAAATTGATGCATTTTATTGGAACTAGTTTAAGCATATATTTTTTAATTAAATTTATACTGTCATTCAATTTTTTATTTATCTTATATGCGCTTCTATCGGGTTATGGGTTTGCATGGGTAGGACATTTCTTTATTGAAAAAAATAAGCCTGCTACCTTTAAATATCCTTTTTACAGCTTTATAGGTGATTACAAGATGTATTTAGAGATACTCCAAGGAAAACATAAAATTTTTTAATTTGTAACCCCGTATTTCATATTTGTATGGAGGCCTATGAGAATAATTTTTGGACTGAGCCTCCTTGGGGTGCTGGTGAAAAAAAATATCGACTAGGGTTGAGGCCAATAGAGCTAGGTGAATGGCTAGACAGAAAAATTGGTGAAAATCTCTTAAAACACAAAAAAAACTTACTCGATTCGGATTACAACAAGGTTATTGCAGCAACTGAAGATTCTATTGATGCACAAATTTGTTTAGGAAAAATATTTGGAATAACGCATTCTAAGTATCCTGATCTCATTGCTGAATTAAGCCTCAATATTCAAGATGATTTATGCTTAATGGAGTCACAAGGTGAACAAAAACTTCTTGCGGCAAGTATTTGTTCGCCAAGTTATTGGGATGTAAGAACAAAAATTGGTAAGCCACTAAAAACAATTCATGATCCTGTTACATCTCTAGACGAGAAGATAGGCAAGAGAATCACAACTTTTATAAGACAGGCACCTATTAAAAAACCCTTTGCTAGGCAGAATTGGCTTATTCATGGAGATACAAAAAGATTCCATTTAAAAGAAGAAGCTTCTTTACTCACAGATCCTTCGTCTTGGTATATCAGATCAGAAAAAGAAACTTTATGTAGATTTCATGAAGATTATTCTTTATTTACAATAAATGTTTTATTTGAACCATTAAACAAAATTGTTGATTATCCTGATGCATTGAGAGGTCTTATTAAAAGCTTAGAGACATTTGATGAAGATGAATCAGTATATTTTGGTGGATCAAATAAAATAAACATTTTATTGGAGTACCTTCAAGCACAACTATAGTAAAATAGCACTCATTGGGAGAGCATAATTTGCTGTAAATCTTTATGGATAAAAAACAGTACAACAAGATAATTATTAGATCGCAAGATATTGCTGAAAAATGGAAAAAAATTCCAGCGCCTCAAAGAGGAGAGTTTATAAGACAATTTGGTGAGCAGTTAAGACTTCAAAAAGAACTCCTTGCAAAAACCATAACCAAAGAAGCCAGAAAGATAAAGACAGAGTCGCTCGGAGAAGTTCAAGAAGCAATAGACATGTGTGATTTTGCTGTTGGATTAAGCAGGCAACTATATGGCTTAACTATGCCTAGTGAGCGTCCAAATCACAGACTTCAAGAGTTATGGCATCCTTTGGGAGTTGTTGGTTGCATAACAGCTTTTAATTTCCCAATGGCTGTATTTGCATGGAATTTCTGTCTTTCTGCTGTTTGTGGAAACAGTATAATATGGAAACCAAGCCCACATTCAAATGAGTGCGCAAAAGGAATAAAAAAAGCGTGGGATGAGATAAGTGGTGAGTTTTCTGACTTAATTCAAATTATAGAAGGTGGTAACGAAGAGGCAGTTTTAATTTGTGAAGATAAGAGAATATCTTTGGTATCTGCAACAGGAAGCACACAAATGGGCAAAGAGTTGGCACCAATTGTTTCAGCTAGGCTTGGTAAGCTTTTGCTTGAACTTGGAGGCAATAACGCTGCAATCGTATGTCCTTCAGCAGACTTAAATTTAACAATAAAAGGTATTGCCTTTTCTGCTTGCGGAACAACCGGTCAAAGATGCACCTCGCTAAGAAGATTATTTGTTCATAAAGATATATATGACGACTGTGTTGAGCGTTTGGAAAAATGCTTTGAGGAATTAGTAATAGGCTGTCCCTCAAAGGATTCCTCTCAAATAGGTCCTTTAATTTCTGAAGATAGCTTTAATTCGATGCAAAAAACACTTGAGTCTCTAAGAGCTAAGAATGTATCTGTAATCGGTGGTGAAAGATTAGATATTGAAGATTCTGATGAATATTATGTAAAACCAGCATTAGTCCTTGTAAAGGAAATAGAAGATGAGATGCTTTCTGAAACATTTGCACCTATTTTATATGTTAAGAGTTATGAAAAAATTGAAGATGCTATTCGAATGCAAAACGATGTTAGTCAAGGACTTAGTAGTTCAATTTTTACAAATGATATGAGGGAATCAGAATTATTTTTAAGTGAATCTGGAAGTGATTGTGGTATTGCTAACGTTAATATTGGTACAAGCGGAGCTGAAATTGGTGGCGCTTTTGGTGGTGAAAAAGATACGGGAGGTGGACGTGAGTCAGGTTCGGATGCTTGGAAAAATTATATGAGAAGAGTAACTGCAACTGTAAATTACGGAGAAGATTTACCACTTGCTCAGGGGGTAGAATTTGATGAAAGCTAAAATTGCAATTGTTGGCAGTGGAAACATAGGTTGGGCGTTAAAACAACTACTTAAAAAGGACTATGACTTAAGGCAGGGCGATATAGAAGATGGTTTTGATGCAAACGATATTTCTCAGATAGAAGATTTTTTAAAAGGAGTTGATGCAGTAATTTCAGCAGGACCATTTGCAGTAAACAAAAACATTGCAAGTGTAGCAGCAGAAAATGGTATTGCTTACTTTGATCTCACTGAAGACGTTGAAACGACAGAATTCATAAGATCACTTAAATCAGAAAATATTTTAATGCCACAGTGCGGCCTTGCTCCAGGAGCCATTAACATATGTGCAGCTGGTATGATGAACCAATTTGATTCTGTTAATGAAGTCCTTATGAGAGTTGGAGCCCTGCCAAGATTTACAACTAATGAAATGAGCTATTACTTAAGTTGGTCAACAAACGGATTAATTAATGAATATTGCAATGAAGCTGATGCAATTTATGAAGGAAAATCAGTAAAGGTTATGCCCCTAGAGGGAGCTGAAAAAATTGTAATTGAGGGCGAAAGCTTCGAAGCATTTAATACAAGCGGAGGATGTGCGACCATGTGTGAGACTTTTGAAGGAGAAGTTCAAAATCTTTCATATAAAACAATTAGATATCCAGGCCATTTAAATCATATGAAATTTTTGTTCAACGATCTTCACTTGAAAAAAAATAAAGATGTCTTAGAGAAGCTTTTTGACAAAGAAGTCCCAAGGACAAAAAATGACGTAATAATATTTTTTGTTAAAGTTATAGGACTTATCGATGGAGTTTTACAAGAGAAAACCTATTTAAGAAAAATATACGGAGATGAAAAATTTAGTGCTATTCAATTAACGACTGCCTCTGGGGTATGTAGCGCTCTTAAAATGTTTCTTGATGGTAAAATTACAAACAAAGGTTTTACAAAACAAGAATCTTTATCTTGGGATGATTTTCTAAACAATGATTTTGGCAAGGTTTACGCCTAATACTAATAATGACAGAATTTAGCTTATTAGATACGTCTCATATCATTTTTGCCATAGCATGCATTGCTATGATTGTTTATTCACCGAAATTTGTTGTGAACAAGAGTGATACATGGAAAAAACTTGTAATAGCAGTAATTTTCATTTTTATATTAATAAACCAAGGTTTGGATTTTTATAGGGAGGGATATACTCAACAAATAAAGCTAGGATTGCCTCTTCACCTATGTGATTTTTCTTGCGTATCTATCATGCTCTATCTTATAACTCAGAGAAGAGAGTTTTTTATCTTTGCTTTTTTTGCCGGAATTTCTGGAGCAGGGATGGCTATATTAACTCCAGACGTTTTATATTCATTCCCACATATTGATTATGTTCGTCATATGATTGGTCACTCAATGATTTTACTAGGCGTAAGTTATGCAATGATAGTTGATAATCAAAGACCTTATTTTAAAGACGTACACAGAGTTCTATTAGTGTTAACTTTTTTCTTAATTTTGATGTATCCAATTAATTATTTACTTGGACCACCAGCAAATTATTGGTATGTTATGGAAAAACCACCTGGTTTAAATGTAACAGGTTTTATGAGAGATGCGCCATACCATATGATTGATATCTATATTCTTGCTGTAATTGTTTGCTATTCAATATATTTGCCATATCTAATTAAAGATAAATTAAATAAAACTAGTGTCTAAAAATGAAAAGTGTTTCAAGCTCACAAATTCCGAAGAGTTTTCGGGCATATCGACCAAAAGCGCTTCAATGGCTGGGTAGGTTTGTTTTAGCGTCTCTCGGATGGAAAGTTCATGGAAAAATTTCAGACGAATTTAATGAAAAAAAAGTTGTAGTAATTGTTGCCCCACATACATCAAACTGGGATGGGATTCTAGGGGTTGCAGCAATTGCTGGCCTTGATGCAAAAGTTACATTTATTGGCAAACACACTGCATTTAAGTATGGGCTTGGAGCTTTTTTAAGATATATGGGGGGAATACCCGTAGATAGAAATAAACCTGGAGGAATAATTAAAGACGCAATTAATCAGATTAAAGACATAAATAGTTCTTTAATCGGAATATCTCCTGAAGGAACCCGTTCAAAAGTAAAGGAATGGAAAACAGGATTCTTAAGAATAGCAAAAGAATTAAATACTAAAATAATTCCAGCATCTCTAGATTTTGCGAAAAAAGAAATACTTCTTGGTAAGGCTTTTACTCCTTCGGGTGACAATATGAAAGATATTAGCGATCTTAAGGACTATTACAGAGTTTTTACTGCAAAATATCCTGAAAAATACTAGTTCAAATTTTCTTTAATCATATTATTTACCATCTCCTCAACAATAAAGAGAGGAGGATTTCCATGATCTAGAACAGCTGAATGGAAATCTTTTATATTAAATTTATCACCAAGCTCGCTCATAGCTTTTTCTCTGAGTTCGAGTATTTTGATCATACCAACTTTATAGCTTAGCGCTTGCCCTGGCCAAACAATATATCTTTCAATCTCGACTCTAACTTCTGTATCTGACATTCCTGTTTTTGTTTTCATGTACTTCATTGCTTCTTCACGAGTCCATCTTTTATAGTGCATTCCGGTATCAACCACTAATCTTACTGCTCTAAAAAGTTCGCTTTGAAGAATTCCTAATTCGTCATATGGATCTTCAGCCAAACCAGCTTCAAGAGCTAAAATTTCAGAGTAAAGAGCCCATCCCTCTGCGAAAGCAGAAGTGTAGTATCCAAAACGTCTATAGAGAGTTAAATCTTCATTTTCAAGAGAATGTGCTATTTGATGATGGTGTCCAGGTGTTGCTTCATGATAAGCCAAAGTTCTCATGCTATAGGTTGGTGTTTGCTTTATATCGTATAGATTTGCATAAAATACACCAGGCCTACTTCCATCAAGCGCTGGTGACTGATAATATCCCCCAGCCGCATTTCTCTCAGAGTACTCAGGAACAGCTTTCACTATGACTTTTGACTTTGGCATAGTATGGAAATAATCTTTCATTACTTCATAAGCTTCTTCAACCATTTCTGTATAGTCTTTAACAACTATTTCTTTTCTGTCTGGAGTATCTGCATAAAGGAAATCTGGGTTCTCATTTAACTCATTCATTATTTCTCCAACAGACTTACTCTCGTCATATTCAAGAGATGAAAGAATGTATCTCATTCTTTCAGAAATCCGTTTAACTTCACTTAGCCCTATTTGATGAATTTTTTCTGGAGAATAATCTGTTGTGGTGAAAGTCCTTATTTTTAATTTATAGTATTCGTCTCCTCCTGGTTGAGACCATATGCCATGATTTTTATTAGCATACTTTTGAGTTCTTATCATAAAATCTCTTAAAATTTCAAAACCCGGTGTAACACTATCACTAATGGACCTTTTTATTTCATTTTCAAAATAATTCACATCTTCTTGATTTAAATCCAATTGATTTATCTTTGACATGAATTGGGTATAAAGAGGATGTTCTTCATTTGAATATTCTATAAATTCATCTAGCTGTTTAATTACATGGCCATATACAAATTCAGGCGGATAAATACCACTCTTAGCTTGTTTTTCAAGGTCTGCAAGAACTCCTTCATACACCTCCTTAATTAAATCTGTCCTTTTTATGAAATCGTCTGCCTCAGACTTTTTCCTGATAGGATGCACATCATTCATAAACTCAATTGTATTTAAATGAATTCCTCCAATTTGATTTAGCGGATAGTCTAAATAAGGAAAGTCTCTAAGTTCTCTCAAATGATTTTCATAATCAAAAATTGCAATTTTCTTTGTACTCTTTTGAGTATCGGATAGTCTCGAGTCGTCATACTTATATAAGGTTTTTATAGTTTTTTCAGTATGCTCAATTCCGTCGTCGATATCAGTTTCTTTTGGAATTGATAATTTAGAGTTATGATTCGTTAGCCAATTATAGTCATCCAATACTCCAACATATGTTAACTCTTCAGGTGAACTTGTAAGATCGAGAATTAGCTCTTTTGCTAAAAAATGATCAATTGAGAAGGGCTTCATAAATAAAAGATTTATCAAATACAGAGATCCAACTCCCAAAGTAACTAATAAAAGATTTCTCATGTGCTTAAGAATTTTTTTAATCATGATAAAATTTCCTTTTTAAGAAAATTATATTATGTCAGAAAAACTAGCTACACTTAAGAAAGAAGATAACGTATCAATACTTACTTTAGATGATGGTAAGGCAAACGTTTTCTCTCCAGAAATGTCACAGCATATAAATGAATGTCTTGATGATGTTCCTACCGAAGAGGGATGCCTCATAATTACAGGAAGAGAGGGAATGTTTTCTGCTGGGTTTGATCTCAAAACAATACAAGGCGGAGATATGAAACTTATTCAAAATATGACAATAAATGGCTTTAAGCTCTTATCAAGAATATTTGCATTTCCAAGACCCGTTATCGCTGCATGTTCAGGTCATGGCATTGCCCTAGGAACTTTTTTATTATGCTGTTGTGACTATAGAATAGGCGTAAAAGGGGACTTCATGCTTGGGGCTAATGAAATGAGAACAAATATGGTAATACCTTTACCTATATTAGAGCTCATTAAATTTAGAGTTGCTCAATCTCATAAATATAGAGCAGTTCTGGGCGCGGAAATGTATACGCTAGAGAATGCAATAGATGCAGGTCTTATGGATGAAGTTGTTGAATCAGATAACTTGATGAAAGCCGCTCTTGAAAAAGCAAAAGATCTATCGACGATGGGGCATCCAGCTTATTCGATGACAAAAGAGCTTTACATAGCTGAAACACATAAAAAGATTGATGACGCAATAAATGAACTTGATTCTTGATGAATGAATCAGTTTCATCACGAAATTCAAAATTTTCCGTCAAAACCAAGCCAAGAATTTTTAGAGAAAATTTTTATACTTAATCAAGAAAATACTCCAGAAGTTGGAAGCTTGAGTTCAATAGAGTACCTGAGACAATTAATACAACTTAGTTCATATCAATTTTATGTAGTTAAAGACAATGAAATAAAAGGATTCATCATATGCTTCAGAGAGAAATCTTCTTATGATTCATCTAACTATAAATTTTTTAGTAACACAGAATCCAAATTTCTTTATATTGATAGAATAGCTATAAAAGATTCATTTAGACGCCAGGGTATTGGAAAAAGTTTTTATGAGCTTATTGAAAAAATTGCTATTACAAAAGAAATACCGCTATGCTGTGAAGTAAACACATTTCCTGAAAATTTAATATCTATAAAGTTCCATGAGGATTTTGGCTTCAAAAAAATTGGAAATAGAGAATATGAAGATCACTCAGTAGCTTTTTTTAAAAAAGTAATCAGAATTTATACTTAAATAAAAACATATTATAAAAATCGTATGATATGGTCTGTATATGTTTTTAGAAACTTCTCTAATATTTAAAACACTTGTAATACTCTCAGCACAACTGGGGGTAGTTTTGATGATGTGTTTTTATTGCCTTAATAGAGCTAAAAAAGCATATGAAAATAACACAACTTTTATGGGGCTCTTATTTAGGGGCTCAGTTAACATGAAAGGTAAATTAGATTTGATTCCTTATTTAGAAACAAAGAAAGATTTTCCAAAACCAATGGAAAAACATGAAGATAAAGACACGGTGCTTCATGAAGTTGCTAAAAATCAGGATGAAGTTATTGAATTATTAAAGATGGGTTACATACATTCCCCGATGGGTTCATCGTGGGGCATTAGTTTGCTGTTCTGGTTATGGATGGGGTGTTTATTTGCAACAACATTTATAACTTCCGTTGATTCTATTAACCTTTGGGTTGGAATGACTTTATTCACTTTAACGAGTTTATTCTTTGGTCCTCTTCTTGCTTTAATAATGCTTGAGATGGATGAAAATGATGGATTTACCGCTCTTAAAATAGTACTTGTTGTAACTTTAATTACCGGTTTTATAGGTTATGGCGATTTTATATCTTTCTCAGAAAGCTCTTTATTTGGAATCATCTTAATTATATCTTTATTTGGATTACTGATTTTTAACTTTGCACGTTTTTATATGGAATTTAGCAGGAAGGCTGTGAGAAGATCTGCAATTTTTGGTGCAACTCTTTTTTCTTTATTTCTTTTATTTGATTTCAATTATATTAAAATGCAATCTAGTATTTATGCCAAAAATGACTGGGCAACGGCACTTGAAATGGCGTTTATACTCTATTTGGATATTATAAACTTGCTGTTAGAAATATTAGAAGCAATGGGTAATTCATAAGAGGAGGAAACATGGGCATACCTAATCAACTAAAAGATAAATTAACAATGCCAGTTATTGGTGCGCCACTATTTTTAGTATCAGGACCAGACTTAGTTATTGCACAATGTAAAGCTGGAATTGTAGGATCTTTTCCAGCATTAAACGCAAGACCCCAACATGTTCTTGACGAATGGATTGTTAGAATAAAAACTGAGCTTGCAGAATATCAAGAGCAAAATCCTGATGCAAAAGTTGCCCCCTTTGCAGTCAACCAAATATGTCATGGATCTAACGATAGATTAATGCAGGATATGGAAACTTGTGTCAAACATGAGGTGCCCATAATTATCACTTCTTTAAGACCACCTTCAGAAGTTGTAGATGCTGCTCATAGTTATGGAGGTTTGGTTTTTCATGATGTTATAAATGTAAGACATGCACAAAAGGCAGCCGAGCAGGGTGTCGATGGACTTATATTAGTTTGTGCTGGTGCAGGTGGTCATGCTGGGGCCTTGTCACCATTCGCATTGGTTAGAGAGGTTAAAGAATGGTTCGATGGAACAATAATTCTTTCAGGTTCAATTGGTGATGGTCACTCGGTAGCATCAGCAATTGCTCTTGGTGCAGACTACGCATATTTAGGCACTAGATTTATTGCCACTGAGGAGGCAAATGCTGATCCTGGATATAAAAAAATGTTAGAGGATAGCGCGGCAAGTGACATAGTCTATTCTTCTTTATTCACTGGAGTCTTAGGGAATTATCTTAAACCTTCAATAAAAAATGCAGGTCTCGATCCTGACAATCTTCCAGATGCAGACAAGTCCGCAATGAACTTTGGCTCTGGTGGAAACACCGACTCAAAAGCCTGGAAGGATATATGGGGGTCTGGACAAGGAATTGGTGGAATTAAAGATTCTCCTTCCGTGGCTGACCTTGTTGGAAGAATAAAGTCAGAGTATGAGGAAGCTTTTGTTGAATTCAAAAACAGAATGCAAGCATAATTATGATTGAATCAATTATCATAGTTCCAATAATGTGGATCGTTATGTCGGCGATTTATATGCTTTTATTAAAAAATTTTGAGGGTACCAAAGGTATTACAGCAGAGTATCAAACTAAAGACGGCACTAAAAGAACTGCCAAAAAAGACAGACAAGATTTTATAGTATGAATAAAGCCATTGGCTTTATAGGCCTTGGAGTTATGGGGTCCCCAATGGCTGGACATCTATCAAATCATCACAAGATTTATGTATTTAATCGCTCACTTGAAAAAACAAAAAGCTGGATAAAGAAGTATTCTGGATCTGAATGTTGCTCTGTAAAAGAAATATCAAAAGTATCTGATATTCTTTTTCTTTGTGTTGGTAATGATAACGATGTAAGAGAAATTATTTCCAATAAAGATGGAGCCTTAGAGCATTTAAAATCAGGCTCTTGCATTATAGATCATACAACTACTTCAGCTGATCTAGCTAAAGAAATGAATTATCTTCTAAGCACAAAGAATATAAATTATATTGATGCACCTGTATCTGGGGGTCAGGCTGGAGCCGAATCTGGACAACTCTCAATAATGGTAGGTGGTAAAAATGAGCTGTATGAAGAATTGAAAGATATTTTAATGACTTACTCTAAGTTTATTAAATATATGGGAGAAAGTGGATCAGGACAGTTAACAAAAATGGTAAATCAGATTTGCATAGCCGGTCTACTTCAAGGTCTTGCTGAAGGAATGAATTTCTCAGAAAAAGCAGGATTAAATTCCAAAGATGTTTTAGAAGTTATCTCTAAAGGAGCTGCTCAATCATGGCAAATGGAAAACAGATGGCACACAATGCTCGAAGATGAATTCGATCATGGTTTTGCTGTAGATTTAATGAGAAAAGATTTAGACATAGTTATTAAAAAAGCAGAACATGAAAACATAAGTCTAGAAGTCACCAAAATTGTTAACGACTATTACAAAGAGATACAAAGATCTGGAGGCGGGAAATGGGATACATCCAGTCTATATAAGAGGCTTAAAGATAATCTTTAAAATATTGTTGAAAAATATACAAATACACCCAATCCAATTACAACCATAGCAGATGAGATTTCTAATGAATCAATGTCTATAGAAGGATCTTCTGCCATAGAATAAAAGCTTTCTGGATTAGAAATAAGCCATATTATTCCAGCTACGTGGAATAGCATTATTAGTCCAACGACCCAGTTCAACGGCTGTGATGTAAAAACAATTAAAGAGCATAAGATTACAAAAATTAGCTCAATTGAGATATAGACATTAATATTTTTTCTTTTTAGAAGATATCTTAAGAGACTGTAACCTTTTGAGTATGTATAAAATAGGATAAAACCATAAATAAAATATATTGAAGACAATACCGTAATCATTCTTATGATACCTCTAACACAATATTAAGATTCTTAAGATGCTCCATATTTGAAATTAAAGATCGCCTTTTTTTCTGACCTCGCTTCTCTTAACCTCAAATTTTTCTCCATATCTAGCAGCAAGTTTTTCTTGGTTTTCACTGATTACTTCATATGGATCAAGCCCTAATGAGGCACAAGCAGTTACCCAATACCACATTATATCTCCAAGCTCTCTTTTCATATGAAATATGTTTTCTTCAGAGGGAGGCTTTCCTTGGAGAAACATTTTTTTTACTATTTCCACAAACTCACCTGTTTCACTTCCCAATCCCAATGCTGCTGTTAAAAGCCTGGGAGTCTTAATATCTGAATTCTTTTCAATTTCAATAAAACTTTGTTTTAAAGACTCAAGGTCCAAGCTAGGATCGCTAGTAACTTTGGTTACGAAGTCTGTATAGGTTTTAAAGAATTTTTTGATTTCTTCACTCATATTTTCTCCAGAATTATTTAGATAATTTTAACATCTGTTCTTAAGAATTATTTAAAAGGCGATTCTCTCCAATCTAGAGTTGAAATAAATTTTGCTGTAAATGCTTTATTTTCATCAGTAACTACTTTATTTTTAAGATCTACACCTGAAAGATACTCATAATCATCTAATGTTTTTTTATCACCAAGGCCAAAAGCACCGTCTATATCGTCATTTATCAATGCATTTAATTTATTGATACTTTTTTCTTCTCTTTGATACCATTTAACATCTCTATTTGAGTCTTCATCTTCATTCCAATGAAGCTTTCTTTTGATATTCGAAAGCTCAGCATACAGGTGAAAAATTGGTAGTGACTGAATATGAAAAATTCCTAAGTTTCTTGTAAATGATCTAAGCATTAAGGATATTTCTTCACCATAGAAATAAAATTCTGGATCATAAGGAATTTTTTTTACAAAATCACCAGTAGTAAATATGCAACCAGCAGCAATTAAATACCCATGAGTTATTTCTTTGGATGCAATTGAGCCAATTTGTCTTGAGAAATTATTCTTTATAAACATGCTGTCTTTTCTATATGAAATAGCATCAGTTCTTGTTTCGGCATTATTGAGATCAAATTCACCTCTTTCTAAGTCTATTACATTGAAGGCACGAGGATAGCAGGTGATAATTGGACTCTGATGTATTTCTGAATCAATATCCCTTATTTTTTCAATATATTTAATTAAATATGAATCCCAATTCTCTTCAAATTGCATATGAGAATCGATTTGAAGATAGAAATCTTCATCATTAAAGCTTTTTTGAATTCTTGCTCTAGCCCAACAAGGACCTTTTGAATCTATTGGATTTACATGATCGTATTTAAATTGATTAGAAAACTTAAAAGAATCAATATTTATAGGATTTGACGACTGATCGCATATACCAAAGACTAAGTTTTCAGGATGTTTAGCATTTTTATATGCGCTATTAATGGTCGTTTCCAACAAGGGATCTTGATAGGATGCTACTGATATAAATATTTTCATCAAAAATTATTATTAATGTACAAAAATAGTATAATTTGAATCGTAAATGGAACCAAAAAAAATATCTGAAAACGTAACAATGTATTCAGCCAATCCGGTTGTGTATGTTGTATCTAATTTTCTATCTAATGATGAATGTGAAGCATTTGTTGAGCATGGAAAAGGCAAGATGCAAAGGGCAACTGTAATAACTGATTCTGAGCATGAAGTTCATTCAAGCAGAACTAATGACTATTGTTGGCTTGAGCATAGTGCAAATGAAGTTATTCATGAAGTAAGTAAGAGATTTTCTGTTTTGGTCCAAATGCCTATTAATAACGCAGAGCAATTTCAACTTGTCTATTATGGGCCAGGAAATGAATATAAGCCTCATTTTGATGCGTTTGATAAAACTACCAAAGAAGGCCAAAACAATTGGTTTCCTGGAGGACAAAGAATGGTAACAGCTTTAGCATATTTAAATGATGTTGAAGAGGGCGGAGAGACTGATTTCCCTGAGATAAATGTTTCTGTAAAACCTAATAAAGGAGATGTTGTAGTTTTTCATAATTGTATTGAGGGAACAACTGAAATTAATCCTGATGCTCTTCATGCAGGATCTCCAGTAATTTCTGGCGAAAAATGGGCAGTAAATCTCTGGTTTAGAGAATCAGCTATATATTAATTATCTATTTTTAAAGACCTTTGGCTGTCCGCAATGTTATATAGGTGATCCTGTGCCTCAGGTTTTAATTGAGCTACTCCCATCGTTAGCACATCTACTACCGCTGTATAAGCAATTCTGGACGTAAGAGGTTTTGAAATTCTATTATTTATTCCAATATTAATTGTTAGAGGAAAATCACAAATATCTGCAAGTGGTGTATCGCCTGGCATTATTCCAATAACTTTAACACCATTTTTTCTAACTATTTTGACACTTTCAATTAAGGCTGCAGTTGTTCCAGATTGAGAGATTGCTACAACAATATCATTTTTGCTTAAAGAATTCGCAGACATAAATTGTAGGTGTGGGTCAGAAATATATGATGAGGGTATTTTCAATCTAAAAAATTTATGCTGACCATCCATTGCAACCGGTGCTGAACCACCAAATGAATAAAATTCAACTCTATCTGCATTCACAAGAGCTTCAATGGCATTTTCAAGAATACTTTGATCAAGCTGTGACCTTACATTAAGTATCTCACTTATTGTTGTATCAAAAACTTTTTCACATAGCTCATGAATTGAATCGTCTTCTGTTATTTCGTACATGACAAAATAATCGTCAGCTGCTAGCTGCTGGGACAAATTAATTTTAAGTTCTTGAAAACCTGAAAATCCAATTGCTTTACAGAATCTTATTAATGTTGGTTCGCTAATACCCATTGCTTCTGAAGCTTCTGCAGTTTTCATAGTAATAATTGATTTTGGATCTTCTAAAATATACTCTCCAACAATTTTTTCAGATTTTCTTAAATCAGGAAGAGAATTTTTAATTTGTCTCAATAATTTAGTCGACATAAGGTTAGAATATCTAACTTAAACAAAAAAATGAATCCCTAAATGGATGTATCTCATATTTTAGACAGCTTAAACGAAGATCAGCGAAATGCTGTTACATCTGAAAAGCAACATCTCCTAGTTTTGGCAGGAGCCGGTTCTGGTAAAACTAGGGTTCTTGTACACAAAATTGCATGGGAAGTAGAGGCGCTTGGAAGAAATCCATCTACAATAATGGCTGTAACTTTTACAAATAAAGCTGCAAATGAAATGAGGTCAAGAATTGAAGAACTTCTTCAATCTCCAATTATTGATTCCTGGGTTGGAACATTTCATGGCCTTTCTCATAAACTGCTTAAGAGATTTCATAAAGAGGCAGAACTCTCAAGTGGATTTACCATTCTAGATTCAGATGACCAGTTAAGAATAGTAAAAAGAATATCAAAAGAACTGAGTTTGGATGAAGCAACATGGCCGGCTAGACAAAGTCAGTGGCAAATCAATTCATGGAAAGATGATGGATTGAGAAGTAAAGATGTTGATGAAAAAGGAGATTTTTACACTGAAACTGTTAATAAAATATATAAAGAATATGAAAAAATTTGTAAAAATGATGATCTAGTTGATTTTGGTGAACTGCTTTTAAAGTCATATGAAATACTAGTTGCTTCGCCTTCAGTTAAGACTTTTTTTCAGTCAAGGTTTCAATCAATTCTCATTGATGAGTTTCAGGATACTAATACTATTCAATATAAATGGCTTCGTGAAATAGCATCGGATGATGCAAATGTAACAGCGGTTGGAGATGATGATCAGTCCATATATGGCTGGCGTGGAGCTAAAGTTGAACATGTAAATTCTTTTACAGAAGATTACAAAAATACGGAGATTGTAAGGCTTGAACAAAATTATAGATCTACTAACGTGATTCTAAACGCAGCAAATGCGTTAATTGATAATAACAAAGACAGACTTGGCAAAAATTTATGGACAGAAAAACTTGAGGGTGAACAAATAGTCCTTTATCAGGCTTACAACGAACAGGATGAGGCAAGGTTTATTGCAGATGTTCTAAAGGACTGGATGAATAAAGGTGGGGCATATGAAGAAACAGCAGTTCTATATAGATCAAATGCACAATCAAGAGCTATAGAAGAAGCTTTATTAAGAATAAGCATTCCATATAGGATTTATGGCGGATTGCGTTTTTATGAAAGGCTAGAAATAAAAAATGCAATCGCATATTTGAAAATTATTTTTAACAATAATGACAATCCATCCTTTGAGAGATCAATATCAAATCCAACCAGAGGAGTTGGAGAAAAAACTTTGGGCAAAATTCGACAAACGGCTCAAAAATATAATATTTCTTATATTAAAGCATCTGCAAAATTAATTGATGAGGGATCAATTTCTGGGAGGGGTAGTTCTGGGTTGAGAGATTATCTGGAGTTTGTTGCAGGATGTAAGTCTTTCATTGAAGACAATAGTTTGTCGGATTTAATGGAACTTATTATTAAAGAATCTGGCCTATATTCATACCATGCTAAAGAGGCAGGAGAAAAAGGCAAAACTAGAACAGAAAACCTTGAAGAATTAATAACGGCTACAAAGAATTTTGAACAAAGTGTTAAAGAAGATAAAACAAATACTGAAATTGCAGAAAACTATCTTGATGTTATCTCTCTAGATGCCGGCGATAGACAAGCTGCTGAGCATGATGATGCTGCTCAACTTATGACAATGCACTCTGCAAAGGGCCTAGAATTTAAATTAGTCCTTCTTACTGGCTTAGAAGAAAGTTTATTCCCACATGGCAGATCAATGGAAAGCGCATCTCAATTAGAGGAAGAAAGAAGACTTTGTTATGTTGCTATTACAAGAGCAATGGAGAAATTATATATAACGCATGCTGAATCAAGGAGGTTGCATGGGAATGATACTTTTAATCCTCCTTCAAGATTTTTAAGAGAAATACCTAAAGACTTAATTGATGAAATAAGACCTAGAGCACAAACCAATATTCCTTATAATAGAAAAGACTTCAATGAAACCAAAGTGGAGTTTGAGGAGGAAATCGGAATTGCGCTTGGCCAGAAAGTAAAACATAAGAAATTTGGTGAAGGCATAGTATTAAATTATGAAGGTTCAGGTGATTCAGCAAGAGTTCAAGTAAATTTTGATGATTCTGGAACAAAATGGTTGGTAATGGCTTACGCAAATCTTGAAAAACTATAATGAAAAAAATAACTCTTATATTTTCTGTAATTTTTTTAGTTGGTTGCTCTGACCAGTCTGAAAATATTGATTCGCAATCAATTGATAAAAATAAAACCTTTAATTGGCGCCTTGTAACTTCATGGCCTAAAAATTATCCAGGACTTGGAATGGCTCCAGAAAGAATTGCAGACCTCGTTGAAGAAATGAGTGATGGCCAAATGAAAATTACAGTTTATGGTGCAGAAGAACAAGTTCCTGCATTTGGTGTATTTGATGCTGTATCAAGTGGGTCTCATCAGATGGGACACAGTGGAGGTTATTTCTGGAAAGGCAAAGTTCCAGCTGCACAATTTTTTACCAGTGTACCATTTGGGCTAACTGCAGATGAGATTAATGCATGGGTCAATAGAGGCGGAGGCTTAGAATTATGGAGAGAAATCTATGCTCCATTTAATATTTATCCTATTCCAGCAGGAAATACAGGCACACAAATGTTTGGATGGTTTAATAAAGAAATTAATTCTCTACAGGATGTAAAAGGACTAAAAATGAGAATTCCCGGAATTGGCGGTGAAGTATTGAAGGAGGCTGGAGGAATACCAGTAACACTTCCAGGAGGAGAGCTTTTTACTGCGCTTCAAACGGGTGTGATTGATGCTACAGAGTGGGTGGGTCCATACAATGATTTAACCTTTGGTTTCCATCAGGCAGCAAAATATTATTATTATCCAGGATGGCATGAGCCAGGACCAATGTTAGAACTATTAATTAATATTGATGCATGGAATTCTCTACCAAATCACCTTCAAGTTATTATCGAAACTGCAACAAAAGCCGTGAATCAGGATATGCTTGATGAATATTTAGCAAAAAACAATCAGGCACTTACTGAGCTTGTTGAGGTTCACGGTGTTGAATTAAGAAGATTGCCTGATGATGTAATTGAAGAATTTAGAGAAATATCTAACAAAATTCTTGATGATCTGGCAAAGGAAGATGAAACAATAGCTAAAGTTTATGAATCTTATTTAAACTTTAAGAATAATGTATCCGCATATCATGAGATATCTGAAGATGCCTTTGTTGAATCAAGAAACAAATAGTGCTTGAAGACTTAACTTTTAAATCTCTTGGTATTGTTAATTATCATGAGACTCTAGAGCAAATGAGAGCTCACATTAATGCAGATGACTTTAAAAATGAGATATGGATACTTGAACATCCTCCTGTTTTTACATTAGGAACTGCTGCTGATAAAAAGCATATTTTAGACTCAAAGGAAATTCCTGTCGTCCAATCTGACAGAGGAGGAGAAGTAACTTATCATGGACCGGGACAAATAATTATTTATTTTTTGCTCGATGTTAAGAGGTTGAATTGTGGTCCAAACAAACTCGTTGCAACAATTCAAGATTTTGTAAAAGAATTGCTATTAAAATTATCAATAGAATGTGATTTTAAAGATGGCGCTCCTGGCGTTTATGTTGATAAAAAGAAAATAGCTTCAATTGGATTAAGAATTTCAAAAGGGAAGACATATCATGGAATAAGTCTAAATTTCGACATGGATTTATCACCGTTTAAACAAATAAATCCTTGTGGTTATAAAGGCCTTGAAGTTACTCAGATAAAGGATTTAAATAAAGATATATCTAAATTACAATTGCATGAAATCATAATAGATTTATTAAGAAAAGTATTTTAATTATGGAAATAATAGCAACTACAAAAATTACAAATAGAGACGGTATAAAGGCTATAAAAAATGGTCAAAAGCTCAATAAGTACGCTGATATTCCTACACCAAAGAAACCAAGTTGGTTAAAAGTTAAGGCTGAATCTAATCCTAATTTTCACAAGGTAAAAGAACAAGTTCATAGCAAGCAACTTTATACAGTTTGCGAAGAGGCCCATTGCCCAAATATTAATGAATGTTGGTCTGCTGGAACTGCTACTTTTATGCTGATGGGTTCTGTATGCACGAGAGCATGCAAGTTTTGTTCAGTTGATACAGGAAATCCAAATGGATGGCTTGATAAAGATGAGCCTTTAAATACCGCAAAAGCTGTCGAAATTATGAAGCTTAAATATGTAGTTTTAACATCAGTGAATAGGGATGATCTTCCTGATGGAGGTGCTCAACATTTTGCAAATACTGTAAAGTTAATAAAAGACTTAAATCCTAATACCGCTGTCGAAGCACTTACTCCAGATTTTAAAGGACTCTCATCTTCGATTGAGACTTTAGTTAGTTGTGGATTAGAAGTTTTTGCTCAAAATATTGAAACTGTTGAAAGACTTACTCATCAAGTTAGAGATATAAGAGCAGGCTATCAACAAACACTAGATGTTCTTGCTGAATCAAAGGGAATTAATCCAAAAGTTCTTACTAAAACAAGCATAATTCTTGGACTAGGTGAGACAGATTCGGAAATAGAGCAGACCATGGATGACCTAATTGCTAATAAAGTAGATATTCTTACTATCGGACAATATCTAAGACCAACAAGAAATCATCATCCTATTGAAAGGTGGGTTACTCCGGAAGAATTTGAGAAGTACAGACAAATTGGACTTAACAAAGGCTTTTTAGAGGTTGTTTCAGGCCCTATGGTTCGATCTAGTTACAGAGCCGAGAGAGTTCTTCAAAAGAACAATGCAGATCTTATAGAAATACGTAAATAATTTTTATACTTTTTAATTATTAAATATAAAATACTTTAATTATTATTTAATTATGAATATTAAAGAATCATTTATATCAGTTTTTGTTAATTGGAAAAACTTTAGCGGAAGGGCATGCAGAAGTGAGTTCTGGTATTTTTGTCTATCATTATTTCTAATAGCATTTCTATTAGCATTAGTAGAAGTAGTTTTAGGAATATTTAATGAAGAAATTGGTTATGGCCCACTTTCATTATTATTTCAAATTATAGTTATTATTCCTTCTATATCGGTAACCTCAAGAAGACTTCAAGATAGAGGTATTTCAGGATGGTGGCAATTATCTTATTTAATAATTATAGGGCTTCCTGTGATAACAATTTTATGCATGCTTCCAGCAAAAGAAGATGAGAACAAATGGGGCAAAAACCCTTTGTTAAGTTAAATATTAAAATCTTTTGAAAGACTTTTCCTTACTTGCTTTGTCCAAACTTCATATCCTTTTTTATTCATATGAAGGCCATCCTCAATGAACAATTCTGGCATTCTAGAACCATCCTCACCTAGCATAGAATCCCAAACATCAATATACTCTAAGTAAGCATCTTGACTTGCAAGTAGCTTAATGGAACTATTAAATATCCTTTCTTCCTTATCAAGATAAAGTCTGGCAACAGACGGCTTTATACCTATTACGTAAACTTTAATATTTCCAAACTCATTCCTAACAAGACTTAAGAATTTTTTGAAATCACTCATAGTTTCTTTCGGAGTCTTTAGTGCAGTTAAATCATTTGTCCCACAGAAAAAAACAATAGCCTTTGGTTCGTATGACTTAATAATTTCTTCAAAATGATAAATAACATGAGAAATTTGTGCTCCTCCAAAACCGCGATTTAACACTTCAAGTGGTTCCATATCTTGTTCTAGCGAATCCCAAAACCTTATGCTTGAACTACCTGTAAATAGAATTTTGCCTTTTTCAGGAAAATTTTCTTTATCTAATTTTTTAAATTCATTAATTTCATCAATGAATGCATCTTCTTTGCTCCATTGTTGAATATATAGAGCTTCTTTTTTAACTTGAAAAAAAGACTTCTCAATACCATTCTTTTCTGCATGAATTTTGATTTTGTCTTCTAATTCAACAAAACTATCTGAGCAGCTTATTAAAATAAAGAAAGTAGATATGATTAAGAATTCTTTGTTCATTAACTCTTATATTACTAGAATTGGGAATAGCATAACTGCAAAAAGAATAATAATTTGAATTAATATAAAAGGAGTAACGCCTTTATAAATTTCTTTAGTTTGTATGCTCTCATCTGCAACCCCTCTCAAGTAAAAAAGCGAAAATCCAAATGGTGGAGTTAAAAATGATGTTTGTAAGTTTATTGCAAATAAAATAGCAAGCCACACAGGATCAAAGCCCATCATCAAAAGAGGTGGAGCAACGAGTGGCACTATTACATAACAAATCTCAATAAAATCTAAAATAAAACCAAGCAAAAAAATAATAACTAGGACAAATATTAGAGCAGCAAATGATCCTCCAGGGAGAGAATTAAAAATTAGATCAATTAACTCATCACCTCCAACACCTCTAAATATTAGTGAAAAAATTGATGCACCAATAAGAATTGTAAAAATCATTGTTGAAACAATTGCAGTTTTCTCAGAAGTCTCTTTTAAGAAATGTAAATTAACTTTTCTATTTATTAATGCAATCAATAAAGCACCAAATGCTCCAATTGCAGCCGCCTCTGTAGGCGTTGCAATACCTGCAAATATAGAGCCTAGAACTAAAAAAATTAAGATTATTGGGAGCGCTAGCGTCTTAAATAATTCAACTTTATCTATAGCAAATTCTGTTGAAGTATCTTTTAAATCTAAATTGTTGCTATTTCTATAAATTGTATAAATAAGATACCCAATACATATCAGAATTCCAGGAATAATAGCACCAATAAACAAATCTCCAACAGTTACGGTTTGTTGGGAAAATATACCCATGTCATTTTGAGCTCTTTGATAAGCATTTGACATAACATCACCAAGCAAAACCAAGGCTATGGATGGTGGTATTATTTGTCCAAGAGTCCCAGTGGATGCAACCAACCCAGCTGAGAAGCTTTTATCGTATCCTTGATTTATTAGAATTGGGAGAGACATTAGACCCATAGTTACTACAGTCGCGCCTACAATCCCTGTACTTGCTGCAAGTAAAGCGCCAACAATAATTATCGATATAGACAATCCGCCTTTTATACTTCTAAAAGCCTTTGCCATATTTTCAAGCATCTTTGCAGCAATACCAGATTTTTCAAGAATAGTTCCCATAAAAATAAATAGAGGAACTGCAAGCAATGTTACATTATTCATAATTCCAAAAATTCTAATTGGAATACTTTTAAAAATAGTTGGATCAAAAATTCCAAGAGGAATGCAAATCAATGCAAATATTATTGATACACCTGCCAGAGTAAGCGCCACTGGAAAACCTACCAGTAAAGAAGCACAAATTATCACAAGTAGCAGAAGAGGGACTATTTCCATTTTTTATGAATTAGTTGATATGCGAAAGTTAAAATCATAGTAAGTGGGAAAAGAATGATTAACGTTTTCTGGATGTAAACATAATCAAGACCACCAGCCTCAGTTGAAACTTCTCTAATTTTCCAAGACATCTCAATTAGCTCTAGAGAATAAAACCCAATAACAAAACAAACAGGTAATAGGAAGAAAAGACTTAATATGAAATTAACATTATTTTTATATGCATTAGATGACCCTCTATAAAAAATATCTACTCTAACATGCTCATCTTTGTAGTGAACATATCCAGCGCAACCAAGAAATACAAATGCATGAAGATACATTACAAATTCCTGAAGTCCTGTAAGCCCAATTCCAAAGAAATATCTGGCGACTATTATCACTATCATCAATATTGTCATCACCGGAATCATTAATGATATGAATTTTCCTAAAGAATTTATGCCTTTTTCTGTATACATTATTGAATATGCCTCTATGTATTCGTTAAAATACAGCCATGATTATAGTACTTTCTCCGGCAAAAACACTTGATTATGAATTTGAATCAAATCATGATCATTCTGTGCCTGCATTTTTGAGTCAATCCTCAAAACTCATAAATAACTTAAAAACAAAAGAACCAAAAGATATTGCATCTTTAATGGGATTAAGCGATAAACTTGCCGCACTGAACTTCGATAGATACCAATCATGGTCTCCAGCAAAAAAAGTATCTGATGATTCGAAGCCTTCAATGCTTGTTTTTAAAGGAGATGTATATCAAGGACTTCAAGCTGAAGATCTAAATAATGCTGAAATGAAATTTGCTCAAAAGCATATAAGGATTCTATCTGGGTTATATGGGATATTGAGACCATTGGATCTAATGAAACCATATAGACTTGAGATGGGAACAAAATTAGAAACTTCAGAAGGAAAGAATCTTTATGAATTTTGGGGTGATAAGGTCCAAAAAAATGTTTTAAATGAATTGAAAGATCAAAGGTCAGATCTTTTAATTAATCTAGCATCAAAAGAGTACTTTACAGTTTTAGGAAAATTACCTGAAGATATTAATGTCGTTACTCCAACATTTAAAGATTATAAGAACGGTAATTATAAAATTATCAGTTTCTATGCAAAGAAAGCTAGAGGCCTTATGGCTAAATGGATAATTCAAAATAAGGTAACTAATTTTGAAGACTTATCTGGGTTTGATTTGGATGGATATAAGTACTCAAAAGCTGAATCTACAGCAACTGTTCCTGTGTTTCTCAGAAAATCTTAAGAGCCCGATTCGTTAAACTTTTTAACATCGACCATATCATCGAACGATGCATCTCTTTTTTCCATATTAGCAGTTATAGCCTCAGTCATATCTTTCTGACTTAGCATTGCGCCGCTCCACAAAGCATTATATTCAAGACCGTCACTTACACTGTGGTCTCTTGAGTAATTCATTACTGCTTTAAGTCCATATATTGCTACTGGAGATTTTGAAGCTATTTCTTTTGCTAACTTATTAGCACCCTCAAGCATTTCTTCTTGAGTTTCATACATGTCACTTATTAAGCCAGACTCTTTTGCCTCTTCTGCATACATTCGTCTACCTGTATAGGCCATCTCTCTCATTTTAGAATCAGGAATAATTTTTGGTAGTCTTTGAAGGGTTCCTACATCAGCTGCCATACCAACATTAATTTCTTGTATACAGAAAAAAGCTTCTTTTGATGCAAGCCTGATGTCACATGCTGTAACCATATCTACAGCACCTCCAATGCAGCCACCCTGAATAGCAGCAATAACAGGAACTCTGATCTTTTCTAAATTACTAATATATCCTTGAAGTTCCTTTGCAACTCTATACAAAGCTTCGCCGATTCTAGCACTATCGGGTTTTTTATCATCTGGAATATCCTCAACTCCATTTGAAAAAGCACTCAAGTCCATTCCGGCACAAAAATGTTTACCTGTCGACGACATTACAACAACTCTTATATCAGAATTTCTATTAATTTCTTCTAGTATGCTTCCGAGCTCTACCCAAAAGTCTCTCGACATTGTGTTAAGTTCGTTAGGCCTAGACAAAACTAGATTTGCTATATTGTCTGATACATTAAGGTCAAAGCATTTATATTTTTTATTTGTCATGATTTATTCGCCATTTCTATAGATTCGTTAACAATCGATCTCATTTTTTCAACATGCTCAAAAGTTTTATGATGAGACAAGACAACCTTTCTTTCTTCACTCAAAAGAACAAGCATCTTTTTTAATTTTTCTAAATTTTCTATTAATCTATTATCCATAAATAATTTTTGTAACTAATTATAATCTTAGCATTATAATGCTCTTATACTATGAAATCACTAAAGCCTATACTTTTCTTATTAATTACTGTAACTAATGTACATTCTTTTGCTTCTGAAAAGGATAAATCATTCCAAGAACAATCTATGCTATCAGTGCTTTACGTTCAAACCTCAACAGAATTTGCTGCAAATAATATTCAAACATTTAATAATGCTTCGAAAGCTCTTGATATTGCTCTTCAAGACAACACATGGACTGCAGCATTAGAACAAAAAGGTAATTTCGCAAGCAAAATTCCTGCAATAATTTTAGATGTCGATGAAACGGTCTTAGATAACTCATCCTTCCAATCTAGAACAATTTTATCCGGATTATCATATCCAAATGGATGGGCTAAATGGGTAAATGAATCTAAGGCTACTGCAGTTGAAGGTGTCTATGAATTCCTTCACTACGCAAATGACAATAATGTAAAAATTTTCTATGTAACTAATAGGCTCGAGACCTTTAGAGAACCTACAATTAAAAATATAAAAAAATTAGGATTACCTTTCGACGATAACGCAAATACTTTATTAATGAGAGTAGACGAAAATGTTAGAGATAAGACGGAGAGAAGAAAAAATATTGCTGAAAATTATAGGATAGTTCTTTTACTTGGAGACCAGCTTACAGATTTCATTTCAACTAAAGAAGCATATGTTTTTCATTCTGATAGAAAAAAATTAGCTAAAAAATATTCTGATATGTGGGGATCAAAATGGTTCGTGATCACAAACCCAACATACGGAAGATGGGAACTATCTATATATGATCAAATGCCTAAATCTGAGGATGAAGCAATTCAAAAAAGAAAAGAAACTCTTAATCCATAATCTATTTATGAAATATATTTCTGTTCTATTAATATTATCAGTTACGTCATGTAATTTTTCAGAACAAACTGAGTCGATTACAATCGGTTCAAAAGAAACAGAATACATTGAAATAAAAGATTTTCCTGATAACTTAAAAGCCAAGAATATAATTCTTGCAATTGGGGATGGGGTTGGACCAAACCAAATTACTTTGTCCCGAATTGCAATTGGCGGCCTAGACCATAGACTTTTTATTGATCAAATCCCATATCTAGGCACCTCTTTAACTCATTCCTATAATAATGCATATACAGATTCGGCAGCAGCAGCAACAGCATGGTCAACTGGATATAAAACAAAAAATAGATATTTGTCATTGAACCCGGACAAAAAAATATTAGAGACCATTGTAGAAATGCTTCAAAAAAAAGGTTATACCTCAGGCATAGTCGCAACATCTTCAGTAACTCATGCGACGCCTGCAGCTTTATATGCTCACATTGATAGCAGATATGAATATAAAAATATAGCCAATCAGCTTATCAATTCTTCAATTGATATTGCTATGGGCGGAGGTAAAGAATTTTTTGATTTAAATAAAATTAATGACACACACTACGTGCTCACAGAGAAAGAGTCTCTGCAATTAAATTTTGATCATTCTAAAAAGCTTATTGGTCTTTTTGACGATAATGGTATTGAGCGATCAGATGAAAAACCAACTCAAAGAGAAATGACAAATTTTGCATTAAATCATTTGAACAAGCAGTGTAATGGGTTCTTTTTAATGACAGAAGGTAGTCAAATAGATTGGGCTGCACACGATAACGATGCAAATAAAATGATAGAGGAGTTTAAAGATTTTGATTCAACTATTAAAGATTTGATTAACTTTGTAAATGAAGATAACGAGACACTGTTAATAGTGACATCTGATCATGAAACTGGAGGGTTACAAATTCTTAAACAAGACGATGACAAAGTTCTTATTCAATGGGGTACTGGAAGACACACCTCGATTCCTGTAGGAGTGCATGCTTATGGCCCTGGAGCAGAACTATTTCAAGGTTTGATGGATAATACAGACATTCATTATAAAATCCTTGAAGCAATTGATTACAAAAATCTTGATAACCAAAGTTGTAATATTTGAATAAAATGGTAAGTAAAACTTTTTTTGATAATCATTTAGACGCTCTTAAAGAATGCGTTAATCTAGCCTCTGATGAAATTATGCAGATTTATAATTCTGATAGCTTTGATCAAGAAGAAAAATCAGACGGCTCTCCTTTAACAAAAGCAGATAAAAAATCTAATGAAATAATATTGAATTCATTAGAAAAAATTTCAAAGGATATTTCAATTATCTCAGAGGAAACTTTTAGTGAGGATCTAATAAAAAGTCTAGACCAAACATATTGGTTAGTTGATCCTCTTGATGGGACTAAAGAGTTTATTAATAAAACTGGGGAATTTACCGTAAATATTGCAATGATTAACAATAAGAAGGTTGTATTTGGTATTGTTGGCGCACCTATAACTGGAAAAATTTGGCATGGATCTATTTTTGAAGATGTGCAGTCACAAAATGATTCTTCTGATAAGTTAAGAATTGTAATGAGCAAAAGTCATAAAAGTGACAAAGATAAAGCTTTTATTAATTACATTGAGTCACAAAATATAGGCTATGAGATTATTGAGAAGGGTAGTTCATTGAAACTATGTAGTTTGGCAGATAATGAGGCTGACATTTACCCCAGATTTGGCCCCACTTCTGAATGGGATATAGCTGCTGCTCATGCAGTCCTTAATCAAAAGGGCGGAAGTGTTATCAAAATTGGAGATTATGAAGAATTGGCCTATGCAAAGGAGGATTCAATATTAAACCCATACTTCATAGCCTTTAGAAATGATTCAATAAAAAGTGATTTTTTACCTGTTTTAGGAGATTTTTTTAAAAAATTGGTATAATTTCATATTATTCATAATTAATTGATATAATTAGTTATATACTTTATTTATATTATGGGCACACAGTTACAACCCTCACAATTAAATAGTCCAGGTAAGGATATTGAATCATATCTTTCATCTGTTCACTCAATACCTATTCTTACTAAGGAAGAGGAGCAAGAACTCGCTTTAAAATTATATGAGGAAGATGATTTAGATGCTGCACGACAGCTAGTGATTCATCACTTAAGATTTGTGGTTCACATTGCAAGATCATATCAAGGTTATGGATTGCCATTGGGAGACATTATTCAAGAAGGTAATGTTGGATTAATGAAAGCTGTAGATAAATATGATCCTCATAGAGGTGTAAAATTAGTCTCTTTTGCAGTTCACTGGATTAAAGCTGAGATTCATGAATATATTCTTAAAAACTGGAGATTAGTAAAAATTGCTACAACTAAAGCGCAAAGAAAACTATTCTTCAATCTAAGAAGCAAAAAGAAATCACTAGATTGGTTGTCTAAAGAAGAAGCTGAAAAAATAGCATCTGACTTAAATGTTGAGGTTAAAGATGTACTTCACATGGAGAATAGACTGTCTTCAAATGATTCATCATTTGATTCACCGGTTCCCTCTGGTGACGATGAAGAAATTATGTCTCCTTCTCAATATTTAGAAGATAAAAGATATGATCCTGAAATCATAGTTGCATCAGAGCAAGCCGAACAAGTAAACAAGGAAGAGCTTCTTGCTGCACTAAAAACTCTTGATGATAGAAGTAAAGATATTCTTAATAGAAGATACCTATCAGATGAAAAGGCTACACTTCATGATTTAGCTGATGAATATAAAGTTTCCGCTGAAAGAATTAGACAAATTGAAAACAGCGCACTTAAAAAATTGAAAGCATTTATGGTAGATTTTGCATAAATCTAGCATTTAGCAATGCAATTAAAGTTTCTTCCTTCGTTTGTAAAAAGAAAAGGTCGAATAACTAAAAAGCAGATCCACAGTTTAAGCTCTTTATCAGAATTTTCTGTAAATAGTATTCAGGAAGTAGAAGATTTCAGCAAACACTTTGATAAATGTTATTTAGAAATTGGTTTTGGTAATGCTGAAAATATTATTTTTCAAGCAATAAATAATCCTAGCTATTTATTTATAGGTTCTGAGGTCTATATGTCAGGCATAGGAACTTTGGTTTCGAGCATAAAAGAAAACAATATCAATAACATAAAAATTTTTTCAGACGATATTAGGCTGCTCTTAGATCAAAGCCCAAAAAAAGTATTTGATTCAGTGATTATTATTTGTCCCGATCCTTGGCCAAAAGAAAAACATCATAAAAGAAGACTAATAAATAAAACTTTTTTAAAAATGGTCCATGATTTTATGAAGAACGATTCAAATGTATACATATCTACAGATTGGGAAAATTATGCTGAAAGCATTTCTGAATCATTTAAAAAAAATAAATTATTTAAGCCATCTTTAAATAAATCTTTTCAAAAAGACTCTCTTTCTAAGTTTGAAAGAAGAGGGAAAGATGAGGGTAGAGAGTTGTTTGAATTTAATTATAAAAAAGTATCATAACTGCTGTTAAACAATTTTATAAATTTTTCTGAAGCAATGGCTCTGTGACTAACTTTATTTTTAATTTGTTGGTCTAAAGATGCCATTGAGCAATCATATCCATCGGGATAAAAGATTTTGTCATATCCAAATCCTCCTTCTCCTGAACTATTTATCGATATTCTCCCATGAATTTCACCTTGAGTTACTATTGGCATAGGATCATCAGGACTCTTTAATCCAACAAGAACACAAACATAGAAAGCTTCAAGACTCTTCTGTCTTTTCTCAATCAATTTATCAATAATCTTATCTCTGTTATCTTTATCACTAGCACCCTCGCCAGCATATCTTGCAGAATAAATGCCAGGTTCATAGTCTAATTTAGGGACTACAATTCCTGAATCATCTGCAATCGTATAAATTTTAGATTCCTTAGCGCCATGTTTTGCTTTAATCATTGCATTTTCTATAAAGGAATCTCCATCTTCTATAGCATCTGTAATATTAAGATCGGATAAAGAAAATACTTTATGATTTTTGAATAGTTTTTTAAATTCTTTTAATTTGCCTTTGTTTGATGAGGCAATAAGAATGTCATCATTACTTTTCAAGTAAATAGACTCCTTCTACAGCAAATAAATTTGGATTAATTTTAGATAAACCGCCTTGATCACCATTTCTATTTATGAAGACTTTATCTCTAATACTTATATTTTCTTTTAAACAAAGATTTTCAAAATCTTTGATCGTACACAAGTGAATGTTTTCTGTCTCATACCAGCTAGAGGGCAGTTCTGGTGTAATTGGCATTTTTCCTGATGCAAGGTTCATTCTACATCTCCAATAGCCAAGATTAGGAAGAGTCACAACACATCTTTTTGATAACTCCAGCATTCTATTTAGAGCAAGGTCAGGATTTTTAAGACATTGAATTGATCTGGCCATAATCGATAAATCAAAATTAGAAGACATAAAGTCATTTAGGCCCTTGTCTATATCAAGTTTTATTACAGGTATGCCTTTCTCAATACATTTCTCTATCTTTGTATCATTTATCTCAACGCCATATCCAAGCACCTGCTTATTTTCAAATAATTCTTTTAATAAAGAACCATCACCACAACCAAAATCAATCACTTTTGAATTTTCTGGAACCCAACTGTTTATAATTTTTGAAAGTTTTATAGCCATTATGATTCTATGAAATTAGTAATTAAATTTGAGTAAGTTTTTGAATTAAAAAGAAAACTATCGTGTCCATGATCTCCCTGGAGTACCACAAAAGAGGACCTTATATTATTATTCATTGCAGCTATTTGAATTTCCTTTCCTCTTTCTGGTGGATATAGCCAATCTGAGTAAAAACCTACAATTAAGAACTCAGCTTTCACATTTTTTAAAGCCTCAACTAGTGGCCTATCTTTTCCAGCATCATAACTATCCATTACTTTTGTCATTAAAATATATGAATTTGCATCAAATAGCTCTGAGAACTGTTCACCCTTATATTGCAAATAATTTTCGACTTCGAAGCTAACGGACTCCTCTACTTTTGAACCTTCATCTTGAAACTTTCTCCCAAATCTTGAATCCATATGTTCTTCTGATAGATATGTAATGTGACCAAGCATTCTTGCAGTTTTAATACCATTTTTAGGTATAACGTTGTGCTCATAATAATTTCCATTATGAAAATTCTCATCTTTTCTTATAGATTCTCTTGCAACTTCGTTCATCGCAATATTCTGAGAGCTAGATTTTGAAGCTGCAGCAAAAATTCCAGTCTTTTTAACTTTATCTGGATATGAAATTGACCATTGCAGAGCTTGCATTCCGCCCAAACTTCCACCTGCTACAAAATGCCAACACTCTATGTTTAATTTATCCATAAGCATTTTTTGTGAGTTAACCCAATCCAGGACACTTACTTGAGGAAAAGACTTTCCAAATATTTTTTGCGATGAAGGATCAATTGAGGATGGCCCCGAGGAACCAGCACAACCACCTAGATTATTGCAACAGACAACAAAATATTTATTTGTGTCGATTGTTTTACTAGGACCAACTAATTGATCCCACCAACCAATTCCAAAATCTTCAGAATTTCCTGCTGCATGATGATTTCCTGAAAATGCATGACATAGAAGAATTGCATTTGATTTGCCTTCATTAAGTTCGCCATAGGTTTCTACCATTAAATCGAATGAATTGAGTTTCTCACCTGATTCAAGCTCAATTCCTTCTGAAAAATGAATTAATTTTGTTTCCGTTTTCATACTAATGACCTAAGCATATCCGATAAGAAGGATTCAATTAGATTAATTAAAATCAAAATAAAAAGAGGAGAAAAGTCCAGGCCTCCAGCTGAAGGAATATAATTCCTTATCGGCATTAGAGACTTATAAGATATTTCCTCAATTAACTCTAAAAAAGCATTTGAGTTTGATGGAGATACCCAACTTAGGATTACACCACCAATTACTGCAAAAAATATAATCCTTAAGATAATAATTATCGTCTGAATTACAGCCACCCCTAATAAGGTTGTAATTACATACTGATCACCAAAATATATGATAAGAGATGAAAGCTTAAATACTATCGCCAAGATTAAAATATTAAGTGCTTGAATTGGTAAGGGTGAAAATATTTTTGATATGGGGCTATACGCTTTAACAAATATTGAAACAATTTGATTATAATAATTTACTTTCAATAAATTAAAGATGAAGAGAAAAACAAGGGCATAATTTAATATACTTAAAATAAGCCCAAGTATTTGTATATTAGAATTCATTTGAAATTTCCTTTGATCTTTTGATCGCAGCGTTTAATCCTTTTTCAAATATTTGATTTAAATTATTGGATTTAAGCGACTTTAGTCCAGCTTCTGTCGTTCCTTTCTTTGAAGCAACTGCTTTAATTAGATTATCCAAATCACCGTCTTTTTCAATTGATGAGCCAACACCTTTCATAAGATTAGCAATAATCTCTCTAACAATTTTTTCATCTTGGTTGCATAATCTCATAAGTTTTTTTTCAAATGATTTCAGAGTTTGGAAAAAATATGCGGGCCCACTTCCAATGACACCAGTAAAAGTATCTATTTTTGAATCATTATCTACTTCAATAACTGTACCTAATTTTGAGAAGATAGAAGAGACCTTTTTAAAGTTACTTTTTTTAAAAGTTGAATTATATAAAGCAGTTATTCCTTGACCATACTTTGATGCAGTATTTGGCATTGCTCTCATAAATTGAGATTTATTATCCAGCTTGGTGTATGTAGAGGATTTTATACCAGCAACAAGACTGACAATTTTAGGATTTTTATAGTTATTTAAAACTTCTTTGTATGCTTGAATAGCATCTTTTGGCTTTACAGACAAAATAACTATATCTATATCAGAATTCGATTTTTTTAAACTTTTAATTTTTAAGCTATTTAATTTTTTTTGATTTAAAGGATTCCTGTCTACAAAAAAAATATTTTTGTTGCTCATTCCATTTAATAGTAGTCCTGAAATTAAAGCTTGAGCAATATTACCACCACCAAAAAATAATATATTTTTCATGATCTTTTACCAAAAATTGATTCACCTATTCGAAGCATATTAGATCCATGAATTATGGCATCCTCGTAATCCGAAGTTGTTCCAAGTGAGATAGCACTAGCATTAGGATAAATTTTTTGTAACTTGACGCTCAAGTTTATAACTTCTTTCATCATACGCTCTCTTTCTTCTTTATCATTTGTTAGTTTTGGGAGAGCCATTATGCCTTTTAAATTAATATTTTCCATAGATTCTACTAATTTTGCTATATCAAAAAGCTCATCAGGACTGCATCCACTTTTTGATTTTTCAGATGAAATATTAATTTGAATGCATCCGTTTATTACTTTGTTAATTTTTTTGCACTCATCATTAAATTTTCTAATAATTTTTTCTCTTTCGAGGGTATGAATCCAATCAGCATTATTTGCAACTACTTTAACTTTATTGGATTGAATTGGCCCAATGAAATGCCAAACAATATTATCTGAATCTATTAATGAAGATTTTTCTTGAAGCTCTTGTGCGTAATTTTCTCCGAAGTTATTGATTCCTTTTTCAAGAGCTATCTTAACGAGCTCAATACTTTTTTTCTTAGAAACCGCAATTAAAGTTATTTCATCTCTGCTTCTATTAATAGATGAGCATAGCTCATCGATACTATTATTAATGGCATTTATATTTTTAATTAGTTCTCTTTGCATACAGTTCTTAATCGTGGTTCAAAACCGCTCTTTGTTATTTTCTCTTTAGCATTATTTGCTGCCGATCTATTAATATAAGGGCCTGATATTACACTATTTAATAGCTTTCCTGGCAAAAGAGTACTGTATACCTCGTTAATTGATAGGTTTTCAATATCGCTTTTGAGCATTTTAATTGCCTCAAGTGCATATTTTTTATTTCCGTATGCACCAATTTGAACAAAGTACTGACACTCTAAAGAATTATTTTCTTCATTAAATTCAATAAGCACTGAATTTTCCATTAATGATGAAGGGAAGTCTATGTTTACAGTGTTGGAAGTGTTGGCAGTCTTAATTGATATAACGTCTGTCTTGAATAGAAATATTGAACTAGAGGCCAGACCTACACTAATAAAAATTAATATCAGGATGGTACTAGTTGATATTGTGTTTACTGACGGCTTTTTTGAAGTAAAAACAGTTTTTCTTTTATTCTTATTTGATTTATTACCTTTAACATTTGCAAAATCTTTCATATGCTTACATTTTTTGCATTGGAGTAATTCCTAATAAATTTAAACCATTTGAAATAACTTGTTTTACAGCTATTAGACACTCTAAAATTGATTGCATATTCTCTTCAGATTCAGACAAGACATGATTATCGTTATAGAAGCTATGAAATAGTTGAGATAAATCTTTTAAGTAATAGATGATGACATGAGGTTGTAGTGTATTTGCAGATTTATTTACAATGTCTGGGAATTTTGAAATTTCATGAATTAGATTGTCACATTCTTTATAATTCCCACTGATAATATTTTTAGCATTCTTTTTAATATCAGAGAATTTATCTAGGGCCTTTTCTTCAAGCGAAACGATTCTTGCATGCGCATATTGAATGTAATAAAAAATATTTTCTTTACTATCTGATTTTGCCAAATCAAGATCAAAATCTAAATGCTGATCAGCTTGCTTTGATAAATAATAAAATCTTGCAGCATCCGAACCTATATCTTCGATAAGATTTTTTAATGTAAAAAATTCTCCCGATCTTGTGGACATCTTGACCTTTTTTCCATCTTTGAAAAGGTTTGCAAATTGAACAAGTTTTACAATTAGTTTATTTTTATCTGACCCAAGGTTTTCAATAGATGCTTCTATTCTCTTAATGTATCCATGGTGATCAGCTCCCCATACATTTATTAGCTTATCAAAACCTCTATCAATCTTATTTTTATGATATGCAACATCCGAGGCAAAATATGTTGCCTTTCCATTATCTCTTACCAGAACTCTATGTTTATCATCACCACTTACGTCTGTATTAAGCCATATTGCCTTATCTTTCTCATAAGCATGACCATCTTTTTTTAGTTTATTTACCGACGATGCTATATCAGATGAGACTTCATCAATACTGCCAAGTGATGATTCATAAAACCAGTTATCAAAATTCACATTAAATGCTTTTAGATCATCCTCGATAGATTTAACAATTTCTTTTAATGAGAAATTTTTTATGAGATTCCATGAATTATTATTTAATTTTTCCAATTCATGAATAATATTATCTATTTCTTCTTCTGGATCCTCACAGGATTTGATTGAAAGTGACTTGAAGTCTTGTATTTCTACTTTTTTGTCTAATTTTTTTCCAATTTCATCAATGTACTCACCTTTATATCCATTAGCTGGAAAATAATTACTTATATCATCTTTTATCAATCTCAATATAACGCTTGCAGTTAGAATATCGATTTGTCTTCCAGCATCGTTAACATAGTATTCTTTTTCAACAATTGATCCCGTAGACTCAAGGATTCTACCGACTGCATCACCATAGGCAGCTCCTCTCCCATGACCAACATGAAGAGGACCAGTGGGGTTAGCAGACACAAATTCAATTTGAACCTTATTTTTTTCACCTATAGCAGAACTACCAAATGAATCTTTGTTTTTATTAATAAATTCAATTATTGATACAAAATCTTCTCTATTTAATGAGATATTTATAAATCCCGGTCCTGCTACCTCAACATTATCAAATTTATCAATTTTTTCTAATCTTGTTTTAAGATCTTCAGCTATTTTTTTTGGATTAAGCTTTAGTATGCTTGCTGCGACCATACATACATTTGAAGTTATATGACCTTTTTTAAGATCATCTGATATAGAAGTAGAGCATTTTTTAATAATAGAATTGATATTTTTTTTATTATTTACAATTGAAGATAGGAATTTTTCTATTTCCTTGTTAATTTCATCAATCAAGACTTTGCTCTCCCTACATAGGTCATATCTCTAGTATCTACTTTTATTATTTCGTTTTCATCCACAAATAATGGCACTTGAACCTCAACATTTGTTTCAAGTTTTGCAGTTTTTGTTGCACCTGAAACTGTATCTCCCTTTACTCCAGGCTCTGCTTTAATAATCTTAAGCTCAACAATTACTGGTGGATTTACAAGAATGGGTTGACCATTCCACAAAACAACTTCACAAGTTTCTTGTCCTACTAACCATTGTGATGCATTTCCCATCTGTGATCCGCTCACTTCAATTTGCTCGTAATTATTCTTGTCCATAAAGTGCCAAGAATCATTATCCTTATATAAGAATTCCATTTCTTTATGACTCACATCTGCTGCTTCAACACTTTCACCTGACTTGAAAGTCTTATCATTAGTGTTTCCAGTTAGAAGATTCTTATATTTAACTCTCATTACAGCTTGGCCTTTTCCGGGCTTATGAAATTCATGCTCAATAATTGAGCAAGGAGCATTATCAATTATCAACTTTGTTCCGTTTTTAAACTGGTTCGTAGAAATTTTCATATTAATTTTATTTTTTATGTTATTTTAATAGCGAGGAATATAAATGAAAAATTTTTTAAGCTTAATATTAATTATTATTGTAACTTCTTGTGCCCCAAGTAGCGAACAAACCAAAACTAATCAAGACTTAGAAGAATTTCTTATAAACGTTGAATCGGAAAATAAAAAAGATGGTCCAGTTATATATTCTGCCTCATGGATAAGCTCAAATTTTATTACATATGATTCTCAAAAAGTAATTGCAGATTATGGAACAAAATATACATTAAAATCGTTAGAAAGATCTCGAGAGGCTGCTAGTTTTGATGGATTAGACACATCAAAAGAAAATCAAAGAATGTTAAATATTCTTAAAAGTTCTTTCGTAATGCCTCCTCCATTAGACGAAGAACTTGCATCTGAACTTTCAGAAATTACAACAAGTCTTGAAGCAATGTATGGAAGTGGAGAGCATTGTTTTGATGATGAAGAATGCTATGACTTAGAAGCATTTGAATCAATTATTGATAATTCACGAGATCCTAAGGAATTGTTAAAGGCTTGGGAGGGTTGGCATGAGATTAGTAAGCCGATGAAACCTATGTATATGAGAATGGTTGATATTGGAAATCAAGGATCGATTGATCTTGGCTATGAAGGTTTGAGCGATTTATGGTTCAGTAAATATGATATGCCTGCAGATGATTTCTTAGATGATACTGACAGGGTTTGGAGTGAGGTAAAACCATTATACGATGCTCTTCATTGTCATGTGAGGGCAAAATTAAATGAACATTATGGCGATGAAGTGATATCAAAGACAGGCCCATTACCTGTTCATATGCTTGGGAATATGTGGGGACAGTCATGGTCAAATGTCTATGATTTAGTCTATGAAGAAAAGCAAGATTCAAAATATATAGATGTTACTAAGATAATTAACGAAAAATCATTAAGTGAAATTGAAATGGTTGAGTATGCTGAAGATTTTTTTATTTCTATGGGATTCAAACCCCTTCCAGAAACTTTCTGGGAAAGGTCCTTATTTGTTAAGCCAAGAGATAGATCAGTTGTTTGTCACGCATCTGCATGGAATCTAGATCCTGCAAATAATGACCTTAGAATAAAAATGTGTATTGAAAAGAATGAAGAGGACTTTATCACTATTCATCATGAATTAGGCCACATTTTTTATTATCAGGCATATAACCATATACCAACTGTTTTTCAAGCAGGTGCAAATGATGGTTTTCATGAGGCATTTGGAGACTTATTAACGCTTTCAATTACTCCAGATTACTTAGTTGATATTGGCTTCATATCTGAAGATGATGCTGAAGAAGTAAAACAAGACCCGATTGGATTACTTATGAAACAAGCTCTTGATGGGGTTGTTATAGTTCCATGGGCTTTGATGCTTGATAAATGGCGGTCTGGAGTATTTGATGGGGAAATTGACGAAAGCAATTTAAATTCTTCATGGTGGAGTCTAAGGGAGGAATATCAGGGAATTAATACAAGTTATGAAAGGTCAGAAAACTATTTTGATCCTGGGGCAAAATATCATATACCTGGGAATACTCCCTATACTAGATATTATTTAGCTAGCATCATGCAGTACCAGTTTCATGAAGCACTTTGTAATTTAATTGATTATGATGGATATTTACATGAATGCTCAATATATGGGAATAAAGAAGCTGGTGATAGAATTATTACTACTATGGCAATGGGTCAAAGCTTGCCTTGGCAGGATGCTTTTGAGAATCTTACTGGATCAAGACAACTTAGCGGTAAATCAATAATGAATTACTACGCACCATTAAAAGAATGGCTTGATGAAGAAAATAAAAATAGAACTTGTGGATGGAGTGAAGAATGAAAGTGATAACTAATATTTTAATTTCGGTTTTATCGTTTGTAATTAGTTACGGTATTGCACATTTAACTGGAAGTGTAATTGTAAAAAATGCTGTACTTTTAGCATATGTAATTCATTGGATTGCATATATACCTGCTTATGTATTTCAAACTGAAAAGTTCTACGATTTAACAGGAAGCGTTACTTATTTAAGTGTTGTATGGTTTGTTTTCTTATCTACATATCAATCCATTTCACTCAATTTTGGAAATCTTATCTTAGTTTTATTGATCTCAATATGGACAATACGATTAGGATTATTTTTGTTCATGAGAATACATAAAGCCGGGGAAGATAAAAGGTTTAGAACAATTAAAACTTCTGCCTCACAGTTTTTTATGGCATTTACTATATCAGGTTTGTGGGTAACGTTATGCTCAATGTGCGCCCTGGTAGCCATATCGAGCCCTGAAGGCTTGGTGATGAATGCCTTAACTTACATTGGAATAATTCTATTTATAATTGGATTTGGTATTGAGATTGTTGCTGATAATCAAAAAACAGCCTTTAGATCTATTGAAGCCAATAAAGATAGCTTTATTACTTCTGGATTATGGTCAAAGTCGAGACATCCTAATTATTTTGGAGAAGTGTTGTTATGGTTTGCAATTGCAGTTATTTCTTTATCATCACTTGAAGGGCTTCAACTTATTACACTAATATCACCTGTCTTTACATATATTCTTCTCGTATATGTTAGCGGTGTCAGAATGCTTGAAGACATGAATGATAAGAAATGGGCTGATGATGAAAATTATAAGACATACAAGGAGAACACTCCCATGCTATTTCCAAAACTATAACTATTGGCAAATTTCAAGCAAATATAGAAAAATTTACAAAATTAGTCGAAATGACAAAGTTTTTGATAGAATTACCTGTTAGATGAAGTATTAATAAATATTTTATTTATTGGTTTAGGACTGTTAATATGTCCAAACCTTAGGGAGTACAAAAATGTTTAAATTAATAAAGAATGTATCTTTACCAATACTTTTTTGCTTCAGCGTATTTGTTTTGTCAAATGAAGCAATTGTTGAAGTAAATATGGAAAGTATTTTGGAAGTTGGTAGAGAAAATCAAATTCTTTCTGCAAATTCTCAAGATAAGATAGATCAAACAGAAAGGCAAACCGATAAACTTGTAAATGAATATAAAGTTGTGAACAAACAAGTTGAAGGTCTGAAGCTTTACAATGCACAAAAAAGAATACAAATTCAAGCTCAGCTTGACTTAATGGATAAGCTTGATGAGCAATTAGTTCAGGTTGTCGTGATGCAAAGACAAATACCGCCTTTAGCTCAAAAGATGCTCGATACTTTAGAAACTTTCATTAAATTAGATACTCCTTTTAGAGCTGAAGAGAGAAGAGCAAGAGTTGATTTAGTCAGATCTTCTTTGGCTAAACCAAAAGTAACAGCGTCAGAACAAGTAAGACAAGTTCTTGAAGCTTATAACATAGAAGCCGAGTACGGAAGAAAGATTGATACCTACGAGGATAAGTTAGCTGATGGGACCGTCGTCAATATTCTTGTTATTGGAAGAATTGGAATGTTTTATCAAACCAAAGACGAAAGAACAAGTGGAAGATGGGATAACGAAACAGGAACATGGGAAGAATTGTCAGGTAGCTATAGAAAACCAATTAGGGATGCTATTAGGATAGCTAAAAAATTAGCTCCAACAGATATGATGATGATGCCTGTTGTAAAGGGAGAAGTGTAATGAAAAATTATTTATCAATTTTATTCCTTCTTTCTTTAACAATTAATACTATATTTGCTCAGGATTCAGAAGGAGAGGAAACAGAAATCTCAACTGTTGAAGCTCTCCTATTGCTTGTAAAAGAAGGCAAAACTAAAGAGCAATCTGAAAATGCTGATCGTGAAGCACAGTTTATGGCAAATAAAAATAAGCAAGCTGAAATCTTAGCTGCCGAAAAAAGAGAACTAGCCAGGCAAGAAAGAATTGCAGATCAGTTAGAGGCAGAATATAAGAAAAATGAGGATATTCTTAGAGTAAAAGAAGAAGCTTATCAAAAAGAACTTGGTTCTTTAGTTGAGCTTTTTGGTCATCTTCAAAGTTCTGCTGGTGAAGCAGCCGTTCAGTTTTCAGGATCATTGACTAGCCCACAATATGGGGTTGAAAGAGTAGATTTTTTAAATAATTTGACTTCTAAAATGTCAGAAACAACAGAATTACCTACAATTAGAGAGATAGAGGGACTATGGTATGAACTCCAAAGAGAAATGGTTGCCAGTGGACAAGTAGTTTCCTTTGACACAACTGTTATTGATGTTGATGGTGAATCTTCTACTTGTAATGTAACAAGAGTTGGTTTATTCAATGCTGTATGTGATGGTAAGTATTTAGAATATGTTGCTGCAACTGGACAGTATGCATTTTTACCTAGACAGCCTGCTGGAAGATATACAAAAACAGCGAAGAATGTTGGAAATGCTGATGTTGGTGAACAAGTTAGATTTGGTGTTGATCCTACTGGCCCAACCGGTGGAAGCTTATTAGCAAACCTAATACAAACCCCATCATTGGCTGAAAGAGCAGCCCAAGGTAGAGAAGTCGGTTACGCCATTATTTTTGTTGGTTTAATTGGTATTGGTCTAGCATTCTGGAAATTATATAGTTTATACATACTCGGAAAAGCTGTGAGAGCTCAAGCAGGATCTAAAACTCTTGATGTTAGAAACCCACTAGGAAGAGTTCTTAAAGTTGGTGAAGAAAACTTTAAAAAAGATATAGATACACTAGAGCTTAAACTTGCGGAAGCAATTATGGCGGAGAGACCTTCCATAGAAAGAGGTATTAGTGCTGTAAGAATTATCTCTGTTGTTGCTCCACTTGCTGGTCTTCTGGGAACTGTTACAGGTATGATTGTCACATTCCAAATGATTACATTATATGGAACTGGCGATCCTAAATTAATGGCTGGTGGTATTTCACAAGCACTTGTAACCACTGTTTTAGGTTTGTTAGTTGCAATACCAACAACATTGTTACATTCATTTACAGCTTCATCAGCTAAAGGAATTATCAGCGTGCTAGAAGAACAAAGTACAGGTATTCTTGCTGAAAGAGCAGAAGGAAACTAGAAACTAATTATGTTTTTCGCTATAACCGAAGCGTTTTCTTCCATAAGGGATTTTATGGAAGCTGGTGGAAGCGTCTTATGGTTAATAGCTATTTTAGTGTTTTTTATGTGGGCAATGATTTTTGAGAGAATATGGTACTTTTCTCATGGTCACGAGTTTTATATTCAGGACATTTCTGCAAAATGGAACAATAGAAGTGACAAAACTTCATGGCATGCTCTTCAAATTAGAGAAAAGATGCTTTCACAGGCTAAAGTAGAAATAAATAAAAATTTATCAATTATTCAGACTTGTGTTGTTTTAGCCCCTTTATTTGGACTTTTAGGAACAGTGACTGGAATGATAGAGGTTTTTCAGGTAATGGCTTTCAATGGCGGTGGTGATGCCAGATCAATGGCTGGTGGTGTCTCTAAAGCAACTCTACCTACAATGGCGGGTATGGTTGTAGCACTATCAGGAGTATTTGCAACGATATATTTAAGTAGCGCATCTGATAGACATACAAATGATTTAAGAGAACTAATTAAAAGAGATTTATAGGAGGAGGGCGATTAAATGAGAAGAAATGCAATTAGCAGCGCTGTAAAAGAAGAAGAAAGTGAGATTAATTTAACTCCAATGCTTGATGTAGTTTTCATCATGCTTATCTTTTTTATTGTAACTGCAAATTTTATTAAGGAACCGGGACTTGAAATTAACAGACCTGATTCTGATACCGCTGAAACACAAGAAAATGCAGCGATTTTAATTGCAGTGGGTCCTACTGGTGAGGTTTGGATGGATGGAAGAAGAATTGATGTAAGACAAGTAAAAGCAAATGTTGTTAAGTTGCTTGCCGACAATCCAAAAGGATCAGTTGTTATTCAGGCAGATGAAAAAGCGGTAGCCGATACCATAATTAAAGTTATGGACGGAGCTAGAGAAGCAGGAGTTAATGCAATTTCTCTTGCATCAGAACCAAAATAAATTATGAATCAAGTTCTTGCAGCTATAAATTCTGTTACAAAACCTATTCATGGTTTTTATATCAAAGCTTTTAATACTAATAAATATGCTGCAGGTATAGGATTTTCTTCTTTAATAACATTAGCTTTATTTTTTATTATGGTGATTTTAATTGCTTTAGGTGATAGCGGTTTAAAAGAAGATACTTCTGTAAAACTTGCTGACGTTGTTATGCCTGAGAGACAAATAGACACTTTTTTAACTGAAGTAGATAAACCTGAAAAGCCTGAAGAGCAACCAGAAGATATTGCACAACCTGAATTAGATTTGCAACCATTAACAGGTTTAGATGTCTCAGTTGCAAAACCTAAAGCTAACTTTAAAACTGGAGGCTCTTTTTTTAGAGATGGAGAATATATTCCACTTTTTAAAGTTATACCTATATATCCTAGAAGAGCTCAAGAAAGAGGCACAATGGGTTATGCTCTAGTTGAATTTACTATTACAGAAACTGGTAGTGTAGAGGATGCAAATACCTTAGAGGGCTATTGTTCAAATACTAATCCAAGCGATCCAGCAGCAGTATTTAGACCTTGCACAATGTTTAATAGCGCGTCGGCAAGAGCGGCCCTAAAATTAAAATATAAACCAAAAATTGTTGATGGTAGGGCAGTGCCAGTAAGTGGAGTATTGCATAGATTTACATATATACTAGATGAAGAATAAAATAAAGCATATGAACAGGAAGCTTACAATTTATCTTTTTTCAACTCTAGCAATTATGTTTGCCTTATCTTCAAATTATATTGAGGCGCAGTCACAACCTGAAACAAAGAAACAAATAAAATACAAGAAAGCTAGGGCCCTCCAAACTTCAACTGCTAAAAAAATGGCAAAGGTTTATGAAGCACTTGAAGAGGTTGACGATAAAGGAGAACCTGCTCCTGATATGGAAACCGTTTTAGAAGTGCTTACAGATTTAAGAAATAATAAAGATAATCTCAAAAGTTACGATAGGTCCGTTATGTGGAATGCTTGGGCATATGTTTATATGAACGATGATAAATACCCAGAAGCGATGGACGCTTACACAAAGTTAATGAATGAACCTGAAGTAACCATTGGTCTTAGAAACGGAGCTATGTTTGCATTAGCACAATTAAATTTAGCACAAGAAAATTACAAAAAAGGTATTCAGCTAATTTTGCAATGGATGGATGAAGTTGAAAAAGTAACAGCTCAGTCTTATTCAGTGCTCGGTCAGGCATACTACGCAACTAAAGATTATAGAAAATCAATGAAATCCCTTGAAACAGCTATTGATATGGCAGAAGAAGAAGGCTACAAACCAAGAGAAAATTGGTACGCGCTTCTTGCTGCTTGCTACAGTGAATTAAAGGATGAAATAGGTGAGAAAGAATCAATTCTTAAACAAATACCAATATATGAAATTTTAGTTAATCTGTATCCTAAGAAATTATATTTCATTCAGTTAGGCGGTGCTTATGGAATTCTCGGCAGAGAGAGAGACTATATGATCACTATGAAAACTGCTTATCAAAAAGATTTCTTAAATAAAGAAGGAGAATATCTAGCTTTAGCACAACTTCTTTTATTGAATAAAAATCCATACTGGGCAGCAGAGGTTCTTGTTTCCGGTCAAAAGAAAATGATTACTATTACTGATGAAGAGACAAAAGAAGAAAAAATTGTCCCTGTTGTAAAAAGCACTGAAAAAAATCTTAAAGTTCTAGCTGATGCATGGAGAATGGCTCAAGAAATTGATAAGGCAATTCCAGTTTTGGAAAAAGCAGCTGCTATGTCCAAAGATGGAAAATCATATGTGTTATTAGGCAATTTATATTTATCAGAAGATAAAGTTAATGAGGCCGTTACTGCAATAAAGAAAGGACTTGAAAAAGGAAAGATAACTAAATTATCACAAGTTTATTTAACTTTAGGGCAGGCATACTTTGAATTAGAAGAGTTTGATGAAGCAAAGAAAAACTTTAGAATTGCTGCTAGAGATAAAGATAAAAAAATTAAAACTCAAGCAAATAATTGGATTAAATATACTGAAAATGAAGAGATAAGAGTAGCAAACCTAGCTTTAAGAAGAGATTTCATTCAAATGAACTCATCTTCTTCTTCCTAAAATCTCTCATACTCTTTCACCACAAAATCATAATCGTTTTCAGAGTCCTTTGAGAAATACATTGAACTTTTTTCTACCCATTCATCAAGATTTATATCAGGATAATAAACGTCACCTTCTATTTCACAATCGACTTTTGTAAAAACTAGTTTATTTGCGATTTCAAGCGTTTCTCTGAAAAGATAACCACCTCCAATTATTACAATCTCATTATAATTATGATCTTCAAGACATTTTTGCTTTGCAGCATCGATACCTTCTTGCGTGCTTTGAAATACTGTCGCTCCCTCAATCTTATTAACTGAAGTCGATACAACAAAATTTAATCTGTTAGGTAGAGGCCTTCCAATAGAATCATAAGTTTTTCTTCCCATTAATATGATTTTATTTGAAGTATATTCTTTAAAATGCTTTAGATCAGTTTTAAGATTCCATGGAAGTTTGTTATCTATTCCAATAACATTATTGTTTGAAAGAGCTACAACATGCGAAATAACTAATTTCATATTGCCATCTTTGCTTTTATAGGAGGGTGGGGATCATAGTTATTTAAAACAAAATCATCTATAGAAAAATTACTTAAATCATTTAGATTTGAAATTTTTGGCATTTTTAGCTTTGGAAGAGGTTTTGGATTTCTGGATATTTGTTCCTTAACTTGCTTAACAGCGTTTTTATATATGTGAGCATCACCAAAAGAGTGAATAAATCTTTTAGGCTTTAAATTTAGAATTTCAGCAAAGATAGATAAGAGCAATGCATAGCTGGCAATATTAAAAGGAACACCCAAGAACATATCAGCACTTCTTTGATACATATGACAACTTATTGATTCATTATGTATATAAAATTGTGACATAACATGACATGGAGGCAGCGCCATCTTATCTAACTCACCAACGTTCCAGGCAGAAAGAATATGTCTTCTTCCATCTGGATTATTTTTTAAATTAGTTAATAAATTTTCAATTTGATCAATTCCACACCAATTTCTCCATTGAACGCCATAAACAGGACCAAGAATTTTTTTCATTTTAGTGTTTTCATATCCTAATTTTTTTCCTTGATTATCTGCATTATCTGTCCAAATTGTTGAAAATTTTTCTAAATCTGTTAGTTCTGATCTGTCTTTATTGAATCTTATCTCAGCAAGCCTTCTTTCATCTTCAGAGCCTTCAAGGAACCATAAAAGTTCAGATACTACACCTTTCCATGCGAGTGATTTAGTAGTAACAGCAGGAAATCCTTTTTCTAGATCAAATTCAAGTTGATGGCCAAAAGAAGATATGGTTCCTGTATTTGTTCTATCACTTTTTTCTTCCCCATTCTCAAGGATGTATTGAAGAAGGTCTAAGTATGCTTTCATGAATTTTTCCTTGAATATATTAATATACAAATTCCAATAATAATCATTGGAATACATAAGATCTGTCCCATGCTTAATGAATCAAAAGCAATATAACCCATGTGGGCATCAGGCTGTCTATAGAATTCAATTATAAATCTTATTAACCCATAAAAAATAAGAAATGACGATGAAACCACACCTTTAATGTTTGTTTTATTAGAAATTATTAATAAGATCGCAAATAATAATAATCCTTCACCAAAGCTCTCATAAATTTGGGATGGATGTCTTAAAATGCCAAAAGGATCAGTAGGAAATATAAAACCCCAATCGCCATTTGTTGCCTTTCCGTATAATTCTCCATTTAGAAAATTACCAATTCTTACCAAGCCAAGACCAATAGGCATTGCCAAAGCAACACCATCAAGTAATTTTAATAACTCTATATTTTTCCTATAACAAAAGATAACTAGACTAATAATTACTCCAATTAAACCACCATGAAAACTCAGTCCACCCTGCCAAACATAAAATAAAGATAAGGGATTATTTATTAACTGTTCTGACCCATATATAAACATGTAACCGACTCTTCCACCACAAATTGCTCCAAAGAATAATCCATATAGAAAAACCATATCATTTACTTCATCTTTATTAAGGCCTATTTCTTTTATAGTTCTGCTATTTTTTAAAAAAACGTAAATCAAAAATGCAGACAACAACCATGTCACTGCATAGTACTGAATTTTTAGTGGCCCAAGCTCAATAAGAGTAGGGTTATTAAAGAAATTTGATAGCTCAATCGTCATACTACAAACATATATATTGATATTATAAAAAACCAACCTGCCATAAGTCTCCTCAGTGTTGCTTGAGATAGATAATGAGCAATATCTGCTCCATATTTTGCAGAAAAAATACTTGTAAGAGAAACTCCTAAAAGAGCTGGTAAATAGACATATCCAAAACTTAAATTAGGCAACATATTTTGATTAATGCCTGCAAGAACATATCCTAATGTCCCAAAAATAGCTATAGGCACTCCACATGCTGCTGATGTGCCTATTGCAGAGGTAAGATTGAGCCCAGAACCCTTGAAATATGGAACTGAAAAAGTCCCACCTCCAATTCCTAAAATTGAAGATAAAAAACCTATACCAGAACCAACAAAAATTGATTTTGGTTTTAGGCGTAACATATTCTGCAAAAAATCTTTATTTAAAAGAATATCTATGCCAACAATTAATACAAATGTTGCTATTGTAATTTTTAATATCAATCCATCAATTTGAACTGCAAATATTGCTCCTAAAAATGCGCCAAATACTATTCCAGACGCAACAGGCTTGAAGCTATCAAAATCAATTGCATTCTTTTTTCTATGGGCATTTGCTGAAGACAGTCCTGAAAAGATAATACAAGATATTGATGTACCAACTGCAAGCTGAACGATAATCTCATTTTCAAATCCAAGGTTAATAAATGTACCAATCAGAACTGGCACCATTATAAGTCCCCCACCGATGCCAAACATACCAGCTAGCAATCCTGAAAGAATCCCAAGCACTCCAAATATTAAAATCTCATCAAACATTATTAAACTCTTTACAGAAAGAATATTTTAATTTATTTAATGCCTCTCTATAGACTTTTTCTTTGAATGAAATAATTACATTGAGAGGGTACCAGTAGGACACCCATTTAAAACTATCAAACTCATTGTCAGGATCATTATCAAAAGATATTTCTACATCTTCTTTTAATTTAAACAAAAACCATTTTTGTTTTTGGCCCCTAAAATTTGTTTTAAATATTTTTTTTCTTCTGCTTTTTTTGGGAATGTCATACTTTAACCAATCGTCAATTGAGTCGATAAGTCTTACCGATTTTGAGGTTATGCCAACTTCTTCAAATAGCTCTCTTTTAGCAGCTTTCAGGGAATTCTCTCCAATATCAATTCCTCCCTGAGGAAATTGCCAACTATTTATCCCCTTTCTTTTACATAACAATAATTTTCCTTGTTTATTAGCAACAATTACACCAACATTCAATCTATATTCGTTATCTTGCATGTATTTACTTGGTATTTAGATCAATACTTTTATTAATTAAATATACAAATGCTAGACTTAAAAATATTAACAAAAGGCTTGGACTTGCTGCCATCTCCCATTCTCCCTCACTTGTAAAGTTATAAATTTTTGTTGAAAGGGTATCAAATCCAACTGGTCTTAGAAGAAGAGTTGCTGGTTGTTCTTTCACACACTCAATAAAGACAATCATAAATCCTAGAAATAAGGCTGATTTCATTTGTGGATAATAAAATGAACTAAATGCTTTCAGAGGATTGCTTGGAATGAGAGATAATGCATTTTCTGATGATTTGGATATATTTGCCAAAGAGGAACTAGAATAATTATAAGCAGGTGTCATAAATCTCAGACCTAGACAAAGTATTAAACCAAATATTCCATAAATTGTAATAGAAGTACCAAAGACAGCATCAAAGCCAATTAAAAGTCCTGCAGATATTACAGACCCTGGGATGGCATAACCTGATGTGGAAATTGAAATTAATGATTTTAATTTATTTGACTGTCTATAGGATAGTGAAAGAGCAGTTGCGAAAAAGATTGTAAAAATCCCAACGGCGAAACCTAGAATCGAAGAATTTATTAATAAGTTAATATTACTAAGAAGATTGATACTTGATTCAGATAACTGCCAATAAATAAGTTGAAATAATGGTAAGCAAAATACAATTAAAAATACTAATGAGCATATTAATGAGAACATTATTTGTTTAGATTTATTTAGTTCAACTTTATTTATCAATTCTGCAGTTCTTGTAGCAACCCCACGTGGACTATCTGCGTAGTATTTAGATAGTAGCATAATGAAAATAACAAATATTAAAAGATATCCAGCCAGTCTAGCTCCAGAAAAATAACTTTGATATCCAAACCAGGCGTCATATATGCCAACTGTAAATGTATCTATCCTTAAAGTTGATACCCCGCCAAAATCTGCGATTATTTCAAAGATTACTAAGGCCATTCCTCCTATAATTGCTGGCTTTAATGATGGAAGTATTACTTTTCTTACAGCGCCTAAATTCGAGTCACCTAAAGATTTTGCTGCTTTAAATATCTTAATACCAACTGACGAAAGTTGAGCTTTGATTATGAGATAAATATAGGGAAATAATGCCATTGACATTATCAGAGATGCGCCAAATATATTTTTTATTGATGGAAGAGCTACACCAAAATTTCTTAAAAATTCAGATATGGGACTTGAGTATTCAAACATTCCAACAAAAATAAATGCATAAACATATGCAGGAAATGCTATTGAAAGACTTAAAGCCCAACTAAAAAAATTACAACCTGGAAATTTATAAAAAGTTACTAATATTGCTAATGGAACAGCTAAAAGCATAGATATTAAAGCAGATCCAAAAGACAATAAAATTGTATTTTTGAATAGGTTTAATAAATATTTATTTGATAAGAATTCAATATCAATGTCATTAGTAAAAGCAAGTATAAAAAAGATAATAAAAAAAATAAATGTGAACATAATCCATGGCAATGAAATATATTTCCATAATCTCAAATTTTGCATTATTGCTCTTCGTCTAAACTTTCTGCGCCTTTTTCTAGTTTATTTCCTAGAACATTTACCCTAGTTTGAAGTTTTTGAACATCCTTTAAAGCGCCATCTAATCTTTTTATTACAGATTCTGTACTTAAATCTAGATTAGAAAATTCTTTTTGAATATCGCTCACAACTTTGGCAACTTTCGCTGCAGTTTCATTTAACTTTAAATAATGATGTCCCACTCTTATAGTATCAAGAAAGGCAGCTAGCGTATTAGGCCCTAATATAAGAATCTTTTTTTCTGTGAGACACTCTTGCCTTAAACTATCAATCATGTCTACAAGATCGATTAGCTTTTCTGAGGCTATGTACAGCACAGCATAATTAGATGTAGTATTTTGCAAAATATATTTGTTAGAAATATCCTCAGCGTCTCTCAATAAAGCGGTCCTAAGATCCCTTAAAACCTTTTTTCTATCAACATCATTACCTGCTGATTGATAGTTTTGATATTGACCGGCATAAAACTTTGAATCAATAGGGATAATAAAGCCCTCTGCACTTGTTATTGCACAATCTACTCTGTCTGAAGATTCAGAATTTATTTGAGCCTGAAATTTATAACTATCGCTTGGCATTATATCTTGAACAATTGACTCAAGACTCCATTCGCCAAGCCTTCCAGTTGTGACATTTCCACCCAAGAACCTATTTAATTCATTAATTGGTGTAGTTACTGATGCCAAGTCAATTTCTATCTTGTTTATATCATTTGAAACTTCGTTAAGTTTGTTTTGAAGTAATTGAGTTCCGCCAATATCTGAGGTCTCTTTATTTTTTATACTAAAGATTAGATAAATTAATGCCCCTAAAATGAGAATTAAAGATATAAATATTAAGTAATTAATCATGATGTTAGTATAAAATTACACATATATTATGCACCAAGAAATTATAGAAAGATTTAATTCCTTGAAAGAAAAGCAAATATCTATTGATATTACTCGAGGAAAGCCAGACAAAGATCAACTAGACCTATCTAATGATCTTATTGATATATCAATTCCTACTTCATCAGATGATGGTGCAGATCTAAGGAACTATGGTGAACCTTTTGGAATAATCGAAGCAAGAAAACTTGGTTCTGAGCTCTTAAACGCTCCTATTGAGAATATTCTTGCTGGGGAACAATCTAGTCTTTTACTTACATATCAAACAGTTCTTTCAAATTTCCTTTTTGCAGAACCAATCCCTTGGAAAAATTTAAAAAATCCAAAATTTATATGTCCAGTACCAGGATTTGATAGACATTTTATGATGCTTGAGGATTTTGGAATTGAAGCGGTACCAATTCCTTTAACTGATGATGGTATAGATTTAAATGCGTTTGAAGAGACACTAAAAAATGGAGATGATTATGTAGGAATATTATGTGTTCCAAAACATTCAAATCCATCTGGAGAGATTTATTCAGATGATAATTTAAAAAAGATGTTTGAAATAGGATCACAATATTCAAATAAATTTTTATTTCTTTTTGACCATGCATATTTGATTCATGACTTTTTACCGACTCCAGAACAAAAACCTTTATGGCAAGTTGTCGAGGAGTCTAATGTGCAAGATCAAACTGTAGTTACAACCTCTTTTTCAAAAGTTACTTTTGGTGGAGGTGGAATCTCTTTTATGGCTACTTCAGGGCACTCATTAGATTTGATTAAAAAGGTAAGAACAACAATGATTATCTGTCCTGATAAATTAAATCAAAAAAGACATGTTGAGTTTTTTAAGAATGTTGAAAATATCAAATCCCATATGAAAAAACATGCTGAATTAGTGAGGCCAAAGTTTGAGTTAGCATATGACTACTTAAACAAACTTCCGAAGGAATGTGGTTCATTTTCTAAACCAACCGGGGGATACTTTATTACATATTCCACTTCAAAACCTATCGCATCCAAGGTTGTAAAATTATGTAAAGATCTTGGCGTATTAATAACTCCTGCTGGCTCTACTTTTCCTAAAAATTATGATCCTAATGATAGCGTTATTAGGTTAGCTCCTACATATGTAAGTAAAGAAGAGCTAGCTGATGCTATGAATGTTTTTATAACCTCTGTAGAAGTTGCTCATTTTGAAATTAGTGTTTAGTTTGTTGCTAAATTATGCGGAATGTAAGAATTTCCATCAAAGTGTGAAAAAATTTTCTTAATATCAGGATGATTTGCAGGACCACTTTCAACATCATTAATTAGATTTTGCTCTGAGACATAAGCGATATAAAATATTTCTTCATTTTCTGCAAAAACATGATAAAAGGGTTGGTCTTTTTTTGGTCTGAAGTCCTTTGGAATCGAGTTATACCATTCTTCGGTGTTATTAAAAGAAGGATCTAAATCAAAAATAACACCACGAAAATTAAGAAATTTATGTTTTACAACATTTCCAATTGAAAACTTTGCTTCTACTAATTCTTGCATTATATTTATAACTTAAACCATTATTAGGAAAAAGTCATGGATGAAGATTTTATAGTAGTAACTACATATGATATCGACGGTGCTGAGATTGAAAAACATATTGGTCTTGTTCAAGGAAGTACTGTAAGAGCAAGAAATGTTGGTTCAGACTTTCTAGCAAATCTTAAAAACATAGTTGGAGGAGAGCTTGTTGGCTATTCTAAACTTTTACAGACTTCAAGAGAGCAGGCATATGCAAGAATGATAGAAGATGCAAAATCCAAAGGTGCCAATGCAGTCCTTGGGTTTAGATTTCAGACTTCAACTGTAGCTAGTGGAGCAGCAGAAATTTTAGCTTATGGAACTGGTGTCAAAATTAAATAGGAAGAAATATGAATAAAACAGAAAAAGTTGCTCTAAGAGAAGCAGTTATTGTGGTAATGATGGGCGCTGTAATTAATTTTCCATTACAAACATATCTTTTATGGCTAACAATTGATAATTGGCAATGGGCAGATCCCATAAAAATATCAATTTTCGTTCAGTTAATTATTACCGTTGTAGCTTTAATAAGGGTTTATGCAATAAGAATGAGGTTTCAAAGAGGAAAATTTTAATTATCTTCTTTTTCTTTTTTACCTTTCTTTTTTTCAGACATCATTCTCATTTTCATTCTATGATTAATCATGTCCTTGCACCAAACATCATAAATAGTTGAATAGTTAGCTGCCATATCTGCTAATACACTAACCTCAAGCCATTTTTCTTCGTTTTCAGGATTTAGTTCAATTTCTTTCCAAATCGAGTCGCTTAAAGATAATAATCCAACTACTCCATCTTTGATTTCTTTGCACTCTTTAAAATCCATAAGATAGTTTGGATTGTTCATAAACCTATCCTTCATAGTTTTTTCCTTGTCCATATGATCGTCTGCGACAAGCGTAAAGCAAAGAAAAAAACTTAATATCATTGCTAAATTTTTCATAATAATCACCTTTAATTTGTAGGTATATATTAGATTACATTTTTTTTCTAAAAGTTCCAAAAATATCTTTACTTTTAATTTTAAGTATTCATAATACGCGCCAGTATTCATACTAATAAGCATATTCTGAGTGTTTATTAGTATGAATATGCTAGATTTAATTCAATTATTGAGTGTTTTTTTCGGTACTTTGATAGCCGCACCTCTTGTTGTTTCAAAAAAAGCTAAAAAAAGAATGGTGGGGCTTTCTGCTGTCATTGCTGGAAGCTTTTTCGCGATAATTGTTCAACTATATCTAGGTTTATACTATTTTGTATTTGCAAATGCATTTTGGCTTCTCAATGCATGTAACGGCATAAAGAAAATAATTAAAACTAAAAATAAGAGGATTAAAAATTTTTGAAATACTTATAATCTATATAATGAATGCCTTCTTCAACTGAATCCATTTTGAAAATGATTGCTTTAGCCACTTTTTTTGCCTCTATATTTCTAAATTTTTGTAATGGCCCAATCATTAGAAGGCCAAATAAGTTTGTGATTTTTTCAAATATTTTTACATTTAATGGAATTACCTCATTGAGACGTTTGCCTAATAAATGACTTGGATGAGCAATTATGATTTTTTCATATCCCATTAACTTAATTTCATTCTCAATATCACCCTTAATTTTTAAATATGTATTAAAAGATTTAGTATTTGCTCCAATTGCAGATATCAAACCAACTGAATTAGCTCCACAGTTTTTAGCAAATTCAGCAACTTTTTTAATGTAGTTATAATCTACATTAACAAAACTTTTTCTATTATTTTTTTTAATATAAACAAGCTCAGAAAGGCTTAACTTTTGCCCAATTGCGATATAAATTTCATCGACCTTAAGACTTGTATCTAATGAATCAATATTCTCAAAATCAATAACTATCTGATTAATACTATTTTCACATAAAAGCTTTTTTCTACTGAGTAAAATTAAGTCATTATTGGTTGTTTTTAAGTTTTTAAGTATTTCGCCGCCAACTAAACCAGAAGCTCCAACAATTAAAATATTTTTACTCATGCAATTGTTTTATGGTTTCACCAACAAGCTGATCAATAGTTTTTGATCCATCCAAAATTGTCTCGCAGTATTTTTGATACATAGGCTCTCTTTCAGAGTAAATCTCAGGAATTGACATTCCCTCTGGAACTGCAAGACCTCTTTTTTGATCAATATCAATTCTTTCCATAATTATCTCAAGAGGTGTATTTATATATATGACTTTAGAAAATTTTTTAAGATGTTCCATCGATTTTGCAGAATAGACTGCACTTCCGCCAGTAGATATGATTCTATTCGATGAGTTTAGACCAAGTATTACTTTTTCCTCTTCATCTCTTACAAATTTGTAATCATATTTATTTTTGATTTCTTCAAGTGTGGCCGCATGTTTTTGCTCAATAAGCAAATCGGTATCAACAAAGCTGACACCTATTTTATTAGCAACAGCTTTCCCGATTGTAGATTTACCACAAGCCGCCATGCCAATGAAACTAATGTTAATCATTTTTTGCAAATTCCTCAGTTGCCCTAACAAGTTCATGAGTAATTTCTTTTTCAAATGCACTATGTCCTGAAGAGGGCGCAACTATTAATTCTGCTTCAGGCCAATTTTTTTTAAGTTCCCATGCTGTTTCCATCGGACAAACAATATCATATCTACCTTGGATTATTTTTGCAGGAATATGACGAATTTTATCAATCGACTCTGATGCAATTAATTGATCCTCACTATCAAGAAAACCCTTGTTAACAAAATAATGATTTTCAATTAGGGCAAAGGCTAAAGCAAATTTTGACTCAGAATATGATGAAACCATGTCAGCTTTATGACTTAGTGTACTTACAGATCCTTCCCACTTAGACCATGCTACTGCTGCCTCCATTTTTTTTTCGTCATCATTACCTGTAAAAATTTTGTAGTAAGCATCCATTAAATTATGTCTATTTTCTTGGTTAATTGGTTTTAAGAATCCCTCCCAAGCCTCAGGAAATATTCTGCTAGCACCATCTTGATAAAACCATTTTAGTTCCTTATCTCTTAACATAAATATTCCTCTTAGAACTAGTTCTGAAACTGAATTAGGATATGTTTGAGCATAAGCTAATGCGAGCGTGCTTCCCCAAGAACCACCAAAAACAAGCCATTCTTTTATCTTGAGCTTTTCTTTTAGCATCTCAATATCCTCAACTAGATTCCAAGTTGTATTATTTTTTAGACATGCATGAGGTTTGCTTCTACCGCAACCGCGTTGATCAAATACCACAATTCTAAATAATTCTGGGTTAAAAAATCCTCTTACTTTTGTACTACCACCGCCACCTGGTCCTCCATGAAGGAAAACAGCAGGCTTCCCATTTGGATTTCCACATTCCTCATAATAAATTTTATGCTCATCAACTTCTAAGTAACCTGTTGAAAAAGGCTCAATATTTTCAAAAAGTGTATTTACCTGACTCACGATGCAATCATTTTTTCAGTCACATCCCATAATTTTGATGCCTCTTCAGTATCAACAGCCCAATCGGCAATACCAAAATATCTCTGTAGTGACTCATCTACTTCATTTTTTCTTTTAGCAATATCACAGTCTTCACAAAATACTCCACCTATTCCATTTAGGCTAGAGCTGGTTGCGCACCAAAGAGTAGTTGATGCACCTTGACTAGTCGTTTTAAAGAAATTTTTTGCCATCTCTGAAGGTAATCCGTTCTCGTCCATCCAACCCAGAGCCACCATTTCTTCTTTTTGAAGGTGCCGTTGTAGAGGTGTAAGAATGCCGCCTGGATGCACGGAAAACCCAGAAACACCTTTATCTACCATTCTTCTATGAAATTCGATAGCAATTAGTGAAGACGCTGTTTTAGATTGACCATATGCCATCCATTTATCATAAGGATTATTTTGAAAGTGAATATCATCCCAAAGCATTCCTGTAAGTGAATGGGCTGAAGACGAAAGGCTGACAAATCTTGCACCATCATTCTCTGCCATTGTGTTCATTAATTCTTTTGTAAGCAAGAAGTGCCCAATATGATTAACAGCAAATTGACTCTCCCATTTATTTCCTATTCTAGTCTCGGGACAGGCCATAATTCCTGCATTGTTAATTAGTAGATCTAATTTATTAAACTTTTCTTTAAAACCATCTGTAAAGTTTTTAACCGAATTTAAATTGCCAAGATCCATTTCAATAATATCTTCTTTAGATACTATGCCTTGTAGATTCTTTGTAGCAATTTCTTCTCTTTTAGCTGGAATAATCACTTTTGCACCAGCATTGATAAGTTCTCTAGTGGCCTCAAGTCCAATTCCTGAGTAACCACCTGTAACAACGGCTACTTTATTACTAAGATCAACTCCTTTTATTATTTCATCAGCATTTGTTTTAGCATGAAATCCAGATTTTATTGGCTTTTGTTGTTTTGATATCATGTGTGTATTGTAACCTTCTTAAGATAAAATGCTTGTAAATATAGGCTTTGCGAGGGCATAAAAATTAGTGTGCGTAAGAATGTGCGTTATGAATTACGAAACACATACTCTATAAATAAAGGGTTTATAGGATTGTGATGTAAAATAGGAAATTTAGTAATATCTTTTAAAAACGAGGAAAACTTTAAAGATTTTCAAGAAATGGGTATATTTTAAATATGGAACAATCAAACGAAAACTCAACAATTTTATTAACTCGAAAAAAAGCATTTACATTTGCTTTAACTGATGTCGAAGTAAGCTTCAATGGTTCAAAAGTTGCGCTGTTAAAAAATGGTGGCTCTGAATCAATAACCATTCCTGCTGGAACGCATACAATAGTTATTTTACCTGTTGGGTTTGCCTCTATGTTTGCCGAATCGTACCAAATGGTGTTTGTTGCTCAAGCACGAGAATCCTATTCATTTCTTATAGAACCAGATTTCCAAAATTTTAAAATAAGCTTATTAAGCTCTTCAGAATCTATTAAGAAAGCAACTCTTGAGTCAGTTCCATCTACTCAAACTGAAGCTGTTAAGCAGGAACAACCTCTTGAACCAAATGATGCAAAGCCATTAGAACAAATAGATTCTCAAGATCAACAAATCCTCCAAGAGCAGCAAGAGCCCCAGGATAAAGTTCAAGTAAATTCTAATACCATGGATTTAGATGATGAGCATAATACTCTTCCTCCAAATCCACCAGCAATAGTCTATAAGGGGTGCTTAATACCTATTTTAGGTTTTGTAGGTTTTATTATTGTATTAAACGTAGTTACGATTTATGAAGATTATCAAGAGGAACAAAGACGAATAGAGTACAAAGAGAGGGCTCTTGAATCGGAAAAAAAACGTAAAGAGAAGATGAGGTACGATGAAGAACGCACAAATCCTGCATATAAAGAACATCAAAGTGCTTGTATGATAGGACTTAATGGCAGATTAAAGATTTCTGCCAGGGGTGAAAAAGATTTTTTTGAAGGAAGAGTGCTCACTAGATCTGAGATTTATGAAAAATATGACAAATGCATGAATTTATTTAAGGGTAAAAAATATCTGTATGGTCCTGATTCTTAAGTTTGTTTTGAAGCACTTTCAAACTGGTTAAGCCTTCATAACTTCATAAAATATTTGACCTCTAGATATATATTGGTGGATAGTTGGTGTTACTCCTGCCCACCCTGTCAAAAGAAAACACCTGTATTCCAACCAACCAAAAACTCGAGATGATATTAGCTCCTATTTTTAGATTTCGTGAGTATTTGGGTAGTTTGTGATGACTATATGATGACTTTTAGGAATCAGTAAAATGCTTAATGCTCTGAAATCACTGCCATGACTGGTGCCCAGAGGTGGGATCGAACCACCGACACAAGGATTTTCAGTCCTTTGCTCTACCAACTGAGCTATCTGGGCTTAGATTGAACTTCGGATTATAGGCAAGTTTACAACTGTTGTCATTAAGTGCAATTAGTTAAGCGCGAACTCTTTCGTTAGTAGGATCATAAAGAGATCCTTTACCAACTATTTGAACAGTCATAGGATATAAACCATCACCATCTTCATTAAAATACTCGATTAAGAGTGACTTGCCTTGAATGGCAATTTCTTTTGGTAAATAACCCATAACCACAAATTTCTTAAGAGACGGACAATAAGACATACCAGTTGTATATGATCTTCTACCCTTACTATCAATTGGTACTTCACCTGATGCAGGATCAATAATTGGTGAAATGCCAACAGGATATCTTGTCTTTCCAGATACATTAAGATCATCTAATGTCATGGTACATAATATTGCACATGGATCTTCTTCTCTATGAGCTAGATGTGCTGCTTTACCATGAAAATCAGCTTCTTTTACCAAGGGTCTCTGAATTGCTGCCTCAATAGCTGTATATTCTGTCTCAAGGTCTGCACCTTGAAGTCTAAAGCTTTTTTCGAGACGTCTACTATTTGCATATGTTTCAATCCCAACAGGCACAACCCCAACTTCTAACAAGGAATCGTACAAAGCTAAACCATCATCTTTATTATTATTAAAATAAATTTCCCATCCACTTTCACCAACATAGGAAATTCTGGCTGCCCATACATCAACTTTCTTTCCGCCTGACAGATTTAAGGTAAGGTTCTTTGCTGTTACAAACGGAAAGTTCTTAATATCAATTTCGTTAGGATCTATAAAATTACCCAAGGCTTCAACTGCTTTAGGTCCCCATAATCCTATTGTTGCTATGTCATGAGTTCTAATGTTTATATCAGCATTTAATCCATTATCATCTCTGTAATTACGTAAGGTTACCCAGTCACGATTCCCGTCAGCACCACCAGTTACAACTCTATAACTGTCATTGCCAAGGCGAGAGATAGTAAGGTCTGCATGGACTCCACCATCTTCGTCTAAAAAGTTAGTATATATAACTTTACCATCAGGAGTGTTGCCACCAACTTTTGCAACAGATAGGTACTCTAACATTCTCTCGGCATCTGGACCTTTAATATCCATGATGGGAAAATGAGATAAATTAATCATGCCGACTGAATCACTCATGGCAAGATGTTCAGCATTTGCAACGTCATAAGGTACGTGACGAGTATCCCACTCATTTTCTCTTAATGGAACTTCTTTAATATATTTATCAAGTTTTTCTCTATTGCTTATGTAAGCAAGAGCCCTTTCCCAGCCTGCAACTTCATTTTCAAAATGTCCTCCAAGCTCTTTTTCTCTTTCATAAAAAGGACTCACAAACATTTCTCTTTGAGTAATATATGGTTCTCTAGGATGCACAGCAGGAGTATAAATAGTTTGAGAATTTTCAAATGCTCTTGTTTTTACATATTCCTTTTCTTTTTGATGTGGGTAGAATCTTGATATATCAAAAGAATGCATATCCACTTGAGTTTTACCATTAACCATTGCTTCTGCACAAAGCCTGGCACAACCTGGCCCATCTTTTACCCATACAGCTTCACATAACCAAAATCCTCTAACTTCCGGACTTTCACCAATTAAAGAGCCTGCATCTGCTGTTACAGATAAAAGTCCGTTAAATGAACTTTTTTCATCCCAACCCAATTCACTAAGTATAGGTGTTGTTTCAAAAGCTTTTTCAAGAGGTTCAGCAATTTCTTCAAGTTCTAAATACCTCATAGAATCTGACAACATTGTTTTATCAGGATTCCCAATATCTTCAGGATCAACTAGTCTAGGGTTTTTATCTTCATAATATCCCCATTCGAGCATGCCGCCATGAAATTTTCCTGTATCTCTAACATAAGCTGAGTTACCTTGATCTCTTAGAAGAGGGTAGACAAGCATTTCTTCAGTATCTTGGATTTCTTCATATGGACCAAAAAATAATAGTGGATGTTCAACAGGCATCAAAGGAACACCAACAGCCGCCTTATCACCCATTAAAGGTCCCCAAATTCCTGAAGCAATTACAACTTTATTAGTTTTAATTGTTCCTTTGTCAGTCTTAACTCCAACAATTTTTCCATCTTCTATTTCAAAGTCTGTTGCGGGAGTATTTGTAAAGGTTTTCAGTGCCCCTTTTTCTTTAGCACTCTCAACGGCGAAGTTAACAACTTCCTGTGATCGTGGAACAACCAATCCAGCATCTGGGTCCCACATAGCACCTATCATTGACTCTTCTTCTAGTAATGGAAATTTTTCAACGGCTTCAGCTGCAGATATCAAGCTTACATTTGTGCCAAATGCCTTTCCTGATGCAACTTTTCTTTTTAATTCTTCCCAGCGCTCATCATCACCAACACGACAAATTTCTAATCCACCTTTTTTTAAAAAAAACCCATTATCTTCATAAAACTTTCTACTGAATGCAGTCGTCCAACAACCTAACTTATCGTGTGTTGTGTTATAAACAAAGTCGGATGCATGTGCTGTAGATGCAATATCAGATGGGATTATCGTTGATTTTTCCAAACCGACAATATTTTTTTGTCCAAGCTCAGCAAGCCAATATGCCAACATAGACCCAACTATGCCTCCCACGCCTACGATAACGACTTCAGCTTCGGATGGAAATTTTGAATTTGAATTATCAGTCATAGAATTTTCCCCAAGGATATTTAAGAAAATTAAACTCTATTTTATTTACTTTGTAAATCAAAAAATTTTAGGATTTTTGTAGGTAAAAATTGCTAATCAAGCGCCTTAAATCCTGCAGCACTTTCATAGTCTTCATTGTTAAAAAATTTATCCATTTGATCTTGAAGCCATCTTCTATTTTTAGGATCTGACATATCTAAATGTTTTTCATTTATGAGAGTTGTTTGATGAGATTTCCACATTTCCCATGCTTCTTCTGAGATAGAATTCATTAGTTCAATTCCTTTTGGACCAGGCATAGGAGGATTATTTAAAGCAGGCAATTCTTTATTAAGCTTTTTACAAAGTATCTTTTTAGACATAGGTTTGTATTATAGTCTTTATAGGCTTAGGCAGACCAAAATCATTAATTTCAGATTTATTTATCCATTGATGTTCCAGGTTAGTTTCAATTTTAAAAGGTTTGTCGTACTCAAAAATTTCAACAGTAATATCCAAATCTATATGGGATAGCGCATGATTGAGGTGACGAGTTTCAACTTTCTTTGGATCTTTAAAAATGCTTTTACTTTTTAGAAGTTGATTGTCATATGGAATCCATAAACTTTCCCAAAAACTCTGCTCATTTTTTTTAAATAATAGAAAGGATTGATTTGAGTGAGCTAACGTAAAATTAATTCTTTTGGTTAATTTTTGTTTTTTGACTTTCTTAACAGTTTTGAAGTCTTTAAAAGCGCTTTTACAAGAAACGTTTAAAGGACAAATTGAACATTTTGGAGATCTCAAGTGGCATATTGTTGCGCCTAAGTCCATGATTCCTTGAGTATATTCAAAGATATTTTCTGAGGGAGTGAATGTTTCAGATAATTCCCATAGAGACTTAATCACATTTTTTTGTTCAATATCTATATTTTCATATCTTGAAATAACTCTTTTAACATTTGCATCAAGTATCGGATACGACTTGTTGTATGCAATTGACATAATTGCTCCTGCAGTCGATCTTCCAATACCTGGTAAAAGAATTAATTCCTCAAATTTTTTTGGAAATCTATTCTTAAATTCATTTTTAATTATTTCTTTAGTTTTAAAGATATTTTTTGCTCTTCTATAGAAACCTAAACCTGTCCAAAGAGCTAGAATTTCATCTTCTGAAGCTTTTGATATCGATTTTAAGTTTGGAAATTTTTTTATAAAAGCATTAAAAAAAGGTATGACTGTTTTGACTTGAGTTTGTTGAAGCATTATCTCAGATATCCAAACTTTGTATGGAGATATTCCTTTTCTCCATGGCAAGTTATTTCTACCAGAGGCTATATACCACTGCGGTATAACCTGAGAAAAATTTTTATTATTTTGTTTCAAACTATTCTACTAAATTCTTTTTAATTAATACTTCACCCTGATCATCAAAGATATATTGAATAGGGGCCCCAGTTGGTATTTCCAATTTAACAATTTCATCAGATGATAAGTTGTCTAAATGCATTATTAATGATCTAAGAGAATTTCCATGCGCAGCTACCAAAATATTTTTTCCTTGAAGTATTAACGGATAAATCTCATTTAAATAATATGGTAAAACTCTCTCTCCAGTTTCTTTTAGTGACTCTCCCCCAGGCGGACCAACATCATAAGATCTTCTCCAAATTTGTACCTGTTCAGCACCCCATTTTTGCCTACATTCATCTTTATTAAGACCTTGAAGGTCACCATAGAATCTTTCATTGAGAGCTTTGTTTTCAATAGAATCTATATCTTTCTGATTGATATTCTCTAGAATGATTGCTCCGGTGAGTTTGGCTCTATCTAAAACTGAAGTAAATAGGTGATCAAATTCGATATTGAGGTCATTTATTAATATGCCAGCATGTTTTGCTTCATAAGTTCCTTTCTTTGTGAGTCCTGGATTTTCCCAACCAGTAAAAAGATTTTTTTCGTTCCATTCACTTTGACCGTGCCGAACTAAAATTAAACTTGTATTTTTCATTTATATTTTTTATTAATATCTTCCATTTTAATAGATAATATACATATGGAACTAATTAATTTTTTAATAGAACACTTTTATTTTTCAGCACCTCTTGTAATTGTTCTTATACTATTTTTAATATCAAATTCTAAAAAAGGTGGAACAAAAATATCTTGCCAATCATTAATTGGTCTTTCAAACCAAGACCAAGCATTAATTGTTGATCTCAGAAGTTCTGAAGCTTTTAATTCCGGTCATATAACAGCTTCAATTAATATTCCAGTAAATGATGTTTCAAGAAGATCAAATGAAATTATTAACTCTACAAAATCTGTAGTGCTTGTATGCGAAATGGGCAGTGCGTCAACCAATGCAGGAGAAACTTTAAAGAAAGAGGGACTAAAAGATATTTTTATATTAAGAGGGGGTATTAATGAGTGGAAAATGAATAATCTTCCGTTGGTCTAAATACCATGTTCCTTCATTTTTTTTGAAAGTGTATTTCTTCCCCATCCAAGAATTTGAGCTGCATCATTCTTTTTACCATTTGATCTTTCTAAAGCAGTCTTTATTAACATTTTCTCAATTTTAGTTATTGCTATTTCAGACAAACCTGAGTCAATATTCATTGATACATTCTTAAGCCAGTTTTGCATTCCGTCCTCCCATGAAGATGATGGAATATCAGTAACTTCAAACTCCTTTATTTCTGGAGGAAGATCCTGAGATTTAACATTTTGTGAAGGAGACATTAAAGTTAGCCAGTAACAAACATTTTCTAGCTGTCTAACATTTCCCGGCCAATCATACTTTTTCATTAAATTCATGGCATCTTTAGTTACAACTTTTAAATCTTCGTCTAGTGAATCAGAGTAGTTTTTCAAGAAATACTTTGATAAATCTGTTATGTCCTCAATTCTGTCTCTAAGAGGTGGTACGTCTATTTTGATAACATTTAGTCTATAGAATAGATCTTCTCTAAAGTTTTTTTGAGAAACCAGGTTATTGAGATTTTGGTGAGTAGCTGCAATAATTCTTACGTCTACTTTTATAGGTTTATCTCCACCAACTCTGTAAAACTCTTTATTTGACAATACTCTTAAAAGCCTTGTTTGTGAATCTAGTGGCATATCTCCAATTTCATCAAGAAAAAGCGTTCCTCCATTTGCTTGCTCAAATCTACCAATTCTTTTATCGACTGCTCCAGTAAATGAACCTTTCTCATGTCCAAAAAGTTCTGACTCAACTAGTTCTTTTGGAATGTCTGCCATGTTAAGTGCAATAAATGGCATGTCATGTCTTGGACTATTCTTATGAAGTGATTTAGCAATTAACTCTTTACCTGTACCAGACTCACCTTGAATTAGAACTGTCGCAATTGTAGTTGATAACTTTCCAATTGCTCTAAAAACATTTTGCATTGCATGAGATTCACCTATGATGTCTAGCTTAGTATCTGTTTTTAAACCCTTTGTTTTTGGTTTATCTTCGAGTGCTCTATTAATTATTTCAGTAGCTTCTTCTAAATCAAATGGTTTTGGTAAATATTCAAATGCACCTCCTCCGAAAGATTCTACTGCTGCTTGCATGTCAGCAAAAGCTGTCATAATAATCACAGGAATATCTTCGTAATTATTATTTATATGCTTAAGAAGGTCATAACCAAGCATGCCTGGCATCTGCACATCGGTAATAATTAAATCTGGTTGAGTAGCATCTAATTCTTCTATTAGCTCTTCTCCGGACGAAAAACTTTTTGTTTCAAACCCTGAGCTTGTGAGACTTTCTTCCAGAATTAGTCTTATTGCATCGTCATCGTCAGCTACCCATATTCTATGCAATTTTAGACTCCTTATTTGCAACCTTTATAGGGATTTGAATTGAAAAAACTGTATTGCCGGGGTTAGATGAAAAAACTATACCGCCTCCATGAATTCTTATAATGTCTTGAGCAATTGTTAAGCCAAGACCAGAGCCATTCTCTTTAATAGACACCATTGGGAAGAAAACCTGATCATGTAATTCACTAGGGATACCAGGCCCATTGTCAATAATATCTATAGTGCAAATTGTTGGATAGACGGTTCCATTTACAGGCCTACCATACTGAATTCTTGATTTTATTGTGATCGAGGGATCATCTTCGTTTTCAATTGCTTGTTGAGCATTTTTAACAATATTTAAAATAGCTTGAACAAAAAGATTTTCATCTCCATTAATTTCAGGAATACTTGGATCGTAATCTCTGATAAGTTTAATATTTTTTTTATCTGCCTTTAAAAGAGCATATACCTGCTCAAGAGCAGAATGAATATTAAAAAGACTAAGGTTTGGTTTTGATGGAGGAGTAAGAATTTTTGTTACTATTGAGTTTAATCTATCTGTTTCATCAATGATGATTTTTAAAAATTTCGATGAATAATCATCAGTAAGCTTTTTATCTAATATTTGTGCGCTTCCTTTGATACCTGAAAGGGGATTCTTTACTTCATGAGCAAGAGTTCTCGCAAGATTAGCTGCAATCTTTTGGGTTGAAAAGGTCTTGGTTGAATCAATAATTTTATTAAGATTATCAACACATGAGATCTCAATTAAGATACAGTCGTAAGAATTGCTATATCTTACTGTAAAATCAATTTCTCGTTTTTTATCTTTAGTGGTTTTTAAAGGAAAATCTCTTCTAGTTTGTGAGCTTCCTTTATCCATTGATTTATTTAGTAATTTAATTACAGATGCTGCAGTCTCCTCAGATAGTTGAAGTGAAATAAGATTTTTTTCTTTTTTATTGGGATCAATTCTCCAGCCTTTATTTAAAGCAGAGTCATTTAACCAAATGATTTTGTATTCTTTATCTAAAATAATTATTTCAGTCGTTAACTGATTTAAGAAATTTAATTCTTTTTTGCTTATCTTCATCTTTAAAAAACTGCCTCATAAAAAATATACGAGGCAGATAATAAAATTATTTACTTTGTAAGCGTTCCTACTATATGAGATAGTATTTTATATGGATCAGCGTTTGAAGCTGGCCTTCTATCTTCAAGATATCCGTTCCAGCCATTCTCAACTGTGGCAACAGGTATTCTTATACTGGCTCCTCTGTCACTCACACCATATGAAAATTTTTCAATGCTTTGAGTTTCATGTAATCCAGTAAGTCTCATATCATTATCAGAACCATAAGAGGCAATCCCTTCCTCATGAACTTCACCAAGCTTATCGCAAATTGATGAGTAGAGTTCTTCACTTCCACCAGTTCTCATAGCTTCATTTGAAAAGTTTGTATGCATCCCTGATCCATTCCAATCACCAGTTTTTGGCTTTGGATGGATATTTACACCAACACCAAATTCTTCAGCAGTCTTATATAACATGTATCGGCTCACCCAAAGATCATCGGCAGCTTTGATACCTTTACCAAAACATTGATATTCCCATTGACCTATTGCAACTTCAGCATTGGTTCCGGTTAATTCTATTCCTAGATCCAAGCAAGCCATAAGGTGAGCATCAGAAATTTCTCTTCCAGAAACATTTCCAGCCCCAACCGCACAATAGTATGGACCTTGAGGACCAGGCTCTCCATTTTCCCATCCCAATGGTTCACCAGTTTCAGGATCAGTAAAAAAGTATTCCTGTTCAAATCCAAACCACCATTCATCTGTGACAACTTCAGCTGCAGCTGCTCTAAAATTTGATGGATGAGAAGTGTGATCAGCTGCTTGGACTTGTGTCATAACTAGATCATGCCCATTTGGATTTTCATATGTTTGAACTGGTAATAGTAGACAGTCTGAACTTCCTCCCTCTGCTTGTTGAGTTGAAGATCCATCAAATGACCATTCAGGCGGCGTTTCATCCCTAGTCGCTTTAACTTTACTTCTCATCGATGGCTCAGGTTGATAACCATCAAGCCAAATATATTCGTATGTTTTCATTTATTTCTCCTACAAATGTATAATTTTAATTTTGATTAAATATACTATTAGTGCATTAAATTGATGTATTTGCACCAATATAGGTAATATTATGCATTAATTCTGTGCAAAAGGAAGTTTTTTGTTCAATTTCAGTTCAATTAATTAAATCTCTATAAATCTGACAATTTTTTCTAGTTTATTTGTAATGGATTCATATGAATGGCTTCCACCATATGTTATGTCTATATTTGAGCCTAAAAAGTATTTAGCAGCCTCAACATAATTAAGAACTTCATCTCCTGATTCCAGAAAGACTAAAGTATTTTTTTGATTACTAAATTTTTTAGTTACAAGTGATCTTAAAAATTTTATATCATCTTCGCTAACAATAAATTTTTCTCCAGTCGAATAATTTTCATTTTCACCAAGGTATTCCTCAAAACCTTTTAATGGAGGAATAGCTGGATTAATTAAGATCACTTTTGATTTATTAATGCTTCCAAAAAAATTTGCATAGTATCCACCCAAAGAACTTCCCATGAATACAAAATCTTTTTCATTCTCGTCAATGAGTTTTGTTATCTGATTATTTGCTTCTTTAAAATTATTGCTAAGATCTGGAGTAAATATTTTTATTTTTTTAGAAATTTTTGATATGTAACTCTTAATAATTTTTGCTTTATCTGAATCTGAAGAAGAGGCAAATCCATGAAAATATAAAATTGTTTTTACCATCAAATTTTAAATTGAGGATTTATTCCATTTGCAAATATGTTCTCCAGCCACTCTGTTAAGAATCTATTTTGTTGTATTTTTTCGTCACGTGATTGCGTTTTAAGAACTTTCATAAAATATGGAACTGCTCTCTCCCCTTGAAAAGATATAACTTCAGCTAATTTAGCATCTAAAGAAATTTGTATTCTGATAATAAGATTTTCCATCTTTTTTAATTTAATTTTCTGTTTAGCTTCAATTGTTAATGTATGTTTTGTTCTATGAATTATGTTGAAGGATATTGGATTAGATGAAGAGTCAGGATTAATTGTTTCAAACAAATATTTATTTAAAGAAAAATTATTTAGGATTTTCTTTAACCTTAAAAAGTTAGCTTCGCATATAGCTAACTGATGACTTGTTTTTGGTAGAGATTTAATCATTCTTAAATTTTATATTCTTTATTAAAAGGTGTATATCTCTCACATGCTTTGAGATATCTATTAATTTCAACTTCCTCTTTCTCACAAAATTCAATTATGGCATTTCTAAAATCATTTTCTTTTATGTAGTGGAATGAGCTAGTCCTTTTTGGCTCAAACCCTCTTCTTATTTTATGTTCACCTTGAACACCAGGATCAAAGTATTTTATTTTTTTATTAATACAAAATTCTATACCTTGATAAAAACAGGTTTCAAAATGAAGTGAGTCAATGTTGAAGGTAGATCCCCAATGCCTTCCATATAGGGTGTCATTACCAATGAAACACAATGATCCAGCTATTTTTTTATCATCATGCACTGCAAAAAAAATAACAGGCTTAAGGGTTTTTTTGAATTTATGAATTTCATTAAAGAAATCGATATTTAGATACGGTCTTTGTAACCTTTCTTCATATGTATTTTTATAAAATTTAAAAAATTCCTCCCAGTCCTCTAGTGTCAAAGAATCACTTTCTTTAATTTGGAAAGTAATATTTAAGTCAGATATTTTTTTTCTTTCATTCTTAATATTTTTTCTTTGTCTTGATTTAAAAATATTTAGGTAGTCATTAAATGTCTCATATTCTTTATTTTTCCATATAAATTTATATCCAAAACGTTCTATAAGTTTATTTTCAAGAAATAATTCTTTTAAATCTGCATCCGGGTAGAGGATATGCCAAGATTCAATATTTTTTTCTTCCATAAATTCAATTATCTTCTCAACATATTCATTTGCATCTGATTCGGTGATAATTTTTCTAGTCTCACATGGAGTAAAGGGTATAGCAGTAAGCAATTTAGGATAATAATTTCTTCCAGCTCTATTTAATGCATATGACCATGAGTGATCAAAAACAAACTCACCATGACTATTATTTTTTATATACATTGGCAGGAAACCACTCAAAACATTCTCATTTGATTTCACTAGATGTTTGGGAGTCCAGCCTAAGTCTCTTCCAACACACCCTGAATTTTCGAGTGCCTTTAAAAAAGAATATTGGATAAAAGGAGCATCATTCTTTCGTATTAATTTACTATACTGAGCTTCATCTATTGAATCAAAATTATCAACAAAATTTAAATTAGTACTCATTTAACCCAAGTAAATTATTTCAAATGTAAAACTAGCAAGAGCCACAATACCAACCCAATTATTAATTTTAAATGCTTCTATATATTTCTCTTCTTTGATAATTCTTGACTGACGAAAAAAAAGATATATGAGTATGAAAAAGAACAAGAAAAAAAGGTATGAAAAACTATTAATTAATCCTACAGTTAAAAGACACATGTAAAAGAATATATGAAGTATTTTCGAATATATTATTGAATTATTGCCCCATAAAATTGCTGTAGAATTTACACCTATCTGTTCGTCATCATTTTTATCTTCCATAGCGTAATAGGTATCAAAACTTATTATCCATGCAATTATTCCAGAATATAAAATCGCTAGTGACATAGAGAAGATATTCGATTCAAGTGAATAAGCAATAATTGAACCAGATCCAAATGTAATTCCAAGAATGAACTGTGGCGCAACAAAGAATCGTTTTGTAAGAGGGTACAAAATTATTAAAAAAGCAAAAAATACAGAGATCTTTATAGTAAGAGAATTTGTTTCAAATAAAAGCAACAATGACATAACGCTTAAGGCTAGGAAAAATAACCAGGCTTCAATTAAAGAAATTGAACCCAATGCGAGAGGCCTGTTTAAAGTTCTTTTTACAAGCTTATCTATCTTATAGTCACTAATATCATTAATAACACAGCCACAAGATCGAACTAAGATAGAGCCAAAGACCACGATTAGAAAGTTTTTAAACTCAAGCTCTGAATTTATTCCTGCTAACACATACCCTAATAAAGATGGCCAAAGCAAAAGATAAATACCTATCGGCTTATCAAGTCTTGCAATCTCTACAAAAGAGTAAATTTTATTTTTCATTCTTCTAAAAAAATTTCCATGACTGAAAAGGGAAGGCTCTTAACTAAGTACTTTGTTTTTCTGCCCCAAAATATGCTAATTTCATCTGAGAAAGTAGAATAAACAACTTCAATCTTATTAAATATATTTTTTTCAAATAAGATGTCTCCCAAAGGTTTGGTTCCTAGACTTCCTAGTTTAGAAAATCCATTTTCAATGGTATTAACGGGTATTAGTGATTTAGCGTAAACCTTAGGAATTTTATTGCCTAATAAGATAACCTCTCTTACCTTTATGTCTCCAACTTCGTTATCTAAATATTTTTTATCCATTTCATCAACTTTATCAATTTCATCACGTATTAAACTTAACTCGAAATCTTCATTTGCAGAAATTCTTTTTGTAATTGGACCATTTTCAGTTAGCCAAGACTTTACAGAGTCATTTTTGACTTTATTCAACATTTCTTTATAAGTTATCCAAGAGGATTTTTGCTTTAGCTTCATTAATTTAATGGTTAAATCTGATATTATAGCCTCCTTGTTATAAACGAAATAACTTAATTTTTAGCACTTTATGAAATATAAAAAATGGGAATGTATTGTCTGCGGACTAATATATGATGAAGAATTAGGTTGGCCTGATGATGGAATTCAGCCAGGAACAGCATGGGAAGATGTTCCCGAAGATTGGTTATGTCCAGAGTGTGGTGTTGGTAAAGAAGATTTTGATATGATAGAGATAACATGAGTCAATTAGACCCTCCAAAAAATCTAACAAGAAATGTTTTGGTGGGCATGTTCACAGGTGTACTTTTAGCTTCTATATTCTTTTATTTTCAAGATTCAATTTCTCAATCGGTTTTTCTAGGCATAGAAAAATATCTTTTTAACTTAGGCGGACAAATTTTCAAGAACCTACTCTTGTTAATAGTAGTTCCTCTGGTTTTCTTTTCTCTAGTTTCTGGCATTTCTTCATTATCAAATATGGTTAAGCTTGGATCGATAGCCTCAAAAACAGTGCTGCTTTATTTATTAACTACCGCTTTTGCTGTTGTGATAGCAATATTTTTTGGATGGGTTTTTAATATTTCTGGATATGAAGGTGAAGTTACATCATTTAACGCACCCTCAGGCGAAGCCAGTTTATATGATACTGTTTTAAAAGTTTTTCCAAATAATATTTTTGGAGCTTTTGTTGAAAATAATATGTTGGGAATTGTTTTCATAAGTATTTTGTTTGGCATCGCTCTAAATCTTACTGACAATCTTACTGATAATCTTTCTAAAAATTTTGAAAGATTAAATATAGTTTTTATGAAGATAGTTTTAATCATTATGAGTTTTGCGCCTATTGGTGTTTTTTGTTTGATGGGTAGTTATGTAATGGATAAAGGGCTAAATATTTTTGGAGATTTAATTCAATACGTCTTGATACTAATTTTTGTTTTATTGTTTCATTTATTTTTTACATATTCATTAGTACTAAAAATATTTGCTAATTTAAATCCAATTATTTTCTTTAAAAAAATGAGAAATGTTGCTTTATTTGCGTTTACAACATCATCAAGTGCTGCAACTATTCCAGTTACTCTTAAGACGGTAACTGATGAACTGGGTGTTAAAAAGGATGTTTCCTCATTCGTAATTCCTGTTGGGGCCACGATAAACATGGATGGCACCGCAATTATGCAGGGCCTGGCAACTATGTTTATTGCAAGCACTGTTGGTGTAGATCTATCCATGATTGAATATATTCAAATAGTTCTTCTTGCAATGGTGGCTTCTATTGGAGCAGCTGCTGTCCCATCTGCTGGAACTATTACATTAGCTCTTATTTTGAGCTCATTAGGGCTTCCACTCGATGCAATTGGATTAATCTTGGCAGTTGATAGAATTCTCGACATGATAAGAACATCAGTAAATGTTTCTGGCGATGCAGCGGTGGCCTGCGTTGTCGCAAATTCAGAAGAACTTTTAGACAAAAACATATTTAATAAATAGAGAAAAAACGTTTTTGTTTCGAATAATTTGCTAGAATGCTTTATTAAAAATAAGGGGTTTTATATGGATAATTTAATCATTCCACCAGCTCTTGGCATATTGGGTATGGTAATGGCATTTGTTGTTTATAAGCTTGTCATGAAATATCCCGATGGCGAAGATAACGTAAAAAAAATAGGCGATCAGATTCATGCTGGAGCTCTCGCTTTCATGAAAACAGAGTATAAATATTTATCCATATTTATTGCGGTAATAGTATTACTAGCATGGTATGCATTGGGACCTTATACTGCAATTTCTATTGTTGTTGGAGCAATATGCTCATCTGTTGCAGGTTTTATTGGTATGTATGCAGCTACTAAAGCAAATGTTAGAACTGCAACTGCTGCTCAAAAAGATGGTCCAGCAGCAGCTTTATCCGTTTCTTTTTATGGTGGTTCTATAATGGGTCTATGTGTTGCATCGTTGGGTCTTATTGGTTTAGGTGGATTATATTATTTCTACATCCCAGCTGAAATTGATCCTCATAAGCTTGAGGGTTTTGCTATGGGAGCATCTGTTGTAGCACTTTTTTCCAGAGTAGGTGGAGGAATTTTTACAAAGAGTGCTGATGTTGGAGCTGATCTCGTTGGTAAGATTGAAGCTGGTATTCCTGAAGATGATCCAAGAAATCCAGGCGTTATTGCCGATAATGTTGGTGATAATGTTGGTGATGTTGCTGGAATGGGTTCGGATATATTTGAGTCATATTGTGGCTCTATGATTGCATCAATAGCAATAGCTTATACGCTTGGAAACCAAGATATGATGATGCTTCCACTGGCTTTAGCTGCGACTGGTTTAATAGCTTCAATAATTGGAATATTTATAGTAAAGCTTCAGTCTGCAAAAGCACCTGCGAGTGCATTGAGATCTGGAACTCTTTTAGCGCCAGTAATATTTGTGGCTATGGCCTATTTCATAATTGATTCTTTTGACGGAGTTGGAATGAATGTATGGTGGTGTGTTATTGCTGGAGCTGTTGGCGGTGTATTGATTGGGCTTATTACAGAATATTACACTGGTGGAGGCCCGGTAAAGAAAATTGCTGAATCAGGAGAAACTGGTTCTGCAACAGTAATGATTTCAGGTTTATCAGTTGGAATGCAATCAGTTGTGATACCTATTGTTATTCTAGCCGGCATTATCCTTACTTCAACTCAACTATCGGGCATTTATGGTGTAGGGATTGCTGCTGTTGGTATGCTTGCTACTGTTGGAATAACTATGGCAATAGATGCATATGGACCGGTTGCTGACAATGCTGGCGGCATAGCTGAAATGTCAGGTATGGGTGAGGAAGTAAGAGAAATTACAGACTCTCTTGATGAATTAGGAAATACTACTGCTGCAATCGGAAAAGGTTTTGCAATTGGAGCTGCAGCTTTAGCTGCTTTAGCAATAATTTCAGCTTTTTCTGCTGTAGTAGGTGTAGCAAATCCTGAATTTTCATTAGCACTTACAGAGCCAATTGTTTTAGTTGGAATGTTTATAGGAGTTTGTATACCGTTTTTAGTTTCTTCAATAACTATGACGGCCGTTGGTGATGCAGCATTTGAAATGATTAATGAGATCAGAAGACAATTTAAAGAAATTTCTGGCTTAATGGAAGGCACAGCTGAGCCTGATTCTGAAAAATGTGTTGAGATAGCAACCAAAGCTGCCTTAAAGAAAATGATGTTACCAGGAGTAATTGCAGTTTCTATGCCAGCTATTGTTGGTTTTGGTCTTGGTGCTCAAGCTTTAGGAGGCATGCTTGCTGGTGGGCTTTTAGGATGTGTATCTCTCGCACTTATGATGGCGAATGCCGGAGGTGCTTGGGATAATGCAAAAAAATATGTTGAGAAGGGTAACCTAGGTGGCAAAGGTTCTGATACTCACGCAGCAGCTGTTGTAGGAGATACCGTAGGTGATCCTTTTAAAGATACGTCAGGACCATCAATGAATATTTTAATAAATGTAATGGCTATAGTTAGCCTTGTAATTGCGCCATTATTAAGCATATAAATTTTTTAACATAATAAAATCCAGAGTTGCAGCCCTGGATTTTTTTTGAGTTAATGTAAGCACCACATGAAAAAAAATGTTCTCATAATAGGCTTTGGCGATATTGCTAAAAGAATTAGTCATATTATCAAGGATAATGAATATGAGTTGTACCCAATATCGCGAGGTAATCACAAATCAGATATAAAAAACTATATTAAATGGGACTGGTTATCAAAGGAGATCCCAAAATTAGATATAACTGAATATGATGCAATAATTTTTATACCAAAACCAAGCTCATTTGACGAAGATGGATACAAAAAAGGTTTTATCAATTCCTCAGAAAATGTTTTTAGATTGACTAGTGAATTATCATATAAAAAATTTATAACCATCTCATCAACAAGAGTGTATGGAAATAATAAGTCCGGTATCTTCACGGAATCAGATCCTTTAAGCGAAGATGATTTTAGGAGCAAAACTATAGTTAACTATGAAGATAACCAAATAAAAAATTATGGCAAAAACCTAATAATTTTAAGATTTGCTGGTCTTTATCAAACAGTAACTGAAAGAAAGTTTGCAAATTACTTACACAGAAATAATGCTGCAAATATTATTAAATTCTTTATGGATAACGAATTTAATTCAGAAGAACATGAGATATTTAATTGTGCAGAAGATAGAAATGACGAACAGGGCAATATCTCAAATTCAAAATTGAAGAGTTTAGGCTTTATTTTTGATGAATACGACTAGAACTCAACTCTTTTGCAAAATACAATGTTTAAATGATTAGTAGCATGACTGGATTCGGTTTGTCTGAATCTTTTGATAAAACGTCCAATATCTCAATTGAAATTAGAGGTGTAAATCATAGATTTTTAGAACTATCAATAAAATCTAATAACTTGGGTAATGATTTAGAAGACTACATTAGGAAAGTAATATCTAAAAATATAAATAGAGGCAAAATAGAGGTAAAGATAAGAGCAAAATCATCCTCAAAAACAAAATATGATATTAATAAAAAATTACTTAGAATGCTTAAAAGCTCATTAAAAGAAGCACTTGGAAATAGAGTAGACTTAAATTTTTCAGATATAAAAGATGTGTCAGGAATTTTTAATATAGAAACGTCTCAAAGTATCAATAAGAAACTAATCAAAAATAACTTTAATACTGCCTTAAAAGAATTTATTAATTCAAGATTTGAAGAAGGAAAAAAGATTGAAAACGTATTATCTAAAAAGACTAATAGCATAGAAAAGATTGCTCGAAGTATTCAAAATATGGAGAAAAAAACTCTTAATAAAAGAATAAAAAATTATAAAAATAAAATAAAAAATCTTATAGAAGATTTTGACGAAACTAGATTAGATCAAGAGGTTGCTATGCTTGCTTTGAAACATGATATTGCAGAGGAATTAGATAGAATTTTTTTTCATACAAAAACAATAAATGAAGAGCTAACTAAGAAAATATCAAGTGGGAAAAAAATAGATTTTATATTGCAAGAGCTTTTTAGAGAGTCAAATACTCTTGCAGTAAAGATCGACGACTCAAAACTAAAAAATTATGCACTTGATATGAAGTTACTTATTGAAGAAATGAGAGAGCAAACTCAAAATGTTGAATGATTTAAAAAAAGGAGAGTTAATTGTTTTTGCAGCACCTTCAGGTGCCGGAAAGTCATCTCTTATAAAAGAAATCATTAGTAATAATGAGAATATAGAATTATCAGTATCTGCGACAACAAGATCACCAAGAGAGGGAGAAACTCATGGTAAAGATTATTTTTTTATTACTGATAATGAGTTTAATGATCTTAAGAAAAAAGACGCATTTATTGAGAGTGCTGATGTTCATGGAAATCAATACGGAACTCTCAAAGCTTTTGTTGAAGAGAAGCTAGAGAATAATATCAGCGTTGTCTTAGATATCGACGTTCAAGGATTTATTCAAATTAGTAACTCAATTAAAGAAGTTATTTCAATTTTTATTATTCCTCCATCATTAGACGAATTAAAAAAGAGATTAATCTTAAGAGGTCTCGATGCTGATGATGTTATTAATAGAAGAATGGAAAATGCAATAAAAGAATTAAAGCATGCTAAATATTTTGATTATATTGTTTTAAATGATGATTTTAATAGAGCTTTTAATGAGATAACTTCTATTATATTTGATAAGAATTATGAATATAATGAAACTTATAATAAAAATATATTGAAAGATTTATTGGATTAATGGGGTGATTAGAATTAGAATACTCATCCCAGGAGATTAATAAATGGCAAGAATTACAGTAGAAGATTGTTTGGAAAAAATTCCTAGTAGATTTGATCTAATACTTATGGCTTCAAAAAGGGCAAGACAATTATCAACTACAAGTCGAGATCCTCTGGTTGAGTGGGATAATGATAAGCCAACATTAGTAGCATTAAGAGAGATTGAAGAAGGGCTTCTTGATAGAGAAACTCTTGAAAAAACTCTCGAGGAAGATGTATTGTTAGATGAATTCTCTGCACCAAGCAATAAAGAAGACGAAAACTTAGGATAGATGACTATAGGGGGGTTATCTTGAGCGAACATGTGCTCCCAAACATATTATTAGAGAATTTCAACGAAGCAAACTTATTAAGGTTACCAGCAAAATTTTACAAAAGCGCAAAACAATACCTCAATAAAGAGGAAATAAAAAAAATCCAGACCGCATATTCTTTAGCCTTCTATGCTCATGATGGCCAAGATAGAATGGATGGATCAAAATATATTACTCATCCTCTTGCAGTTGCAACAATATTATTGGATTTAAAAATGGATCCAGATTCTATCTGTGCAGCATTAATGCACGATGTATTAGAAGATTGTGATGTTACTAAAAAGAACTTGGAAGATTTATTTGGAAACGATGTTGCAAACATAGTAGATGGAGTTAGTAAGCTCGGTAAGCTTGATATAACTAGTCGATCAGATAGAGATGCTAATAATCTTCAAAAAATGATGCTTGCAATGTCCAAAGACGTTAGAGTAATTCTCGTAAAAATTTGTGATCGCCTTCACAACATGCGCACTATTGAACATCTTCCAAGATCAAAACAAATATTGAAGTCTAAAGAGACAATAGAATTATATGGACCCTTAGCTCTAAGAATAGGTATGCAGGAAATTAGATCTGAGTTGGAGGATCTCGCATTTAGATGCATTCATCCACTTAGAGTAACCATGCTTGAAAGTGCAATTAATAAATCAAGTGGTGGAAGAAAAAGAATAATTTCAAAAATAAGAAAGGAGCTAAAACGTAAGCTTAAATCAAATGGAATTGAGCAAGTAGGGGTAAAAGGAAGAGAGAAAAATATTTATAGCATTTACAGAAAAATTAAATCCAAACATAAACCATTTTCTGAAATATTAGATGTTTACGGATTTCGAATATTAGTAGATTCTATTGACGAGTGTTATAGATCTTTAGGTATCATACATAACTATTTTTCTCCGATAGAAAATAGATTTAAGGACTACATCGCTATCCCTAAAAGTAATGGCTACCAGGCTCTTCATACTAGTTTGTTAGCATTAAATGCTTTTCCTATTGAAGTTCAGATTCAAACAAGAAATATGGCAGAGATTGCAAACTTTGGTATTGCAGCGCATTGGCAGTACAAAACTGATGATAAAAAACAAGGATCAGAACTAAGAGCTTCAAGATGGCTATTGGGATTAGCAGATCTTCAAAAGAAAACTAATGATCCATCAGAATTTGCTCAATCAATTAAGACAGACCTCAGTTCTGATGAAGTTTTCTTATTCTCTCCAAAAGGTGATATATATGCTTTAAGAAGGGGCTCAACTCCAATAGATTTTGCATATGAGGTTCATACTGATCTTGGAGACACAATTATTGGATGTAAAGTAAATCGAAGTGAAGTGCCTTTAAACATTGAGCTAGAGTCAGGACAAACTGTTGAGATTATTACATCCAAAAAAGAATCTTACTTAGATCCATCTTGGTTAAATTATGTAGCAACAAGCAAGGCTAGAAGTGCAATTCGATCTAGACTAAGAAAACAAAAAGCCTCTGATGCAAGAAAAGCTGGCAAAGTTATGCTTGAAACTGAGCTTAAAAGAGCTGGATCTAGTTTGAAGGAATATAGAGGAAACTCACTCAAGAAGATCCTCGACTCCATAGGAGTAACCTCTCTTAATAAACTTCTTACTGATCTTGGGCTTGGAAAAAGAACTGGTAGCATTATTGCAGAAAGATTTTATTCAGGACTTCAAATAAGAGAAGGAATAAAAGAGCCAAAGCCGGTCTTAATTCTTGATAATAAAATTGAAAGTGTGACAGTTAGGTTTGCAAAGTGCTGCTATCCAGTCTACGGAGATGATGTTGTTGCTCACTCTGATACAGAAAGAGGCATGGTTATTCATAATCTAAAATGTAAACAGGTAAAAACTTTCTTAAATAAAGATCCAAGATATATGCGAGCAATATGGGGGGAAAATAAAAAAGAGCATTCTTATAAGGTGAAAATTGATGTAAACACTGAAGATAAAGTTGGAGTTTTATCGGATTTAGGCTCTGTATTTGCCAAATCAGGAATCAATATAGGATCTGTAAATACAAAAACAATTGATAAAAAGTTTGCAGGATTTGATATACAAATAGAAGTTAAAAATAAAGAAGAACTAAAAAGTATTATGCAAAAAGTGAGATCGCTAAAGTTTACAACAAGTTGTAAAAGAAACATTAATGATAAGTAGTAAAATAGAATATTTTTTATAAGGAGAATACTTAGATGACAAAAGAAATTATTTCGACAAAGAATGCACCCCAAGCAATTGGACCATATTCTCAAGCAGTAAAAGCAGGCAACTTAATGTTTATATCTGGCCAAATACCATTGGATCCTGAAACTGGCGACTTAGTATCGCAATCAATAGAAGACCAGGCTAAACAAGTTTTAGATAATGTGAAAAGTATTTGCGAAGCTGCGGGGTGTAGTCTTGATGAAATTGTAAAGATTTCAATTTTTCTTACTGACTTGAGTAATTTTGCAGTTGTCAACGATGTGATGAAAGAGTATTTTTCTGAACCATATCCAGCAAGAGCCACTGTCGAAGTTTCGGGTCTCCCGCTTGGAGTAAATGTTGAAATAGAGGCAATAGTATTAATTAATGGCTAATAATCTTTTATCAATAAACGATCTTTCAAAAAAAGACATACTGGACCTGATAGAGTTCTCAAATAATTTCATTGATGATCAAGGTAACTTTAGGAAAGAAAATCTTTTTCCAGACAAAATAGTTGCAAATGTTTTTTGTGAGCCTAGCACACGAACAAAGTCATCCTTCGCTATTGCTGCAAACAATTTAGGATGCTCAGTAATAGATTTCGATATTGAAAATTCCTCAGTTCAAAAGGGAGAATCTATTTTTGAAACTATAGATGCCCTCAATCTTATGGGTGTAGACTTATGTGTCTTAAGACATCCTGAATCTGTAATTAGAGAATTAGCTGAATGTCTGCCGAAAATGGTTTTCATAAATGCAGGAGAAGGATCAATTTCTCATCCAACACAGGCACTTTTAGACATAAAGACAATTATCGATCATAAAGAAAATTTAGATGGCCTGAATATTGTTATCGTAGGAGATCTTGATCATTCGAGAGTTACTTCCTCTTTTGTTGAAGGTGTGTCTAATTTTGATTTAGGATCACTCACATTTTGTGGGCATCCTGAAATGTGTACTAAGTATCAAAATACTAAGATTGGTAAGTATGAATCTCACTTAGAGTCAGCCCTTGAAAATGCAGATGTTGTGATGGCTTTGAGAATTCAGTACGAAAGATTTGAAAAAGAGCTTAATTTAGATCTTGAAACATATAAATCAGAGTATCAATTGTCTTCTGAAAAACTTGAGTCTGCAAAAGGTGACGCAATAGTAATGCATCCAGGACCGGTTAATTATGTTGAAATAACAGAAGCTGTATATGACTCAGAAAATTCTGTAATTAGGCAACAGGTTGCAAATGGTGTTGCAATAAGAATGGCTGTATTATCAAGATTTTTGGGCAGCTAAAGAATTCTTTACTGTTTCAACTATGGCAATCGTATTTTGATCAATCTCAATATTTACAAAAGAACCTTTTTTTAAGTCACTAAGGTTTGTAATTTCTAGAGTTTCAGGTATTAAATGCACATAAAATGAGCCATTATTAACTTTACCAAGAGTTAAGCTGCATCCATTTACACCTATATAGCCTTTTTCAAAAATATATTGCTCATATTTCTTTGGAAACTTAATTTGAAGATCTTTATTGGTGTTTTTCGTTATTATCTTCTCAACTTTTCCAGCAAAATGGATATGCCCCGACATTAGATGACCGCCTATTTCTGTTGATGCTGTAATTGACCTTTCTAAATTTACTGAAGAACCTTTTCTAGCTTTACCAATATTTGTTTTTGATAATGTTTCATTGATAACATCAAACTTCAGGTTCTTTTTACCATTATCTAAAGAGGTTAAGCAGATTCCATTTATTGAAACGCTAGCTCCTTTTTTAAGATTTTTATTAAAATTTTTAGGAGCAGATATTTCCAAAGTAATATGATTCTTTTTTGAAATTATTTTGGATATTTTTCCTGTACCTTGAACAATTCCTGAAAACATTTAAGCGCCCCAAGTCTCTCTATAGTTATCTAAGCCTTTAAGATGTTCTGTAAGCTCAGTTTCATTTTTGACGTATGCAATCATAGAATCAAGATTTATAATTGATGTAACATTCAGATTGAATTCATTTTCTAATTCTTTACTGGCTGATTCATTAGAAACTCCTTTTTCCTGTCTATCAAGACCAACAACAAAACTGGAAGGAGTCGCATTATGATTAATTATTGAATTAATTGATTCTCTTCCAGCCGTTCCAGCCGATAAAACATCATCAATAATTAAAACTTTTCCTCTTGGATTCGCACCTATAATATTTCCACCTTCTCCATGATCTTTCACCTCTTTTCTATTGAAGCTAACAGGATAATTTTTACCCTGTTCACTGAAAACTGTAGCAACAATAGAACCAAGAAAAATACCCTTATAGGCAGGACCATATATGCAATCAAACTCAATATTATTATCAATTATTGCATCGACATAACATTGTGCTAACTGGAATAAATTAGAGCCTTTAAGCATATTTGCAGCATTAAAAAAATATGGGCTTTGTCGACCTGATTTAAGTGTAAATTCTCCAAATTGCAGTGCTTGAGATTCTATTGCTAAATTTAAAAATGACTTTTGATAATCTTTCACTTATTCAATACAAGCTTTTTGTTTTTTAATAATATCAGCTATTGCTGAGCTGCCCATTACAAGCATATCATCAAGTTCTTTTTTTGAAAAAGGAGCATCTTCAGCGGTGCCTTGAATTTCAATTAATTCGTCTTTATCGTTCATAACAATATTTAGATCGGTATCTGCTGTACTATCTTCGTCATAGTCCAGATCAAGTAGAACTTGATTTTCTTTAATACCCATTGATACTGCCGCAATAAACGATTTAATTGCACGTTGATCATCGTGATGATTTTTAATAGCTAAAAAAAGTGCTACGCAACCACCTGTAATTGATGCTGTTCTTGTTCCACCATCAGCTTGTATAACATCACAATCAACATTTATAGTTTTTCCTTTTAGATATTTAAGATTAACTGCCTGCCTTAATGATCTTCCAATGAGTCTCTGAATTTCTTGTGTTCTGCCACTTTGTTTGCCTCTTGCAGCCTCTCTGCTCATTCTTTCATTAGTAGACCTTGGAAGCATTCCATACTCACCAGTCACCCAACCTTCATCTGAATTTTTCATCCATCTAGGAACATTATTTTCTATTGATGCATTACAAATGACTTTTGTATTACCAAATGAAATTAATACAGAACCTTCGGCATGAATATTTATATTTGGTTCAATAGTAATATCTCTTAATTGATTATTACTTCGATCTTGATTTCTTTTCATGTTTTTGAAAAATATTACTAAGCAAGCTGATCTTTTACTATTTTGCTAACAAGCCCCATATCTGCTGAGCCAGCTAAAGCTGATTTTAAAACTCCCATTACCTTACCAATATCCTGCATAGACTCGGCACCGGTTTCTTCGATGGCACTTTTTACTTTTTCAGTAATATCTTCTTCACTTAACTGCTCTGGTTTATATTTTGAAAGAATTTCAACTTCTTGTTGTTCTTTATGAGCTAAATCCTCTCTGCCACCTTCTTTAAATTGAGAAATGGAGTCATTTCTTTGTTTAATCATTTTATTGATGATCTGTAATGCCTTTGCGTCATCAACTTCTTCTTTGTTATCTATTTCGAATCTTTGGACTTCTGATAAAAACATTCTGATGGTATCCCTAACCAAATTATTTTTATCAAGCATAGCTTGTTTTAGGTCGTTTTTAATATCTGATAAAAGCGCCAAAACTATCTAGATCTTTGTCTTGTGAATGAAAACTTTCTATTAGATTTCTTTGCTCTTTTAACAGCTGCTGCCATTAGACGTTTTCTTTTCTCTGTTGGCTTTTCGTAAAATTCTCTTGCTCTTATTTCAGGAACAATTGCTGCTTTTTCACATGCACGCTTGAATTTCCTCAAACCAATATCAAAATGTTCTGTATCTTTTATAATAATTGAAGGCATAATGTGACGCGTAGTTTAGGCTTTTATTAACAATTTTGCAAAACTTTTTATGAAAACTTTAGGAATAGAAACATCCTGTGATGAAACGGCAATAGCTATTTATGATTCCAAAGACGGAATTATTGGAGAGTCTGTTCATAGCCAGATGGATATGCATGCTGAATATGGGGGAGTGGTACCTGAATTAGCCTCAAGAGACCACTGTTTAAAAATTGTGGATGTGCTTGAAGACGCTTTAGGAAACCTTTCTCTTGATAGTATTGATCAGATTGCTTATACGTCTGGACCAGGCTTGCTGGGAGCTCTTTTAATTGGAGAAAGTTTTGCTCAAGGACTTTCAACAGCTCTAAATATTCCCTTGATACCAATAAACCATTTAGAGGGACATTTGATGTCACCAATGATGGAATTCCCTGAGATAAAAATGCCTTTTATATGTTTGCTTGTCTCTGGTGGCCACAGCATGATCGTTGATGTTAAAGATAAAGGAAAATATGAAATTATTGGCCAATCTCAAGACGATGCAGTTGGAGAAGCTTTTGATAAAGTAGCTAAGTTACTAGATTTACCTTATCCAGGCGGTCCTTATATTGAGAGACTGGCAATTGAAGGAAAATTGGATGCATTTGATTTCCCAAGACCTATGATTAATAGTGATGATTTAAATATGAGCTTGAGCGGACTAAAAACGTCAGTTTTATATACTGTTCAAAAAATATCTAATATGACTGAAGAGATAAAATCAGATATTGCTGCATCATTTCAACAAGCAATTTCAGATGTTTTGGTAGCAAAGATTAAGAAATCTATTGAGACGACTGGAAGAAAGGAAGTTATTATAGCTGGAGGTGTTGCTGCAAATAAGTTTTTGAGAAGTGAGTTTAAAAAGCTTGAAGAATCACATAATATAAAAGTGTATTATCCCGATTTGAAATATTGTGGCGATAATGCTGCAATGATTGCATTTGTTGGATCTATGATGAAGCCATCAATTGAAAATGACAGATCTTCAAGTGCAAGAGCTCGGTGGCCGTTAGATGAGTTGAAAGCATGAAAGATTTAATTTACATAAAAGATTTAAGAGTAAAAACAATCATTGGTATCTTTGACTGGGAAAGAAAAGTTAAACAAGAAGTCAGCATTGATATGGAATTTCCTTTTGATTGTAAAAGAGCTGCAAAAACTGACTCAATTGAGGATACTGTTGATTACAAAACCATTTGCAAAGAAGTAATTAAGTTTGTTGAGGAATCGTCCTTTCAATTACAAGAATCACTTGCCGAGGGAATCGCATCGCTCGTAAAAGATACATACGGAGTTGAATCGATCAAATTACGCGTGTCTAAGCCTGGAGCACTTCGAGGTGCTAAAGATGTTGGACTCATAATACATAGATAATGAAATATTTCTTATCCCTAGGCAGTAATATTGATGCCGAGAAAAATTTAGAATTTGCTTCAGAAGAACTAAAAAAAATACTTTCAAACATTCAATCTTCATCAATTCATCAAACAAAAGCTGAGGGCTTTGAAGGTGATGATTTTCTAAACTCAGTGATTTGTGGAGATTCTGAATTAGGTTTTAAGGAACTAAATAAAAAGCTAAAGTTAATTGAAGACAATGCCGGAAGAAATAGAAATGCTCCAAAATTTAGTGCCAGAACCCTTGATATAGATATAGTTCTTCAAATAGATGAAAATGATGATATATTATTTGAGAGTGACGAAATTCAGAAATATGAGTTCGTATCCACACCTCTAAAAGAACTAATTTAATGAAAACAAAAAGATTTGTAAGAAATTTTCATAGATATTTAAGTATATTTGTTTCAATACAACTATTGTTGTGGACAATATCTGGAATTTATTTTGCCTACAATAAAATTGAATTGGTAAGGGGAGAGCAGTATCGTCTTCCCAAAGATATAGAGTATCGAATATTCGATAGGCTTGGCACTTCTGTAATGGAAACTACCGAGGAGGGCAAAAAGACTTATCAAACTTATCCTGAAGGTAATGCTATAGAACCTATAACGAAGGAGGAGGCCATAAAAATAACTGCTCAAAAAACTACTTTAAATCCAATGGAGGTAAGTTTAGTAACAGAGCTATATCCAGGTGCAGAATACAGAGGAGATTTACCAGTATATAAAGTTACAACAGATACCAAGGACGGTATCAATGTCTATGTTGGATATATGACGGGCGATATTGGATCAATAAGATCAGACTCATGGAGAATATGGGATTTTTTATGGTCACTACACATTATGGATTATCGTGAACGAGATAATATAAATAATATCTTGCTACAAATTTTATCAGTGCTTGCCCTAGTGACTTCAGTTTCAGGTATTACGCTATTCTTTGTCAAAAGATAAAGAAGTTATTTCAAAAAATTTTCTTCAATTGTTGACCACGCTGCTTCAGAGAGAGGAAAGACCATATTACCTCTTTCCTCAGCATGTTTCGATGCCGCAGTTCCATCCCTCACTCTTCCTAATATACCTTGTAAAATTCCAGCAATCTTAAACATGTTAAAAGCCATATAAAATTCCCAATTTTTTGATAAATCTTTACCAGAATTCTCACAATACATTTCCATATATTCCCTTTCAGAGGGTATGCCAAGTTCTTTTAGTTTAGCTTGGTCCCAAAAGGCTTCTTGAGTTCGCCATGAAAGACAGTGATAACTAAAGTCTGCAATTGGATGACCTAGAGTTGACAATTCCCAGTCTAAAATACCAATTACTTCATTATTTTTTAATATCATATTATCTAATCTGTAATCACCATGAACAATAGTTGTCTCATCATCATCAGGTATATTTTTTGGTAACCAGTCAATAAGATTATTCATAGCTTCAATATTGTCTGTTTCTGACGCCCTATATTGCTTAGACCATCTTGATACTTGTCTAGCAACATAGTTGCCAGGTTTACCATAATCTTCAAGACCAATTTTTTTATAATCAACACTATGAAGTTTTGCTAAAGTTTTATTCTTATTCTTGTATATTTCTGTTCTATCTCTATTTGTCATTGAGGGAATCATTGGATCCCAAAAAAGATCACCATCTAGAAAATCCATTACAAAGAAAGCGGTGCCAGCAACATCATCATCTTCACAAAGTCCATAAGTTTTTGGAACTGGTACGTCAGTCTCATATAAAGCAGTAATAACTTTATATTCTCTATCTACAGCATGCGCGGATGGCAGAAGTTTTCCTGGCGGCTTTCTTCTAAGAACAAGATTTTTTGATTCTGTAATAATTTTATACGTAGGATTTGATTGTCCTCCCTTGAATTGTTCTATTGCTTTTATCTTTCCTGCATTAGGAACATACTCATCAATCCAGGGCTGTAAATTTGAAGAGTCAATTTTTAATCTTTCATCAACATCTTTTGTACCAGAGAATTTTGCATCATCTAGCGGCTTCATTAGAGCGACCTACCACCATCAACTTTTATAATTTGTCCAGTTATATAATCAGAATTAGCTAGAAACTTTACTGCTTCAGCTATATCTTTTTCTGAACCCATTCTTTTAAGAGGAATAGAATCAATGACCCTATTTTTTTGTTCCTCCGTCCAGGTAACATCTGGTGGTTCAAGCATTGCACCAGGAGCAATTGCATTAACCTTTATTTCAGGCGCTAACTCTCTTGCCAATCCTTTTGTAATTGCCTCTAATCCAGCCTTTGCAGCAGAATAAATTGAGTAATTAGCAACTCCTTTTGATAAATTGGTATCAGTGATATTAATAATTGATCCGTTTGATTCTTTAAGTTTTTGTTTGAGCCCTTTAATTAAAAACATTGGCCCTTTTAAATTACTTCCAATTAATTTCTCCCAATGATCTTCTGAAATATCATCAATTGGAGTAGGGTAAAAAGTGGACGCATTATTTATTAATAGATCTATACTCGGAAATGCATCAAGAACGGCACTGATTATTTTTTCAACATCTTCTTTGACATCTAAATTTCCTTGAACAGTAACCGCAGAGTTAGCATTTGAATTATTTATTTCAGCGGCAAGATCATCAGCTGCTTCTTTTGATGAGTTGTAATGAATAATAATATTCCAGCCTAATTCTTTAAAGGTAAGAGCTATCTCTTTACCAATTCTTTTAGCTGCTCCAGTTATAAAAATTGTTTTATTCATTTTAGCTGTTAATAATTTCTTTATATATTTTAATCTTTTCTTCCTCAATATTCTCTTTTGATACATTTGATAAATATGAGAAATCAGTTGTTTTAATGTTTTTTGCAAGCTGGGAAATAAAATCTTTGTTATCGCTAAAATGAGGTAGCGAAATTAATTGATTAATTAATTCAAAATTTCTAACAAAATTAATTTTATCAATTAATAAAATTAAGTCGTCTTGATTGACATGTTTATTTAATTCCAATGCACTTTTACATACCTCGACTACGTTTTTAAAATCATTTGGCAGGGGAAGCTCGCTTCCTAATTCAAAATCATTATTTATTTGCAGTTCAGTCCACCTCAGTGTCTTATCGTTGTGGCTGTCACAAAAGGATTTTGTTAGCTTTCTAAAATAAGGATCTAATAAGTTCAAAGATATTATTTTTTCAAAGTACTTACTTGGATTTGCATTAGACAAAGCTCTTTCAGTCTCAGACCAGATTCTATCTGATGAAATGTCTGCTATTTCTCTCGATAAAACAATTTTTTCAATGCATTCAATAGTAGATGCATCTATATCGAAATCTTTAAGATGATCATAAGAAAAAAATCTTGCTAATCTAATTGCTCTTAAAGGATCTTCAAAAAAAGCGTCAGAAACATGCCTGAAAAGTTTATTTTTTATATCATTTTGACCATTAAAAGGATCAATAATGACACCAGCATCATCTTGAGCAATAGCATTGATAGTAAAGTCTCTTCTTGATAGGTCTTCTTCTAAAGTAACATCTCTTCCGTAATAAAACGTAAACCCACCATAACCAGTTCCTGTTTTTTTCTCTGTTCTTGCTAAGGCATACTCTTCATTTGTTTCCGGATGTAAAAATACTGGAAAGTCCATACCTATTGGTTTAAAACCATTAGATACCATTTCTTCAGGAGATGAGCCCACAACGACCCAATCCTTGTCGATAGATTTAACGCCCATAAGCGAATCTCTTACAGCACCACCAACTTTGTAAATTTTCATTTTCTTCTTACTTGATATAGTTTTTTATCTTCTAATCTTATTGCTGTTAGTTTATTACCCCAAACACAACCAGTATCTAAGCCGATTATATTATCTAAATTTGTTTTTCCTTCAAGTGCTGCCCAATGCCCAAATATAATATACTCATCCTCTTTTAAGTTATGAGTGGTTTGCTCAAACCAAGGAATATGATTTTTTTCTGATTTTAGATTTTTTTTCTTTAATTTTAGAGAACCTTTTTTATCTAAAAATCTCATTCTAGTAAAGTAATTAATTATCACCCTAAAGCGCTTGTATTTAACTAGTTTACAGCTCCATTTGCTTGGAGTATCGCCCCACATATTTTTAAGTAAGTTATAGGAATCTTCTTTAAGAGCAACCTGAACTTCTTTTGATAGTTTTTTGGCTGTTTTAAAATCCCATATATATGGTATTCCAGCATGAGAAATCCAAAAATTGTGACCATTAATTTTAATTTTTAGTAATAAAGGTAGTTTTTTTAGCCATTTATGTATTTTAGAAACATTGTTAGCGTTTAGAATTGTTTTTAATGATCTATTATTCTTTTTGTGTTCTATGAGATATAAGAGATAAAAATCATGATTACCAAGAACAGCTTTAATAGATTTTTTATTTTCAAGACAGAAATTCAAGACTTCAAGCGACTTAGGACCTCTATTAACAAGATCTCCTGCAAAGATTAATGTATCTTTTTTTGGATTAAATTTTATTTTTGAGCATAAATTAATAAGTTCATCATAACAACCCTGCACATCTCCAATCACATAGTGAGACATCAGAGCACTAAAACCTTTGAGAGGAGAAGATAATCATCAAGAGATATTTCTTCAGGTCTTTTAGTTGGATCAATATTAACTTCATTCCAATTAATACTTAAGCTTTTTAAGTTGTTCTTGATATTTTTTCTTCTTGATGCAAAAGCTAAATCAATCAACTTAAAAAAATTATCTTTTTGATTTATATTTTCTTTAAGATTCTTATTTGGCATGAGCCTTATAAAGCTTGAATTTACCTTTGGTTTTATATCAAATGCCTCAGGGGGAACATCAAACAAAATTTCGTTATCAAAAAAAGCAGCAATTTTAATAGCTAACTTGCCCCAACTTTTAGTACCAACTTTCCCTGCAATTTTTTCAGCTACTTCTTTTTGTACTAAAAAATGCATATCGAGTATCTTTTCACAGCTATCTATGAGCTTCAGAATTATTTGAGTAGAAATATTATAGGGAAGATTTCCAACTATTCTTTGCCGATCATTTTTAATCTTATATTTTAAAATATCATCAGTTAGGAATTGAAAGTTTGCAGGACCAGTGAACTTATTTTTTAGTATCTCTGTATTTTCTGAATCTATATCGATCGCAATAATATTTATATCATCTTTATTAATTTGTTCAGTTAAAGCTCCAAGACCAGGACCAATTTCTAAGAAATTATCTGAAGATGTTGGCGATATTGCATCAGCCATTTTAAACAATACTGATTTATCTGTTAGATAGTTTTGACCATATTTTCTTCTAATATCTCTCGAACTCATTAAATCAATTTCTTTGCAGTTTTAATGGCTAGTATTAATGATGAGGGATCTGATTTATTAGTTCCAGCAATATCCAGAGCAACCCCATGATCAACAGAAGTTCTAATTATTGGAATTCCAAGTGTAATATTAATTGAGTTTCCAAAACTTAAAGTTTTTAAGACTGGCAAAACTTGATCATGATACATACCCAAATAGGCATCAGCCTCTTTCAATGATTTCCTAGAAAATGCAGTATCTGCTGAAATGGGCATTGATACATTAATTTTTTTCTTTCTTAATTCTTTTATTGCAGGTTTTATATGATCTTGTTCTTCTTTACCTATTTTACCGTTCTCTCCTGCATGAGGATTAAGACCAAGTACTTTTATATTTGGTTTTTTAATATTGAACTTATTTTTTAAATCTTCATTAAGTATTTTTACCTTGTTAATAATTAATTCTTTTGTAATTTTTCTAGATACATTTTTAAGAGGTATATGAGTTGTAGATAGGGCAACACGTAACTGATCCGACGCAAGCATCATTAAGACATCCTTACTTTTGGTAAGTTTTTTTATATATTCAGTATGCCCAGTAAATAATTTATCAATTGAGATGATATTTTCTTTACTTAATGGACCGGTTACTAATGCCGTTACTTCATTTTGCATAGTTTGTTTAATAGAGTAAGTTAGATTATCAAGAACATATTGAGCATTGCTTTTATAGAGTTTTCCCGGCCTGGTATTGGGACATTTAGTAACTTTTATAATTTGTATAAGTCCTTTAGTATTTTTACTCACCTCATTAGGTGACTTTAATTCAACAATTTTTATTTTTTTCTTAAGCAAAGCTGCTCTGTCTGTAAAAAGTTTTGGATCACCAATAGAAACAATGGGGATTTTAAAACCTTCCCATGACTTCGAGGAGGATAATTTAATGATTAAGTCTGGACCGATACCACTTGGTTCACCAGGTGAATAGATAATTTTTTTCAATCTAAGTCTTTAAATTCTACGAAAGCTTCTGCTCTCATTGTTCTCAAAGTATTTTCAAGTTCTTCATCAAATTTTCTTGCATACAGCATGTTATAAGCTCTGTCTTCAATTAGCTTGTTGGTAAGTTCATGGTTTCTTTTTCCTAAGACTTCAAGAAAGTGATATCCAAATTCACTTTCAAATACTTCAGAAATTGTTCCAATTTCAGTTGTTAACATTGTTTCTTCAAAAGCTGCAGTAAAAACACCCATACCAATCCATCCCAAATCTCCACCCTGTTTAGCAGAACCTGGATCTTCAGAAAATTCCTCAGCTAGTGAAGCAAAGTCTTCACCATCCAATATTCTTTGTCTAATATCATTGAGTTGTTTTTCTGTTTCTTCACTGCTTCTTATAGCGGATGGAATTAAAAGAATATGTCTTGACTGCCATTGATCCTCAAATGCAACAAATTGACCTCTTTTATCTTCAAGTTTTAATATGTGAAAACCAGAGCCACTTTCTAATGGTTCTGAAATAAAGCCTATTGACTTATTTTTAAGAGCATTTTCAAACAATTCAGGCATATCTATTGATTTTCTCCATTGCATAAGCCCACCATTAGAGGCATTTGAGCTTAAGGAATATTCTTTAGCTAAGGCGGAGAAATCTGAACCTGAGTTAACCAGATCAATTAGTCTTTTGGCTACATTTAAGTCTTTAACAAGAATTTGTCTAACTAAAATTTCAGGCTCGAGAGTTGCTAGGCTCTCATCAGTAGCTAGAAATGCTTCAAATTCTTTTTCTGTAATTTCAATGCTTTGATTCACTCTTCCTCTTTGAATTCTTTGAATCCGCATTTCCTTCCTCATAGTTTCTCGAATTTCTTCATAAGAATCACCATTGTTCTCTATAAATACAATGAATTCTTCTAAAGTCATATTATTATTAGAAGCTAGTCTAGATAATGTAGAATTTAATTCTGCATCACTAATTTTTACACCAGCCCTATCAGCAAGCTGAAGTTGAAGCTCCTCTATAATTAACTTTTCTTTTACCTGATCTATAAGGATATCTTTAGGTGGCATTTGCAAATTTTGATCTCGATATCCTTTTTCGAGTGTCTTAATGGCGGAATCTATTTGTGATTCCATCACAACACCATCGTCAACTATGATTGCAATTCTATCAAGGAGCTCGATTTTTGCATTTAATAAAGCAGATGATATTAAAAGTGATGTTATTAAAGTTCTTTTCATAATGGTTTAGTGGCTCAATAGTGAATTATTCATGAATCTTGAAACTTTTTCAAAGGAAGAGTTTAATCCTTTAAGCTGAAATTCAAGATTAATTCTACTTTTGCTTTCAATTCTAATTATATCATCCCAAGCATCACCTAAATATTGATACGATTCAGGTCGGTAGCCGTCTAGATACTTCGATAAGTTTTTATCTGAAGCTAAGATCCTAAAAGAAAAACAACAATTCTCAAATCCAATCCCAACAGAGGATTCGATATTAGAACTATTTTCATCATCTCTTTTAACTTCTGCAACAAAACTCACATTGTCCTTTATTTTAAGATTAGCAAAAAATTCAGAGTAGTCTAAAGTTTGATTAAAATCTCCTGTCATCCTGGTATATCTTTTTGCATACCCGACCTTTCCTTTATCAAACATATGATTTATTGTTAGTCCTGCCATTGGAAACTTCTTCATCTCTTCAGAATAGCTTCCTGAGGCCATAAACATTGTTTTCATATTGGGCATCCATTTAGCCATAATCATTATTGGATCTTTGTCACCATTCATCATAGACATCATTCCCATATCCATTGAATCAGACATTGTGTTCATATTCATTGAATTCGACATCATTCCCATATTATTCATAGTATTCGACATCATGTCAGAGTGCATTGAATTCATACTCATATTATTGATAAACACTTTTCTGTCTTTTAGATAGAATTTTTGACTTATCTTTAAGGAGATATTATTCATATTCATTTGACGCCTTTTGTATTCCATACTCAATGTATAAAAATTTTGGTCACCAATTCTATCCATGCCAGTGAAGCGATTAAGATTAAATACCTGATTCATCATGTTCAACTTATAAGTATCGAAGACAGGATTATCATCTTGTTCTTCATGCCCAACATATCCATAAAATATTCTTGGTTTTAATGCATGGCTTTTCATTCCACTTTTCATTATTAGCAAGGTACTTAAATCAAATTTAAAAGTTGGAACCATTACTGAATTGGAATTTGTTTTATTATCAACAATGTCAAAATCAATACCCCTTACGCCAATAGATGTATTTAATTGATAGCCACTTATATTAGTAGAATTTGAAATTTCTAGCATATAAAAAAATCTCTCTCCTTCAACAGGGTTTGGTATAGATGATCTAAATTTATTATTTTTATCTATACCAAAGAATCCGTGAATAGCATCTGCAACAAAATTTGTATAGTTTAAGTACTCATGAACAGAAACATTTTTGAAGTTTTTGAAATAATTTAAGTTTATTGAAGGTGATTTTTTATAACCATTTGTAAGAATTGGATTTAAGGTTTGGTACCCTTCTTGAGAAACACTAACTTGAAAATTATTAAATACGCCATTAATTTTTACATTTTGTTTTAAGCTTTGTTCTCTTTGACTTCCAATTGATGTGATGTCTCCTGGAATATCTCTCAAAACCAAACTATCTGATGACTTTGACCAATCTACATTTACCCAAAAATTTTTTTTATCACCAAATGAATCATTTATGCTAAAGGCCCACCTTGAACCAGAATCTGATGGATAGATATTTTCATGCTCTTTATCATTATTAAAATAAATAAAATCAATACTTCTTAAGTTATTATTTCCGTGGAGATTTCTAGAATTTCCTTCAAAACCTATGCCTCTATCGGATATATTTCTTAGCGCGATTGTAAAATCAGATGTTTCTGATAAAACTCTATAGTATGGAATCATGAAATCTGATCCATCAGATGAATATGATATCTTAGGCTCTAAAAAACCAGACATTCTCTCTTGTGAAGTGGCAAACGGTAGATAAGGTATCCTTAAGACAGTCCTATCGAATGCTTTTACCTTAACTTTTTTAGCATAGCCTCTCATAGTATTATCGTCTAACGTTATGCTTTCAGCATTTAATTGCCAGCCATTTTTTGGATCTTTGCAGGAAGTCATTGATATGTCTTCTAAAGTTATTTGATTATCTAGATTGCCAGTTAATTTTTTGAAGCTAATTACAAAACCTCTATTGTTTATGTAAGTTTCCCCGTCAGTGAAATCTACAAATAACTTATTCTTATCGAAAATTCCTTCCTCTGAATTAAAAAGATAGTCTTTTAATATAAGCTCGCCACCTTTTTTAAAATTAATAAAACCATTTTCTTGATCAATTCTTGCTTTACCGGCATTGAGAATGCCTTCAGGGAAGTCAATTCGCACATTATCATTCAATATCAACACTTTCTCGTCTGTTATTTCAAATTTATCAGACTTTATGTCTAAGCTTTCTGCATCCTTTACGACACCTAAATATGGGTGATATATCATGCATGAACTATTAGTATTGTTTTCTACAAAAACATCAGATTCTAAAATATTACTAAATAATAAATTTTGATTAAAAATCAAAACTAAAAGATACAATATTTTTGTTATTCTTTTCATTTAATTGATATTTTAATAGTTTGAAAGATTTTTGTTTAAAAAGTTCTACTATTTATTTAAATTGATATATTGTTCAAGTTGATGAAGATGATCTTTACCAAAAAATATTTGATTATTGTAGAAAAATGTTGGGACCCCAAAACATCCTTTATTTACCGCGTCGTCAGTGTTTTTAATTAGTTTATCTTTACAATCTTGAGAAATAACAATCTCCATAATTGATCTAACATCTAAATTGCCTTCTTTAATAACTTCTTTAAGAACTTCAACATCAGATATATTTTTATCCTGCTCCCACATTGCACTTATTACACATTCAAAATAATCTTCAAAGATACCAAGCTCTTTTGCTGCAATTGCACCTCTTTGTATTTGAATGGTTGAAGGAGGAAAATGAGAGTTAAATTTATAATTTGTAAGACTATGCTGTTTTACAAATCTATCTATTTCTATCATTTGATAATCACTCTTATTTTTGCAATCTGCATACGCGATAAAGGGTGGTTGATTGTTAGATAATTTATGAATTCCACCTAATAGACATGGGATATATTCAAATTTTGCACCTGTTCTTTCTTCTATTTGAGGAATAATTTTATGAGCAAGATATGTATTTGGACTCGCTACATCAAAAATAAAGTCTACTATCATTTCTATTCACAATTTTGTAAAGTAAAACAATTAAACACTGTTATGAAAGATTTTTCAAAATTTTCGGCTATTATCATTGGTGCTGGTGACGCTACAGGAGCAGCGTTGACAAAGAAATTTGCAAGTCACGGCTATAAAGTTTGTCCAGCTAGACGCCCTAGAAGCATTGAGAAAGTAAATAAATTGGCTAATGAAATTAATAATTCTGGTGGATGGGCAAAGGGATATGGAGTTGATGCTAGAGACGAGGACAAAATCGCACAGTTTTTTAAAGAAGTTGAAGAAGAGGTTGCTCCTATAGATGTTGTTATTTTTAACCCAGGCGCAAATGTTTTTTTCCCTATAGTTGATACTACATCAAGAGTCTTCAAGAAAGTTTGGGAAATGGCAGCTTTTGCAGGATTCTTAACTGGAAGAGAGGCTGCAAAATATATGACGGCAAGGAATGAGGGGTCTATCTTTTTTACTGGAGCGACTGCTTCAATGAGGGGTGGATCCGGTTTTTCTGCATTTGCTAGTGCAAAATTTGCTTTAAGGGCAGTTTCACAAAGTATGGCAAGAGAACTTGGACCTCAAGGCATTCATGTTGCTCATTTCATAATCGATGGAGCAATAGATACTGCATTTATAAAAGAAAATTTCCCTGACAGATATGCTTTAAAAGAAAAAGACGGTATTCTACAACCTGATGCAATTGCTGATGCGTATTGGTTTGTTCATACGCAGCATAGGAGCGCATGGACGCATGAACTAGATTTACGTCCTTATATGGAAAAGTTTTAATAATTAGAGGAAAAAATATGAGTTTGAAAGATAAAGTAATTTTTATATCTGGCGGAAGCAGAGGTATAGGCCTTGCTATGGTAAAAAAGGCGGCTGAAGATGGGGCGAAAATAGCTATAGCTGCAAAAACAGCAGAACCACATCCTAAGCTACCAGGAACAATATATACCGCAGCTGATGAAATAGTTGAAGCTGGTGGTGAAGCATTGCCAGTGATTTGTGATATAAGAAATGAAGATAATGTTAGAGACGCCATTAATCAAACTGTTGATCATTTTGGTGGAATTGATATTTGTATTAATAATGCTTCAGCAATTCAATTAACGAATGTTACTGATACTGAAATGAAAAGATATGATCTAATGCATCAAATTAATGGAAGAGGCACATACATGGTAAGTAAATATTGCCTACCTCATTTAAAAAAATCTAATAATCCACATATTTTAAATCTTGCACCACCTCTAGACATGGAGTCTAAATGGTTCTCAGGAACAGTTGCGTACACAATGGCCAAGTACACAATGAGTATGTGTGTTCTTGGAATGGCAGAAGAATTTAAGGAATTCGGTATAGCTGTGAATGCACTTTGGCCAAGAACTGCAATAGCAACAGCAGCTGTACAAAATCATCTAGGTGGCGATCAAATCATGAAACTCTCAAGAAATGTAGACATCATGGCTGACTCAGCATACGAGATTCTTACAAAAGACTCTAAAGAATTCACTGGAAATTTTTGCATAGATGATATTGTTTTATATGAATCTGGGGTAAAAGACTTCTCAAAATATGCTTCGGTTCCTTTTGGAGAATTAATGCCAGATTTCTTTGTTCCTGAAGATACTCCTTTGCCTGATGAAATCAAGAATAGTTAGTTGAAAGAAGAAGAAGTAATAAATTTAAGTAAAAAATTTAACTTTAATCCTCTAGAGGTAATACCATTAAAACTAGAAGCTAGTGGAAGAGAGTATTGGCGAATAATTAATGATGACGAAGAAACAATTATTCTGTGCTACCTAGACCCTAATGAAGGCGATCACACAAATTTTATTAATATATCTAAAGAGCTTAAAAGAAATCATATTTCTGGTGTAGATATTATTCATCATGATAAACAAGTCGGAGTTACTATTCAGGAGGATTTAGGAGACAAGGACTTAATATCAATATTTAATGATGATAATAAGGAAGAGCTGATAGAAAGATCAATAAAACTTTTGATTAAGTTACAAGAATCTGAAATTAAGAATCTGGAAAAATTTACAAAAGAAGACTTAATCAATCAGATGAACTTATTTGATGAAGTTTTTTGCCAAAAATTTTTAAATCTTGCATCAGATGAATCTATTAATGACTTAAAATTAATCACCATTGATAAGCTTTGCCAACATCCTTGGGTTAATTGTCATTTTGATTTTGAAAGACGTAACTTAGTTCTTGATAAGAATAATCATTTAACAGTTATCGATTATCAAGATATGAAAAAGGGACCGATTGGTATTGATATGGCAGGAATCTTAGTAGATCACTATTTTGAAGCAGATATTTCCAACATTAAAAGTTTTTTAAATTTTTTCTCAACAAATGTTATATCAGGATATTCAGATGATGCATGTTTTGAATTTACTAGATGGGGCTGCATACAAAGAAATCTTAGAATACTTGGAACTCTATCAGATTTATATTTAACAAAAGACAGGAGTTTTAGATTAAAAGATATGCCCTTAATTTTAAAGAATCTTATAAAGATGATTCCTGAAGAACATTCTTCTAAACTTTTTTTAGAACATGAAGTTCAACCACTTTTATTGCAAACTGTTGGGCAATTATGAAAGTAATGATATTAGCTGCTGGGTATGGCAAAAGGTTATTACCCTTAACCAAAGAAACCCCCAAACCCCTCTTAAAAGTAGGTAATAAAACTTTAATCCAGCACAACATTGAACATTTAATTAAAAATGACTTTACAGAATTTGTTATTAATATTTCTCATCTTGGTCATATGATTGAAAATCATGTAAAAGAAAAATTCTCCAATATTAATATTGAGTTTTCAAAAGAAGATAAGCCTTTAGGAACTGGTGGAGGTATTTTGAATGCTATAGATTTATTGGGTGATGAAAATTTCTTAGTTATGAATTCTGATATTTTTCATAAAATTGATATTAAAAATTTACCAAAAGAAATTGATGCTGCTCATTTAATTGGAGTTCCAAATCCATCTCATAATCAGGAAGGGGACTTTTGCATCAAAGAGAATAATATTGTTGTTGTAGACAGAGTTAATGATTTAACTTGGAGTGGTATCTCCATTATAAATCCAATCATATTTAAAGAAAAAAACTTTAGTTCGGCTTCTTTTAATATTTGGGATACAGTTCTTCCAAATTATCTTAATAATGGAAGTGTATCGGCTCACGAATCTAATGATTTATGGATAGATGTTGGAACGCATGAACGTTTAAAACTTGCTAATAGCCTATATAATGATCAAAATTAAGTTATGAGTGACCAGAAAAATATAATTGCACCGTCTATCCTAGCATCTGATTTTGCTAGACTTGGAGAAGAGGTACGTAATGTCCTTGATGCAGGAGCTGATTGGGTTCATTTTGATGTAATGGATAATCACTATGTTCCAAATCTCACTATCGGACCAATGGTTTGCAAAGCTTTAAGAGAATACGGCATAAAAGAATTTATTGATGTTCATTTAATGATTGATCCAGTAGATGAATTGGCCCAAAGCTTTATAGATGCTGGAGCAGACTTAATTAGTTTTCATCCCGAAGCAACCAAACATATCCATAGATCAATTCACGCAATTAAAGACAAAGGTTGTAAAGCAGGACTTGTTTACAATCCTGCAACTCCAATTCACACGTTAGAAAGCGTTCTTGAGGATCTAGATTTAGTATTAATTATGAGTGTAAATCCTGGTTTTGGAGGCCAATCGTTTATTCATAGCTCGCTTGAAAAAATTGCTCAAGTTAGAAAAATGATAGATGAGTCTGGAAAAGATGTCCGCTTGGAGGTAGATGGTGGAATAAATAAGGATACCATTGGTCTAGCATCTGAGGCAGGCGCTGATACATTTGTAGCAGGCTCAGCTATATTCAATACTGAAAATTATGAGCAAACAATATCTGAACTTCGTTCAAAACTTGTTTAAGTACTTTATATTTTTACTTTTTGTAAGCAATCTTCATGCATCAAAGGTCATAGATATTAAAGAATATCTATCTGATATAGAAATTGTTTCAAAATACGAAGATAGAAAGAAAGGACTAATGAACAGAAGATCTATTCCAAATGATTATGGAATGTTATTTATATGGCCATATGAGAGAAAACAATGCATGTGGATGAAAAATACTTATGTTCCATTAAGCGTTGCATACATCGATATTAGAGGAAAAATAATAGAAATATATGATATGGTTCCGTTTTCAAAAGATTCTGTTTGTTCAATTAAGGCAGCTAAATATGCACTTGAAGTAAATTCTGGATGGTTTGAAGAAAAGAATATAAATATTGGAGACTCAATAGAGATAAAAAAAATACTTCCTAATGATAAGTAAAGAAGAATATAAAGAATTTGCAGAAAATGGATTTAACATTGTTCCATTGATTAAATCTATTGAGAAAAACTTGGATTCACCCATAAAAGTTTTTTCAAGAATTAAGAATAAAAAAAATACTTTCTTGCTTGAATCCATTGAAGGTGGAGAAAAATGGGCTCAGTATTCAATAATCGGATTGGATTGCCAAGACTCAATAAAAGTATCAGATAACAAAATTGAAATTAAAACAGCTCTGGGAACTAATCTAATTGAATGCAAAGAGCCCTTAATTGAACTAAACAAATTAATTGCTGAATACAAGACCCCAGTTTTAGATGGTATGCCAAGATTTTATGGAGGATATGTCGGTTTTTTTGCATATGAAAGTGCTAAGTATGCTGAAAACAAAATTAATGCTCTTCAAAGAAAAGACTCAAAATTTGATGTTCATATGCCTGATATCTATTTGGTAAAGTCTGAAAAAATAATTGTTTACGACAATTTTAATAATAGTATTCAAGCTATTTATAATGCAAACCCTCAAAAGACGTCATATGAAGATGCTTTGGAAATCATTGATGAGATTCAAAACAGCATTGATCATTCTGGAGAACTTGAAGAAACTTCATATTCAAATACTACTGGGGAATTAGAATTTAAATCAAATTTTACAAAAAATGAATACATGTCGTCTGTGAATAAAATTAAAGAATATATAAAAGAAGGTGATGTGATGCAGGTTGTACTAGCACAGGATTTTTATCAATCTTTTGAAGGCGATACATTTGAATTATATTCAGCCCTAAGACAGATAAACCCATCACCATATATGTATTATCTCAACCTTGATGAGTGTGAGGTGGTCGGATCTTCACCTGAAATATTGGTTAGATTAGAAGATAACAATATTACTCTTAGACCAATTGCAGGCACGAGAAAGAGAGGTGCAAACGAAGAAGAGGATAAAAATAATGAGAAAGATTTATTAAATGATCCAAAAGAGTTAGCTGAGCATCTTATGCTTATAGATCTTGGAAGAAATGATGTTGGAAGAGTTTCTGAAATTGGTAGCGTGAAACTGACTGAAAAAATGGTGATCGAAAGATATTCCCATGTCATGCATATAGTATCAAACGTAGTAGGCAAATTATCCAAGGGATTAAATTTTACTGATGCTCTTAAAGCTACTTTGCCAGCTGGGACTCTTTCAGGCGCTCCAAAAATAAGAGCTATGGAAATAATTAATGAGCTTGAGCCAAGTTCAAGAGGTATATATGGCGGTGCAATAGGTTATATATCTTGGAATGGTAATATTGATACTGCGATTGCTATAAGAACTGCCGTAATAAGGGATAATAAAATTCATGTTGGAGCTGGAGCAGGAATAGTTGCCGATTCAGATCCAGAAAAGGAATGGGAGGAGTGTGTCCAAAAATCTAAAGTATTTTTAGACGCAATGGAGATGATTTCATGATCATTGTTATAGATAATTATGATAGTTTCACATATAACCTAGTTCATTATATTGGTGAGTTTGAACAAGACATCAAAGTCATAAGGAATGATGAAATGTCCGTAACTGAAATTATGGACAATAATCCAAGCAAGATTGTAATATCACCCGGTCCATGCACCCCAAAAGAAGCAGGTATATCAGTTGAACTCATTAGGTCTTCAGAAGTTCCAATTCTTGGAGTTTGTTTGGGACACCAAGCAATTGGCGCAGCTTTTGGTGGAAATGTCATTAAGGCACCAGAAGTTTTTCATGGAAAAACCTCAAGCATCGATCATGATGGAAGCCTACTTTTTAGCGAAATTGAAAAATCTTATGATGTTGTCAGATACCATAGCCTAATAATTGATATGAAAACTTTACCGAGCGAACTTAATGTGACTGCAACTTTAAGTGATGATAATGAGATAATCATGGCGGTTGAGCATATCAATAGACCAATTTATGGTGTTCAGTTTCATCCTGAATCAATTGATACAAATAATGGCATAAAGCTTATAGAAAACTTTGTTAAGAAAATATGAAAGACTTTATTAACAAAATAAACAATAAAGAAGATCTAACTCTTAACGAGATGCAAGAAGCCATTAATTTAATAATGTCTGGTATGTCTGATGATGACGATATTGAATCTTTTCTAATTGGATTAAATGAAAAGGGTGTATCAGAGACTGAAGTTACTGCTGCTGCAATTGTCATGAAAGAAAAATCTTTAAAATTTGACATAGGTGATGGTTCACATATTGATACTTGTGGAACAGGTGGAACAGGACTACATACTTTTAATTGCTCAACAGCCTCATCTTTTGTTGCTGTAGCTGCAGGAGCTAAAATCACTAAGCACGGTAATAAAGCAATTTCTAGTAAATCTGGTAGTGCAGACTTTCTTGCACAGTCAGGTGCAAACATTAATCATGAAAGAGAAAAATTAATATCAATTTTTGATAAAGTTGGATTCGTATTTTTATTTGCTCCACTTCATCATGAAGCGATGAAGTTCGTGATGCCAGTTAGACAAAAAATTGCTGAAAAAACTATTTTTAATTTGTTAGGACCGCATACCAATCCATGCAGTGCAAAAAAACAGGTCTTAGGAGTTTATGATGAGAAGCTTGTAAAAATGTTTTCTAATGTTGCAAAAAATCTTGATATGAAACATGTCATGATTGTTCACGGCGATGATGGTCTTGATGAGATTTCAATTTGTTCAGAAACTATTGTTTCAGAATTAAAAGACAATAATATTAGTGAATATAAAATTTCTCCAAAAGATTATGGACTAAACCTATCTTCATTTGATCAAATTGCTGCGAATTCTTCGGATGAAAGTCTTTTACTTGTGAAAAGCGCATTTAATGGAGAGAGTTCTGCTGTGCAAGACATGATCGCATTAAATAGCGGGGCTGCTTTATATGTAGCAAGTGTAGTTAACTCTATAAGTGATGGCGTAGAAATGGCATTTGATTGCATGAATAACGGACAAGCTGCACAAAAATTAGCTGACTATGTGAGGGTTTCAAACGAATAATGAATATTCTTGATGAAATAGTAGCAAAAACAAAATCTAAACTTGAAGAAAAAAAACAAGGACTATCGCTTGAAGAATTGAGTTCTAAAATAGATTTCGAGAATCTTAAAGAAACAAATTTTAAGAAAAGTCTTCAGAATAAAGCTGAAGCTATTATCGCTGAGATAAAAAAAGCATCTCCAAGCGCAGGCATTATCAGTGATAATTTTGATCCAGTTTTAAAATCAAAAGAATATGAATCTTTTGGAGCCTCAGCACTTTCTATTCTCACAGAGGAAGATTACTTTTTAGGAAATATTCAGTACCTTAAGGATGTCAAAGCAACTACAAGTCTTCCAATCCTGAGAAAAGACTTCATTGTTGATGAGTATCAAATATACGAGTCAAAGTTTATTGGAGCAGATTGTATTTTACTAATTGCTTCAATACTTAATGACGAAGAATTAAAAAAATTTTCAGAAATAGCAGAAAGACTCAAGCTTGATTATATTATTGAGGTTCATGATGAAGAGGAGTTACAAAGAGTTCAACATTTCTCAAATGCAATTATTGGAGCCAATAATAGAAATTTAAAAACTTTTGATGTCGATATTAATAATTCAGTTGAGCTAAAAAAAATTTTTGAAGGAGAAAATATTTTTATTGCTGAATCGGGCATAAAAAGCAAAAAAGATATCGAGTACCTTCAACAACATAATATTAATGTTTTTCTAATTGGCGAAAGCTTAATGAAAGGTGATTTTTTTGAAACTTAGGGAATGGCAAGAGAAGGCTTTCCCGCTTTGGTGGGCAAAAAAAAGAGGCATCATTAAAGTTGTCACCGGTGGAGGAAAAACGTTCTTTGCTATTCATTGTTTGAAACAATATCTAGAAGAGGAACCTAAAAAGAATATCTTAATTGTAGTCCCCTCTATAGCTCTTTTAGATCAGTGGTTTGAAATTCTCTCACAAGAATTTAAATCAAAAGAAATTTCTCTTAATGGAGGAGGAGAGCAAACCAATGGACTTAAAAAGATATGCATTACAACTATCGATTCATTAAAAAATATTATTGAAGAAGTAAATTATAAAAACACGTTATTAATAGTTGATGAATGCCATAAAATTGGAACAGAAAAAAGAGGAGAAATGCTCTCAAATAATTGGAATGCCACACTTGGATTATCAGCAACTCCCGAGAGAGACTATGACGACAATTTTTATGTCATTATTAAAAAGATACTTGGAGATATTATCTTTGATTACGATTACATAGATGCAAGAGAAGATGAGGTAATTGTAAATTTTAAACTTCTATATGGTTATGCAGCCTTACTACCAGAAGAAGAAGAAAAATATAAAAAATTTACAAAGAGTATACAAAGAAGGGCAGCTACTATTGGTGGGCAAGATATGAACGATTATCCATTGAAAATGCTAATTTTTAATAGAGCTAGGCTTGTAAAAAATTCTAAGAATAGGATCCCATATGGCGTTGAGCTTATTCAAAAATATAAAAGAGATAGCTGGATTGTTTTTACTGAAAATAAGAAGCAGGCAAAAGACTTCAACAAAATTATAAATAAGAAGGGGTTTAAGTCAGGTATTTATAATACAGATCTTAAAGACGGTGAAAGACAAGAAAATCTTGAGGCTTTTAAGTCCGGCAAATTAAATGTCTTGGTTAGTTGTACTGCATTAGATGAGGGCTTTGATATGCCTGAGGCAGATGGGGCAATGATTCTCAGTGCCTCATCATCTAAAAGACAAAGAATTCAAAGAATGGGAAGGGTTTTAAGAATAACTGCTAATAAAGAAAATGCTTTGATAGTTACTGTTTACTCTTCAAAAACTGAGTACGAAAAATTACGAGAAGAATCAAATAGATATAAGCTAGAAGGCGTTCCAATTAAGTGGCAGCAAATGAGTCTATAATATTAACATGGCTTTAACTTACTCTAGCATGCTTCAACTTCAAACCGATCTTATTGAGTTTGATTTACTAAACTCAGTGTCTAATAAAAATTTTTCGTCAGACTCAATTGATAGAGATAAACCTTCATTAATAATGTTTATTTGCAATCATTGTCCATATGTCATTCATTATCATGATGAAATTATTCGACTTGAAGAGGATTATGCTGAAAGCATTAATATGGTAGCTATAAGTTCTAATGACATTATTAGTCATCCTCAAGATAACCCTCACAAAATGAAAGAAATGTGGAACTCTTTAGATTTATCATTTCCATATTTGTTTGATGAAACTCAAGAAATAGCAAGAAAATATAAAGCTGAGTGTACGCCAGAATTTTATCTTTTTGATTCAAATCAAAAACTCGTATATCGGGGAAGGTTAGATGAATCATCTCCTGGCTCTGAACAAGTTCCATCAGGCAAAGATTTAAGGACGGCAATAGGTAATTTACAAAATAATAGACCTATTTCAGATGAACAGTTTCCGTCAATGGGTTGTAATATTAAGTGGAAGTCCTGAAGATTTGATATTAATCGTTAAGGTTTGATTGATATGTTTCTGTTAATGCCATAACAGAAATTAGTGTCAAGAATGCTGCAAATGCAATGTAAACAGATACCCAAAAAATATCAAAATCAGACCATAACTTAACCGCTATCGTCGGAGCAAAAGCTCCTCCCACAATTGCTCCAAACTGATACCCCAATGTCGCACCAGAATATCTTACTTCAGTACTAAAAAGCTCAGTAAAAAAAGCTGCCTGAGGGCCATACATCATTGCTAAAAAAATAAGTCCAAAGGTTAATGCGAGGACTATTAACCAAAAATTTCCAGTATCAACTAATGGAAAAATTGCAAAAGCCCAAATCCCAGAAAGGATTGCTCCTAGCATAAATATTCCTTTTCTACCGTTTCTATCAGAATATGATGAGAACATAAATTGAAGCGGTACCATAATGGCACAGCCAATAAGAACTGCAGTTAACATGTCATCTCTTTCCATATTTGCACTTGAAACTCCATAAGCAAGCATAAATGCAATCAAAATGTAGAAGGTTACTTGAACTGATAAAAAAGCACCTGCAGCAAGCATGATTCTTTTTGGATATCTTCTTATTGCTTCAATGACAGGAGAACTTTTTACTTTTTCATTTGAGCTATTATCTGAATTTGTTGCTAGTGCTTTAAAAGCTTTAGTATCTTCAAGATTAAGTTGTATATACATGCTTATCAGAATAAGAACAGCACTTGCTAAGAAAGGTATTCTCCATCCCCACGTATTAAAAAATTCTTCAGACACTAGCGCGCTTGTAACAATTAACGCTAAGTTGGCTAAGATTACACCAATTGGAGCGCCAGCCTGTGCAAAGGCACCATAGTATCCTCTTTGATTTGAGGGAGCACTCTCGGTAACCAGCAACATCGCTCCTCCCCATTGACCGCCAATTGCAAGACCTTGAGCAAATCTTAGAAGTGTAAGGAGAATAGGAGCCATAACTCCAATCATTGCATAGGTTGGTAATAATCCTATTAAAGTTGAAGATATGCCCATTAACATCAAAGCTGCAATAAGAGTTTTTTTTCTTCCAACCCTATCACCGAAGTGCCCAAAAATTATTCCGCCTATTGGCCTTGCTATAAAACCCGCAGCAAATGTTAATAAAGAAAGAATCAAAGCTGTTGTTCCAGGTATTTCTCCAAAAAAAGCAGTTGGAAATATTAAAGCTGCTGCAGCACCATAGAGAAAGAAGTCATACCACTCAATACTTGTCCCAGCTAGAGCGGTTAAGGCAACCTTTCTCATGTTTTTATCTTGGTTTACTGATGTGGATTGATTCATTTAGATATTGTTAGATATAAGCACTTGTAGAAGTCATCACCCTTGCAGTGACTTCCATTACTTTTTTTGTAGGCGATTCTAATTCTTCTGCGCCTGATTCATTTGCTTGACCAGCATGCAGATCTTCATCAGCCTGCATGGTCTTTAATATCTCAATAGTCTCTATATCTTTCTCTGAAATTTTATCTAAGTGCTTTTGAAGATGTATAACTACCTGTTTTTCTGTTTCTTCAACAAATCCAAGACTTGTCTTTTCTCCCATAGAACCAAAAATAGCTCCAATGGCAAATGATCCAGCATACCAAAGAGGGTTTAGAATTGAACTATTACCACCAAGCTCATCAAGTCTTTTTTTACACCAAACCAAATGATCTGTTTCTTCTTCACCAGCATGAATTAAATGTTCTTTTATTTTTGGATCTTTGCATACAAAAGCCTGTCCACGATAAAGTGCTTGTGCAGCAACTTCTCCAGCATGATTTATCCTCATCATTTGAATAGATAAATCTTTTTCTTTTTTTGAAAGCTCTTCAGTATTTTTTTCTTTTGGAGCAGGTGGGTACTCTCTGTCAGTTCCAGTTTTTTTGTCCGATAGAGTCCTTAAAGCTATATCAAGCTCATTAACAATATTATTTAAAATGTTCATTTAATTCCTTTGAATCCAATGTCTTTTCTGAAAAATGCACCGTCAAATTCGACATTATTTACGAGATTATATGCATTTTTTTGTGCATCTTTCAAATCGCTCCCTAGTGCTGTTGCACAAAAAACCCTACCTCCACTTGTAAGTACCGTTTCATTTTCATATTTTGTTCCTGCATGAAACAACTTTGAATCTTTGATGTTATTTTCTTTTATAGAAATTTTTTTATTGGATTCATAGTCTTCAGGATAGCCTTCAGAGGCAATTACAACTCCACATGAATGTTTTTCAGTCCATTGAATTGAATATGTATCCAATTCATCATCAATAGCCGCTTTGCAAAGTTCAACCAAACTCGAATTAAGCCTTAATAAAATAGGTTGAGTTTCTGGATCACCAAATCTGCAATTAAATTCAAGAACCTTAATCTCATTATTTTTAATCATCAGTCCTGCATAAAGAAATCCTAAATAAGGCGAACCTTCATTAATTAAACCATTCATAGTCGGATACATAACCTCATTAAGAATCTTTTTATGAATTTCTTCAGTTACTATTGGTGCTGGAGAATAAGCACCCATTCCTCCGGTATTTAACCCGGCATCACCATCTCCTACAGCCTTATGATCTTGGCTCGTTGCCAAAGGAATTATCTTATCTTTACTTACTACAGCAATAAATGATGCTTCCTCACCTTCTAAAAATTCTTCGATTACTACTCGATTACCAGCAGTTCCAAAAGCCTTATCATTAAAAATGCTATCTAGTGCTTTAATTGCCTCTTCAGAGTTTTGACAAATTATTACGCCCTTACCAGCTGCCAAACCATCAGCTTTAACGACTGTTGGAAAAGAAATCTCATTTAGATATTCTATTGAGCTTTCAAAGTTGTTGAACGATTTGTATTTGGCTGTTGGAATGTTGTACTTCACAAAGAAATCCTTAGAGAAGGTTTTTGAACCCTCTAATTGAGCTGCATTTTTAGATGGACCGAAAGTTTTAATATCTTTACTCTGTAAAAAATCAGTTAAACCATCAACAAGTGGTTGTTCTGGACCAATAATGACAAGCTCTATTTTTTCTTCTAAACAAAATTTTTCTATTGTGCTAAATTCATTTAAGTTAAGCTCAACATTGCTTACTTTATTCTCTAGATGAGTTCCTGCGTTACCAGGACAAACAAAAACATGTTTGACGATATCATCTTGAGCACATTTCCAGGCCAAAGCATGTTCTCTTCCACCTGAACCAATTATCAGAACTTTCATTAGTGTCGAAAATGCCTCATTCCAGTAAACATCATTGCAATGTTGTGTTCATTTGCTGCAGCTATTACTTCTTCATCTTTTATAGACCCGCCTGGTTGAATAATTGCAGCAATTCCACTTGAGGCTGCTTTATCTATTCCATCTCTAAATGGGAAAAATGCATCCGATGCCATTACAGCATTTTTTACTTCCAATCCCTCTTCTTTGGCCTTTAAGTTGGCAATTTCTGCACTAATAACTCTGCTCATTTGACCAGCCCCTATGCCGATAGTTTGTTTATTCTTTACATAAACGATGGCATTACTTTTTACAAATTTAGCCACTTTCCATGCAAATAAAAGATCATCAAGCTCGTCGTCTGAGGGCTTTCTTTCGGTAACACATCTAAGTTCGTTAGCATCTAACTTTTTTGTATCATCATCTTGGATCAAAATACCTCCAGAGACTTTCTTAATTGTTCCTGGATAAGGATTATCTTGATCTAAATCAACTCTAAGGACTCTTATATTTTTTTTAGAAGAAAACTCTTTAATCGCATCCTTTTCATAATCTGGAGCTATTACCAATTCAACAAATTGTCTTTGATTTATTTCATTTGCTGTTTCTTTATCTAATTTCTTATTGAAAGCAATGATTCCTCCAAATGCAGAGGTTGGATCTGTTTTAAATTGATTGATTTTGCCTCAGCAACACCACATGGATTAGCATGCTTAACAATAACACAAGCAGGATTACTAAATTCCCTAACACATTCCCAAGCAGCGTCAGCATCAACAATATTATTATATGAAAGCTCTTTTCCTTGGATAATTTCAGCATTAGCAATATTTTTGTTTTTTAGATTATCAAAAGTAAAAAGGGTTGCATTTTGATGAGGATTTTCACCATATCTAAGACTAACATTACTTGAGAAATTATAGGAATGTATATTTTTAACCTCTGCTTTGAGGTAATCAGATATCGATTTATTGTAATTGGCCATTAAAGCAAATACTTTTTGAGAGAGATTCTTTCTGGTTTCATATGAAATGCCGTCATTTTCATCCCACTC